>NZ_JBICWR010000002.1:0-55518 GCF_043199855.1 Streptomyces sp. NPDC048521
AGGACCGTCAGCGACTCCTCCGCGCCCTCGGGGCCCACCGGCACCAGAGCCTTGGGCAGGGTGTCGGTGTAGGGGCGCAGACGCCGCCCGGCGCCCGCAGCCAGCACGAGGCCGATCATGCGGTTTCTCCTTCATCGTGTACGGCGGGCGCCCCGGCGGACACCCAGAAGCGGATGCTCTCGACGAGCACCACCACGGCGACGGCCACGGCGAGGACCGTGAGCGCGACCTTGAACTGAGAGGGGGTGAGCGCCGCCGCGAGGACAGCGACGAGCAGCGTCCGCCCCTCGTGCCCACCGATGGCGCGCACCAGCCAGGCCGGGGGCGCACCGGCGTTGCCGCGGATGCGGTACACCGTGTCGTAGTGATGGTAGGCGACGGCGGCCACCAGGCCGAAAGCCGCTGGAAGGGCTCCGTTCACGTCCGCTTGTGCCGCGAGGGCGAGGACGGTGCCGTACTCGGCGGCCCGGAAGAACGGCGGTACCAGCCAGTCGAGGGCGCCCTTGAGGGGGCGGGCGACGGCCAGGGCCGAGGCGAGGACGTACACCAGGGCGCCGGCGACCGGCAGGACGCCGCCGAAGTCGGTGAGGGCCGAGCAGGCCAGGACGGCCGCGCCGCCCAGCAGGGCCACGGCGGGCACGGCGAGCCCGGGCAGGCCCCGCTTCAGCACCCGCCGGACGGCCTCGGCGAGCGGACCGGAGTCGGCCAGGTCCGCCAGCGCCTGGGCCGCCCGGTCGGTGCGCCGCGCCTTGCGCGTCAAGGAGCGCAGCACGCGGCCCGCCGTGGTGTAGGTCGCCGCGAAGGCGCAGCCGACGAGCAGCGCGTAGAAGGTGATCCGCGGGGTCGTGGCCGCCGTCAGGATCGCGATCATGGCCCAGCGCTCGCCGATCGGCAGCACGATCATGCGGCGCACCCAGACCGTCCACCCGACGCTGTCGAGCTTGTCGGAGAGGGCGGCGGTGGGGCTGGTGTTGGCGGTGGCGTCGTGGTTGGCCTCGTTGAAGGAGAAGTCGACCACGTGCCGGCAGGTCTGGAGGATCATCGCGCCGAGCGCGAGGGCCCATACATCGTCATGGCCGCCGCGGGCCGCGCCGAGGGCGAGACCGGCGTAGTAGGCGTACTCCTTGGCCCGGTCGAAGGTGGCGTCGAGCCAGGCGCCGAGCGTGGAGTACTTCAGGGCGTAGCGGGCGAGCTGGCCGTCGGTGCAGTCCAGCACGAAGGAGGCGATGAGCAGCACGCCGGCGGCGACGAACCCGCCGCGGGTGCCGGTGGCCGCGCAGCCGGCCGCTATGAGGGCGGTGAGCAGGGAGGCCGTGGTGACCTGGTTCGGGGTCAGGCCCCGGCGGGCGCACCAGCGGGCGAGGTAGCGCGAGTACGGGCTGATGAAGAACGTGGTGAAGAAGCCGTCGCGGGACTTCACGGCCGACTTCAGGCGGACGGTCTCCTCGTCCACGGCGGCGACGGACTGCCGGGCCTCGTTGCGGGCCTGCGGATCGGCCGGGACGGCGGCCACCAGGCTGCCCAGCTCCGGCCGGTGCACCTCGCTGCCGTCGGCGTCGAGGGCCGTGACGATGCGGTCGGCCAGGCTGTCCACGGCGACCGCCGTGCCACCACCCGCGGAGGTCTCGCGGGCCAGGGCGCGGGTCAGCGCCTGCCGGGCGGCCGGCTGCGCGGTGACGGCGCCGGGGACGGCGGCGAGCGGGAAGCGCGGGTCGGTCAGGCCGAGGCGCAGGCTGTGCAGGTGACCGACGAAGCGGGCGTCGACCAGGGCCACGCGGTCCGTGGCGGGAGCGGCGGCGAGCAGGGTCTCCGCCTCGGAGGCGTCCACTGCCACCCGCACGTCGAAGCCGAGCGACCGCAGATCGTTCTCGAGCGACGATCCGGGGACCGGCGGACCGGTGACGATGGCGGTCGACAACCGAACTCACTCCCTGGGTGCCGGCGCGCGGGCGCCGGTCTTCTGCGTGGTGGGGCGCCCCTGCCTGCGGCACCCGGGCGGCATGTCGGCAGAGGTTATCGGATGGGTCGGAGCCCGTGTTCACCGGCCGTTCACGGGCCGGTCCACGGGGGCTGCCCCGGCCTTTGCCGCGATCATCATCGGGGATCCGGGGCCCCGCCCACAAACCCGTGGGGGCAGACCCGGGCATCCGGGACACCGGGCGGGCCGGGCATAGGGTGGGCGACCATGACGTGGCTGATCACCGGCGGAGCCGGATACATCGGGGCGCATGTGGCACGGGCCATGGCCGGTGCCGGGGAGAGCGTCGTGGCGCTGGACGACCTGTCGGCCGCCGTGCCCGCCCGGCTGCCCGCACAGGTCCCGCTCGTCGAGGGCTCGACGCTGGACGGGGAGCGGCTCAAGCGGGTCTTCGCCGAGCACGGCGTGACGGGTGTCGTCCATCTCGCGGCGCGCAAGCAGGTCGCCGAGTCCGTGGCCGAGCCCACCCGTTACTACCGGGAGAACGTCGGCGGCCTGGCCACGCTGCTGGACGCGGTCGCCGAGGCGGGCATCCGCCGACTGCTGTTCTCCTCGTCGGCGGCCGTGTACGGCAACCCCGACGTGGACCTGATCACCGAGGACACCCCGTGCGCCCCGGTGAACCCCTACGGCGAGACCAAGCTGGCCGGTGAGTGGCTGGTGCGGGCGGCGGGGCAGGCACACGGGATCTCCACGGTGTGCCTGCGCTACTTCAACGTGGCGGGCGCGGCCGCGCCGGAACTGGCGGACACCGGGGTGTTCAACATCGTGCCGATGGTCTTCGACCGGCTCACCCGCGACGAGGCCCCGCGGATCTTCGGCGCCGACTATCCGACGCCGGACGGCACCTGCGTCCGGGACTACATCCACGTGGCCGACCTCGCCGAGGCGCACCTGGCGGCGGCCCGGCGGCTCGCCGACGGGGACCTGGCCGGCGATCTGACGCTGAACGTCGGCCGGGGCGAGGGCGTCTCGGTGCGTGAGCTGATCGACGTCATCGGTGAGGTCACCGGGGACCGCCGGCCGCCCCTGGTGGAGGGGCGCCGCCCGGGAGACGCGCCGCGCGCGGTCGCCTCGGCCGAGCGGGCCGCCGAGGAACTGGGCTGGCGGGCCCGGCGCGGGGTGCGGGAGATGGTCGACTCGGCCTGGCAGGGCTGGCGGCTGCACCACGGCAACTGAGCCGAGCCCCCTGACCTGCGGATCGTTTCCGCAGGTCAGGGCACATGACAACGGTGTTCAGTGCCGCGTTGCCCGATACCCCCAGCCCGTAGTTCACTGGCTCCCTGACGGCACACGGAAGGGCGGTAGTCATGGGGGCAGGGCACGACCACGGGCATGCGCACGCCGCTGCGCCTGCCACGGGTACGGCCGCGGCCGCGTACCGGGGCCGGCTGCGCATCGCGCTGGGCATCACGCTCACGGTCATGGTGGTCGAGTTCGTCGGCGGCCTGGTCGCGGACTCCCTCGCGCTGATCGCGGACGCGGCGCACATGGCGACCGACGCGGTGGGCCTCGGCATGGCCCTGCTCGCGATCCACTTCGCGAACCGCCCGGCGAGCACCAACCGCACGTTCGGGTACGCCCGCGCCGAGATCCTCGCGGCGCTGGCCAACTGCCTGCTGCTGCTCGGTGTCGGCGGGTACGTCCTCTACGAGGCGATCGAGCGGTTCGTCACGCCCGCGGACACCCGGGGCGGCCAGATGATCGTGTTCGGTCTGGTCGGTCTGGTGGCCAACACGATCTCGCTGACCCTGCTGATGCGCGGGCAGAAGGAGAGCCTGAACGTGCGCGGCGCCTTCCTGGAGGTGGCCGCGGACGCGCTCGGCTCGGTGGCGGTGCTGATCTCGGCGGCCGTGATCCTGGCCACCGGCTGGCAGCCGGCCGACCCCATCGCCTCGCTGGTGATCGCGGTGATGATCGTGCCGAGGACGGTGAAGCTGCTGCGCGAGACGCTGGACGTGCTGCTGGAGGCGGCCCCGAAGAACGTCGACATGACGGAGGTCCGGGCGCACATCCTGGCGCTGGACGGGGTGGAGGACGTGCACGATCTGCACGCCTGGACGATCACTTCCGGCATGCCCGTGCTGTCCGCGCACGTGGTGGTCAGCTCCGAGGTGCTGAACGCCATAGGCAACGAGAAGATGCTGCACGAACTGCAGGGCTGCCTCGGCGACCACTTCGACGTGGAGCACTGCACCTTCCAGCTGGAGCCGGGCGGGCACGCGGAGCACGAGGCGCGGCTCTGCCACTGACCGCGGGAACTCCAGTTCGGCGCACCCCCGGACGGTTCTGTGCGACAGGTGCCGGGCAGCATGATCTACCGGGTCCCACTTCCGGTGCCGCGCCGCGCGCGTACGTGCCGGGAAGTGCCGGGAGTGCCGGATTCGTACGGCAGACTTGGGGTGCGAAGACCGAGGCGAAGGATGGGTATGCCGATCACACCTGCCACCGCGACGCACAGCTCGTCGAAGGGCACCGCAGAGGCGATTTTGCTGGAACTGGTCGACGAGAAGGGTATGACGATCGGTACGGCGGAGAAGCTCGCCGCCCATCAGCCACCGGGGCAGCTGCACCGCGCGTTCTCCGTGTTCCTCTTCGACGAGCAGGGCCGGCTGCTGCTCCAGCAGCGGGCCCTCGGCAAGTACCACTCGCCCGGTGTGTGGTCCAACACCTGCTGCGGCCACCCCTACCCCGGTGAGGCGCCGTTCGCGGCGGCGGCCCGGCGCACGCACGAGGAGCTGGGCGTGTCCCCCTCGCTGCTGGCGGAGGCGGGCACGGTCCGCTACCACCACCCGGACCCGGCCTCGGGGCTGGTGGAGCAGGAGTACAACCACCTGTTCGTCGGCCTGGTGCAGGCGCCGCTCGCGCCGGACGCGGAGGAGATCGCCTCGACCGCCTTCGTCACGGCGGCCGAGCTGGCTCAGCGGCACGCCCGGGATCCGTTCTCGGCCTGGTTCATGACCGTGCTGGACGCGGCCCGCCCGGCGATCAAGGAGCTGACGGGCCCGTCCGCAGGCTGGTAGCCCTCGGCCGTCCCTACATGAGGATCGCGGGTTTGAGCGGCATGGCGGCCCAGATCACCTTGCCCCCGCTCGCCGTGTGCTCCACGTCGACCACCCCGCCCGCCTCCCGGGCCACCTCGCGGACCAGGAGCAGCCCCCGGCCGCCCGTCTGGCCGTGATCGGCCTCCAGGGCGGTCGGGCGGTAGGGATGGTTGTCCTCCACGGACACCCGCACCCACTCGGCGCCGACGGCCACCTCCACGGCCAGCATCGGCGACAGCAGCGCCGCGTGCTTGACCGCGTTCGTGACCAGCTCGGAGACGATCAGCAGCAGGCCGTAGCTCAGCTCGTCGGAGACCGGTACGCCCTGGCGCAGCAGCAGGTCGCGTACCGCGCGCCGCGCCTGCGGGACCGAGGCGTCCACGGCGGGCGCGGTGAACCGCCAGACGCCTTCGTACGGCAGTGGGTCGGGCGGCCGCTCGGCGCCCCCCGCTGGGCGCGGGTCGTCCCCGCGCCCGTGGTTGTCCATCGTCCGGTCGCCACCCTCGCGCTCGATTGTCACCACACGTCGAGTGTTGGTAACGATCCGCTCCGGCCCGGATACCTGAACAGAAGTCAGCTGGTATCGAACGGATCTGACCGTTGGCGTATGACATGGTCACTTGAAGGACTGTTCCTGTCTGCCCCGCACGCCGGTTCGCGAACTCTTCGTCTTGTAGGAGTCCGGCGCGCACGAGGAGCAGACCGAGTCGTACCTCACTCCGGGCCTCTCGATCGGCGGCACGGTGCGGCGGATAGCATCCGGCGCATGGAGCCCCAGCTGTCGCACCGGGTCGTCGACTCCGTCGCCACCGTCGTGATCCGCCACCCGGCCAAGCGCAACGCCATGACGGCCGCGATGTGGCGGGCGCTGCCGCCGCTGCTGGACCGGTTCGCGCACGACCCGGGCGTCCGGGCGCTGGTGCTGACCGGGGAGGGCGGGACCTTCTGCGCGGGCGCGGACATCTCCACGCTCCAGGACTCGCCCCAGGAGGCACAGGGGCTCGCGGTGGCGGCCGAGGAGGCCCTGGCCGCGTTCCCGAAACCCACCCTCGCCGCGGTGCGCGGGCACTGTGTGGGCGGTGGTGCGCAGCTCGCGGCGGCCTGCGATCTGCGACTGGCGCAGGAGGGCGCGCTGTTCGGGGTGACACCGGCCCGGCTGGGCATCGTCTACCCCGCCTCCTCGACCCGGCGGCTGGTGTCGCTGGTGGGTCCGGCCACCGCGAAGTACCTGCTGTTCACTGCCGACTTGATCGACGCTCGGCGCGCCCTGCGCACCGGGCTCGTGGACGAGGTGCTGCCCGAGGGCGAACTGGACGATCGGGTCGCCGAGTTGACCCGGACCCTGGCGTCCCGCTCGCAGCTCACCCAGGCCGCCGCGAAGGAATTCGCGAACGGCCGGACCGACCGGGACGGGCACTGGGCGGAGCAGGCGCGCGGCGGCGGCGACACCGCGGAGGGGGTCGCCGCGTTCCTGGAGCGCAGGCGGCCGCGCTTCACCTGGAGCGTGTCTACGTCAGAATGAACCGGCTGTGCCCGCGGAGTTCGGCGACCAGGTGTGCGGGAGCCTTCTCCGGGGAGCCGGCGTCGTACGGCGGCTGCGGGTCGTACTCGGTGGCGAGCTGGACGGCCTGGGCGTAGTCGTCGCCGGCGATCCTGCCGAGCAGTGCGAGGCCCATGTCGATGCCGGCGGAGACACCGGCCGCGGTGACGTACTTGCCGTCGAACACGACCCGTTCGCCGGTGGGCCGCGCGCCGTACCGCTCCAGCATGTCGAGGGCGAGCCAGTGCGAGGTGGCGCGACGACCGGTGAGCAGACCGGCGGCGGCCAGCAGCAGCGAGCCGGTGCACACCGAGGTGGTCCAGGTGCTGGTGGCGTCGGCGGTGCGCAGCCAGTCGAGCAGGGGCGCGTGGTCCATCAGGGCGTGCTGTCCGGGACCGCCCGGCACGATGACGAGGTCCGGGGACGGTACGTCGGTGAGGGCCCGGTCGGCGGTGATCGCGAGGTTCCCGGTGTCCGTGCGCACCGGTCCGGTCTCCTCGGCGACGAAGACCGTCCGCGCGTCCGGCAGCCGGCCGAGGGTCTCGTAGGGGCCCACGGCGTCCAGGGCGGTGAACCGGTCGTAGAGGACGATGGCGATCTGCATGTGTTCTCCCCTTGCGTCGGACGGGTGTCGGTGGATCAGGGGGCGGGCGCCGGGCGGAACCGGCGCCGGTACTCGGCCGGGGAGGCGCCGAGGGCGCGCACGAAGGCGCGGCGCATGGCCTCGGGGGTGCCGTAGCCGCTGGCGCGGGAGATCTCCTCGATGCCGTCGGCGGTGTCCTCCAGCAGGCGGCGGGCGTGCTCGAGGCGGACCCGGTCGACGTAGCGGCCGGGTGTCGTCCCGGTCTCGGCATGGAAGGCGCGGGCGAAGTGACGCGGCGACAGGGCGGCGCGGGCGGCCAGCGCGTCGACACCGAGGTCGCCGTCCGGGTGCTCGGTGATCCACTGCTGGACGTCCCGGAGCGGTCCGCGCCGGGCGGTCTGGGCGGCCAGCTGGGCGCTGAACTGGGCCTGGTTCCCCGGTCTGCGCAGGAACACCACCAGATGGCGGGCGACGGTCAGCGCGGCGTCCCGGCCCAGGTCCTCCTCCACCAGCGCGAGGGCGAGGTCGATGCCCGCGGTCACGCCGGCCGAGGTGGCCACGTCCCCGTCCCGTACGAAGATCGGGTCGGGGTCGACCCGGACGGCGGGATGGTCCCGGGCGAGCTTCTCGCAGTACGCCCAGTGCGTCGTGACCCGGCGGCCGTCCAGGAGCCCGGCACGGGCGAGCAGGATCGCTCCGGTGCACACGGAGACCAGGCGCCGCGCGCGCGGGCCGTGGCCCCGCAGCCACGCCACCAGCCGCGGGTCGGGGCTGCGGGTGCCCTCGCCGCCCGGGACCACCAGGGTGTGCGGTCCGTCCGCGTCCGCCAGGGAGCCGTCCGGTACGAGGGTCAGCCCGCTGGAGGTGCGCACCGGGCCGCCGTCCAGGGACGCCGTACGGATGCGGTAGGAGCCCGGGATGCGCCTCTCGGCACCGGTGAACACTTCCAGAGGACCGGTGACGTCGAGGCTCTGGACGCCGTCGAAGACGACGATCAGGACGGTTCGCTGTGCCATGACCGCGATTCTTGGCGGGTCCGGGCATGGCCGCAACGACGCGTTTCCCACCTTTCCTGCCACGCGGGGTTCCAGCGGGCTCCGCGGAGGTACCCGTTCCCTGTCCGGTCACCGGGACCGGGCGGAAGGGAGAGGGTTTCGTGTTCCGTGCCATCGCAGACGTGTTGCGCCAGATCGGCGGGGCCATCGCCACGGTGGTGACGCTTCCGTTCCGGGCCGTGGCCCGGTTGTTCGGCGGGGCTTCGTCCTCCGCCCGCGGGAGCCGCGCCTGAGATCTGGACCCGGCGGCCCGCCGCGCGCCGCCCTGATCCCCGATTGTCGGCGCCACCTGCCACAATTGCCGCGCAACCTCAGTGGAGAAGGCGGTACGGGATCGTGACGACACCCGGATCCATCGAAGTAGGGTCCATCGAAGGCAGGATCGCCGAGGAACTCGGCGTACGGGAGCGGCAGGTGAAGGCCGCGGTCGAGCTGCTCGACGGCGGTTCGACGGTGCCCTTCATCGCCCGCTACCGCAAGGAAGCGACCGAGATGCTCGACGACGCGCAGCTGCGCACGATCGAGGAGCGGCTGCGCTATCTGCGGGAGCTCGAGGAGCGGCGGACCGCGATCCTGGAGTCGGTGCGCGAGCAGGGCAAGCTCACCGAGGAGCTGGAGGCGCGGATCCGGGGCGCCGAGACGAAGGCGCGCCTGGAGGACATCTACCTGCCCTACAAGCCCAAGCGGCGTACGAAGGCGCAGATCGCGCGCGAGGCGGGCCTGGAGCCGCTCGCGGAGGGCCTGCTGGGCGACCCGACGGTCGAGCCGCTGGCGGCCGCGGCCGCGTTCGTGGCCGCGGACAAGGGCGTCGCCGATGCGCAGGCCGCGCTGGACGGCGCGCGGGCGATCCTCACCGAGCGGTTCTCGGAGGACGCCGACCTGATCGGCGAGCTGCGCGAGCGCATGTGGGTGCGCGGGCGGCTGGCCGCCAAGGTGCGCGAGGGCAAGGAGGAGGCGGGCGCCAAGTTCGCCGACTACTTCGACTTCGCCGAGCCCTTCACCGAGCTGCCCTCGCACCGGATCCTGGCGATGCTGCGCGGCGAGAAGGAGGAGGTCCTGGACCTCGTCCTGGAGCCGGAGGAACCGGCTGAGTCCTCATCGGTTCCGTCCTCGTACGAGGGGATCGTCGCCTCGAGGTTCGGGATCGCCGACCGGGGCCGGCCCGCCGACAAGTGGCTGACGGACACGGTCCGCTGGGCCTGGCGCACCCGCCTCCTCGTCCACCTGGGCCTCGACATCCGGTTGCGGCTGCGGACCGCCGCCGAGGACGAGGCGGTGAACGTCTTCGCCGCGAACCTGCGCGACCTGCTGCTGGCCGCGCCGGCCGGCACGCGCGCGACACTCGGCCTGGACCCCGGGTTCCGTACGGGAGTGAAGGTCGCGGTGGTCGACGCGACCGGCAAGGTCGTCGCGACGGACGTGATCTACCCGCACGTCCCGGCCAACAAGTGGGACGAGGCGATCGCCAAGCTGGCGCGGCTCGCCGAGGAGCACGCGGTCGAGCTGGTCGCCATCGGCAACGGCACGGCGTCCCGGGAGACCGACAAGCTCGCCGGTGAACTGATCTCCAAGCACCCGGAGCTGAAGCTCACCAAGGTGATGGTCTCCGAGGCGGGCGCGTCCGTGTACTCGGCGTCGCAGTACGCCTCGCAGGAACTGCCCGGCATGGACGTCTCGCTGCGCGGCGCGGTCTCCATCGCCCGGCGTCTGCAGGACCCGCTGGCCGAGCTGGTGAAGATCGACCCGAAGTCCATCGGTGTCGGCCAGTACCAGCACGACCTGTCCGAGGTGAAGCTGTCCCGCTCGCTGGACGCGGTCGTCGAGGACTGCGTCAACGGCGTCGGTGTGGACGTCAACACCGCGTCCGTGCCGCTGCTCTCGCGGGTGTCGGGCATCTCCGCCGGGCTCGCCGAGAACATCGTCGCGCACCGGGACCAGAACGGGCCGTTCCGTTCCCGCTCGGAGCTGAAGAAGGTGGCGCGGCTCGGCCCGAAGGCGTACGAGCAGTGCGCGGGCTTCCTGCGCATCCGAGGCGGCGACGACCCGCTGGACTCCTCCAGCGTGCACCCGGAGGCCTACCCGGTGGTGCGCCGGATGGTGAAGACCACGGGCCAGGAGGTGGCCTCCCTCATCGGGAACACCGGCGTGCTGCGCTCGCTGCGGCCCGCCGACTTCGTGGACGACACCTTCGGTCTGCCGACCGTCACCGACATCCTCAGGGAGCTGGAGAAGCCGGGCCGCGATCCGCGTCCCGCCTTCAAGACGGCCACCTTCAAGGAGGGCGTGGAGAAGATCTCCGACCTGTCCGCCGGGATGGTCCTGGAAGGCGTGGTCACGAACGTGGCCGCCTTCGGCGCCTTCGTGGACATCGGCGTCCACCAGGACGGTCTGGTGCACGTCTCGGCGATGTCCAAGACGTTCGTCAAGGACCCGCGGGATGTCGTGAAGCCGGGTGACATCGTCAAGGTGAAGGTCCTGGACGTGGACATCCCGCGCAAGCGGATCGCGCTGACCCTGCGCCTGGACGACGAGGCCGCCCCGCAGGGGCAGGGCGGCGGCCGGCAGCAGCGCGGGGGCGGCGCCCGGCCGCCCCAGCAACGGCAGGGCGGTCAGGGACAGCGACAGGGCGGTCAGGGTCAGCGGCAGGGCCGTGCTGGCGGTGACCGGGGCGGACGGCAGGCGCCGGCCCCGGCCAACAGCGCGATGGCCGACGCGCTGCGCCGGGCGGGCCTGCTGGACCCCAAGAAGCGCTGACCGGACGAGGGCCGGAGCCATGCCGCTCCGGCCCTCGTCCCGGCCGACAACCCCTGCCCCGAGAGCCCCTGGCCGCCGCCCGCTGGGCCCATCGCCCCGGCCGGGCACCGGCCCGGGCCCAGGGCCTGTCTGACCATTCGCGTCGTTGCGCGCGGCAGACGGGAGTGGTCAGACAGGCCCTAGCGCTCGGTCACCTTGCCGTCCGCCACCTCGAGGCGACGGGTCACCCGGACCGCGTCCAGCATGCGCCGGTCGTGGGTGACCAGGAGCAGCGTGCCCTCGTAGGCGTCGAGGGCCGACTCCAGTTGTTCGATGGCCGGCAGGTCGAGGTGGTTCGTCGGCTCGTCCAGCACGAGGAGGTTGACGCCCCGGCCCTGGAGCAGCGCGAGGGCGGCACGGGTGCGCTCGCCCGGGGAGAGGGTCGCGGCCGGGCGCAGTACGTGCTCGGATCTCAGGCCGAACTTGGCGAGCAGGGTACGGACGTCGACGGGGTCGGTGTCGGGGACGGCCGCGCGGAAGGCGTCGAGCAGCGTCTCCGGGCCGTGGAAGTGTCCCCGGGCCTGGTCGACCTCGCCGACCAGGACCCCCGAGCCGAGGGCGGCATGCCCGGAGTCGAGCGGGACGCGGCCCAGCAGCGCACCGAGCAGGGTGGACTTCCCGGCTCCGTTCGCTCCGGTGACCGCGACCCGGTCCGCCCAGTCGATCTGCAGGGACACCGGGCCGAAGGTGAAGTCGCCGCGCCTGACCTCGGCGTCCCGCAGGGTCGCGACCACGGCGCCGGAGCGCGGAGCGGCCGCGATCTCCATGCGCAGCTCCCACTCCTTGCGGGGCTCCTCGACCACGTCCAGGCGCTCGATCATGCGCTGGGTCTGCCGGGCCTTGGCGGCCTGCTTCTCACTGGCCTCGCTGCGGAACTTGCGGCCGATCTTGTCGTTGTCGTTGCCGGCCTTGCGCCGGGCGTTCTTCACGCCCTTGTCCATCCAGGACCGCTGCGTCCGGGCCCGGTCCTCTAGGGCGTACTTCTTCCCCTCGTACTCCTCGTAGTCCTCGCGGGCGTGCCGGCGGGCCACCTCGCGCTCCTCCAGGTAGGCCGCGTAGCCGCCGCCGTAGAGGTTGATCTGCTGCTGGGCGAGGTCGAGTTCGAGGACCTTGGTGACGGTGCGGGTGAGGAACTCGCGGTCGTGGCTGACGACGACCGTGCCCGCGCGCAGGCCGGTGACGAAGCGTTCCAGGCGCTCCAGGCCGTCGAGGTCGAGGTCGTTGGTGGGCTCGTCGAGCAGGAAGACGTCGTAGCGGGACAGCAGGAGGGAGGCGAGGCCGGCGCGGGCCGCCTGGCCGCCGGACAGGGAGGTCATCGGCTGGTCCAGGTCCACGGCGAGGCCGAGGGAGTCGGCGACCTCCTCCGCACGCTCGTCCAGGTCGGCGCCGCCGAGACCGAGCCAGCGTTCCAGCGCGGTCGCGTAGGCGTCGTCGGCGCCGGGCGCGCCGTCGACCAGCGCCTGGGTCGCCTCGTCCATCACGCGCTGCGCCTCGGTGACGCCGGTGCGGCGGGCCAGGAATGCCCGGACGGTCTCCCCCGGCCTGCGCTCGGGCTCCTGCGGCAGGTGGCCGACGGTCGCGGTCGGCGGGGACAGCCGCAGTTCGCCCTGCTCGGGTGCGGTGAGCCCGGCGAGCAGGCGGAGCAGGGTGGACTTGCCCGCACCGTTGGCGCCGACCAGCCCGATCACGTCGCCGGGCGCGACGACGAGGTCGAGACCGGAGAAGAGGGAGCGGTCGCCGTGCCCGGCGGCGAGGTTCTTGGCGACGAGGGTGGCAGTCATCAGAACGCCGATCCTAATGGGCCGGACGCCCGGGTATCAGCGGGGTTTCCCCGGGCCGGACGCGCCCACCTGCGGCACCGGTGTCGCGAGGACGCCCTGGGCGGTCCGGGCGACGAGGTACGCCTCCCCCTTGACCGCTCCGGGGTCCAGGGGGAGGCGGTGCCAGGCCGGGCTCCAGGGTGCCGTCGAACACGTCGTGGCGGTGGGTGCGGTGCAACCGGTCGAGACGGTACGCGGTGACGCGCACCCGGCACGGGGAGGCCACCTCGATCTCCGCGGTGTCGTCCCCGGCGGTCAGGCCGGTCAGCCGGCGCTGTGACACCGGGCTTCGGTCCAGAGCGTGCTCGATCTGTGCGACGAGCAGCGGAACGATCGGGGCCAGGCCGTCCACGTGGGCCACCTCGACCCCGGCACGGTCGAACGCCTCCAGCACGGCTGCCCGTTCCGCCTCGCCGACCGCGCGGCCGAAGGCGACGGCGCCGTACCCGCGCAGTTCTTCCGCGGGGACGCCCCGGGCGTCCTGGGTGATGTCGGCGCCGATCCCGATGGTGCGCAGTGCGGCGGCCAGCCTGGCGAGTACGGCGACCCGGGCGCCGATCAGCAGGACCCTGCGACGGGGCGCGGATGGGCCGTCGGCGCCGTCGATCAGCGCGGCCAGGGCCGCGCGGTACTCGGGGCCGTGGAAACGGAACGGCCCTATGCCGTGGTAGCCGTTGAGTTCCAGGTCGGCGGTGTCGTCCGTCTGCCAGGCGAAGTCCCGCCAGATGTAGTCCTCGCCGTCCTGCTCGATGACGGCGGTGACCGCACCGCAGGCCAGGTCCTCGCACTCGGGGCAGCCGTAGATGACGAACCGGCCGTCGGGCAGCGGTGGTTCGACCTCCAGGAGCAGGGCGCGCACGTGCTCGGTGAAGATGGCCGGCGGGACGTCCGAGGCGAGCGGCGAGACGGCGTCCAGGTCGGACAGCCGGAACAACAGCGGACGGCCGTCCACTACGAAGTCCACGAAGTCGCGGTGGATCCGGTAGCCGCCGTCGGCCAGGACGTCGCCGGCACGCATCGCCGGTGCCAGGCCGAAGGTCGCGTATGCGGCAGACATGCTGTGAGTATCCCCACACCGGGACGGATGTGAGCGCTGCATGATATATTCGGCCGGGCAGGGCCTATCGTCCTCGCGTGGAGAGCGAGCCGAGTGACGAAGTGATCGTGGTCGGTGGCGGGGTCGCCGGGTTGACGACGGCCGTGGTGCTGGCCGAGTCCGGGCGGCGGGTCCGGGTGTGGGCGCGGGAGCCCGCCGGGCGTACGACCTCGGCGGTCGCCGGCGGCCTGTGGTGGCCGTACCGCATCGAACCGGAGCCGCTGGTCGGTGCGTGGGCGCTGGAATCCCTCCAGGTGTACGAGGAGTTGGCGGCGCGCCCGGAGGAGACGGGCGTACGCCTGGTCGACGGCGTACATCGGGGGACCGGGCTGGACGAACTGGGTGAGTGGGCGGGGCGGGTGCCGGGGCTGCGGGCGGTGGCCGACGGGCTGGCGGCCCGACTGCCCGTGATCGACATGCCGGCGCATCTGGCGTGGTTGCGGGAGCGGCTGGTGAAGGCCGGAGGGACGGTGGAGCGGCGCGAGGTGACCGACCTGACCGCGGTGCCCGCCGCGGTGGTGGTCAACTGCACCGGACTGGGGGCTCGTTCACTGGTGCCGGACCCTGCTGTGCGTCCGGTGCGCGGGCAACTGGTGGTCGTGGCGAACCCCGGCATCGACACCTGGTTCACCTCGGTCGACCACGGGTCCGCGGCCTCCACCTACTTCATACCGCAGCCCGGCGGACTTCTCCTCGGCGGTACGGCCGAGGAGGACGACTGGTCGCTGGAACCGGACCCGGACACCGCCGCGGCGATCGTCGCCCGCTGCGCGGCGGTCCGGCCGGAGATCGCGGGCGCGCGGGTGCTGGCCCACCGGGTGGGACTGCGACCGGCCCGCGACGCCGTACGACTGGAACGGCAGCCCCTGCCGGACGGCCGCGCGCTGGTGCACAACTACGGCCACGGCGGCGCCGGGATCACGGTGGCCTGGGGCTGCGCCCGCGAGGCCGCCGACCTGGCGTCCCCGACCACCTGAACACCGACCACGCCGAGGACCGGGGCGACATCCCGACCACCCGAGCCCCCGCCCCGACAGGAACCGGGACGGCACCCAGCCCTCAACAGGCAAAGACCGGGACGGCAACCCGGCCACCCGAGCCCTCAGCCGGAAAAGACCGCGGCGGCGACCCGACCACCCGAGCCCACACCGGCAGGAACCGGGACGGCACCCAGCCCTCGACAGACCGGGGCGGTGACCCGACCGCCCGAACCCTCCACCCGGCAGGAACCGGGACGGCCGTCCGAGCCCTCAGCGGGAAAAGATCGCGGCGGCTCCCGACCATCCGAGCCGACACCAGGCAGGGACCTGGAGCGCAGCCCAGCCCTCAACCGACAAAGACCGGGACGGTGACCCGACCGCCCGAACCCCCCACCCGGCAGGACCGGGACGGCACGCCGACCCCCCTCAACAGGCAAAGACCGGGACGGCAACCCGGCCACCCGAGCCCTCAGCCGGAAAAGACCGCGGCGGCGACCCGACCCCCGAGCCCACGCCCCGGCAGGGACCCGGAGGGCAGCCCTGCCGTCCGAGGCACCGGGCCGGCGGAGATCGGGGCGGCTTTCTGGGGGTCCGGCTCGTCAGCCCGGCGGGTGCTCGTCAACGTGGGCGCCGGCCGGGGGCGCGGGCTGCCCTCCCCCGGCCGCCTCTGCCGTCAGGGCGTGGGGATGTGCTGGGCGGTGTGGGGGGTGCGGACGCCGTTCAGGGTGGTGGGCCTGGGGGCCGGGGAGGAGGAACTGCCGGTGGTGGCGCGGGTGAAGGCCGGCGCGCCGCCGACCAGGGGGAGCTTCGCGCTGGTGCCGGACAGGGACACGGTGAGGGTCGGCTTCGTGGACGGTGGGTCGATGAGGTCCTTGTCCGTGCCGGCGACGATCAGGGCCAGCCGGTGCCCCTGGGGGACGACGTGGTCGGTGGCCGCGAGGTCGAGGGTGATCGTGTACGCCGTGCCCGGGGTGAGCGGGACACCCTTGCCGAGGGAGGCGTGGTGGCCGAGGTCGGCCCAGCCGCGGCTGAACACGGTGTAGTCGACGTCGGCCGTCCTCGCCTCGGTCTCCTTGAAGCAGGCGCTGTCCCCGGCCGTGCTCTCGCCCCAGCAGGTGCGGTCGGTGAGCGTGGTGATGCCCTCGGCGTTGTCGGCGTAGTCACGGATGGTGTCGGGGCCGAGGTCGACCAGGACGGCGGTCAGGTGGGCCGAGGTCGTGGTCGCAGTGGCGGTGACCGTCACCTGGGAGGAGCCGGACAGGCGCAGGTCCCGGGTGAGCGGTGCCGTGAGGAAGCCGGCCTTCTCCGGTGTGGACGTGGTGAGGTGGGCGGCCCAGTCGGTCTCGCTCAGCTTCGGGTCGTCGGTGAAGGTCTCGGTGCCGCCCGCCCGGCGCGTGCCGAGGGTGCCGACGCCGGCCTGCGTGCCGGGGGCGGGGTGCAGGGTGGTGGCGCGGGTGCCGTGCGGCGGCCATGCCCGGGACGTGACCCATTGGTCGGGGTGGCGTTCGACGTCGGCCATCGGCTCGCGGTCGATGCCGTTGTCGTAGCCGAGGAGTTCATGGTCGAACCAGCGGTGCAGGGTGTCGACCCAGGCGCCGCGCCGGTAGTCGAAGGGGTCGACGTGCCCGGTCTGGGACAGCCAGATCTTCCGCTCGACGCCGTGCCGGGCGAGCGCGTCCCACCACTGGCCGAAGTGCTTGGTACGGACGTTGAGGTCCTGCATGCCGTGCACGACGAACACGCTGGCGCGCACCCGGGCCGCGTCCTTGACGTAGTCCCGCTCGGTCCACAGCGGGGTCCAGTCGCCGCTGGACGGGCTGCCGTCGGCGAGCTTCTTCCGCACGGCCGCGCAGTGGGCCTGCGCGTCGTCGCTCTCGACGTAGCCGGCCAGTTCGTCGGGGCCGCCGTCGTAGAGCGGGGCGCCCTGGGCGAAGTAGTAGTCGTACCAGGAGGAGATGGCGCTGATCGGGACGATGGTCTTCAGCCCCTTGACGCCGGTGGCGGCGACGCCGTTGGCGATCGTGCCGTCCCAGCTCTTGCCGATCATGCCGGTGCGGCCGTCGGTCCAGCCGGCCTTGACCGGTGTGCCGCCGGTACGGCTGGTGTACGCCTCGGCGCGGCCGTTGAGCCAGTCGACGACGGCCTTCGCGGACTGGATGTCGGAGCGGCCGCCGACGTCGACGCAGCCGTCGGAGCGGTTGGTGCCCATGAGGTCCACCCCGACGAAGGCGTAGCCGCGGGGCACGAAGTAGTTGTCGTAGAACAGCGGCATCTGGACGACGTGGCCGTCGGCGTCGTACGTCTTCAGCTGGCTCTCGTTGCCGCGCCCGCAGCAGGAGTAGTACGGGCTGGCGTCCATGATGACCGGCACCTTGCGGCCCTGCCGGGCCGGTTCGGCGGGTCGCACGATGTCGGCGGCGACGCGGTCGGTCCTCCCGTCGCCGTCCCCGTCGAGTCCCGTGTCGACCCACACGGACTCGCGGACGGCGTCGGCGTAGGAGTAGACGGGCCGGCTCTCGCGCGGCGGCGCGGCGTGTGCGGCGGCCGGGGTGAGGAAGAGGGCCGTCAGGGTGGCGACGGCCGCTGCGGCGAGCGTTCTCCAGATCGTGAGGCGCGTGCGTGTCGGCATGCGCGGACGGTACTCCGGTGAACTCCCGCACAAAAGGGGGCATCTGAGGGACGAGCGGCGCTCGTGACGGCTGAATGGCGATCGTGTGACAGAAGGGGCCATGGACAGGTCAGGTGCCACAGGGACTGAATAGGCTCCGAACGGACTTCTCCGAACGGACTTACGGTCCTGACGACTTGGAGCTGACGTGCACCGCAGAATCATCGCGCCGGGCGCACTCGCGGCGGCCTCCCTCCTGCTGGCGATCCCGGCATCGGCCGCGAGCTACTCCCCCGGCGCGCCGGGCATCGGCGATCCCTACTACCCGTACTACGGCAACGGCGGCTACGACGTCTCGCACTACGACCTGAGGCTGCAGTACCAGCCGAGGACGGACGAGTTGCAGGGCACGGCGACCATCCTGGCGAGGACCACGCAGGATCTGTCCCGCTTCGACCTGGACTTCCTGCTGGACGTCAGCGAGGTGCGGGTCAACGGCGCGAAGGCGGCCTTCGCAACCTCGGGCCAGCACGAACTGGTCGTCACCCCGAAGACACCGCTCGCGAAGGGCACGCCGATCACGGTGGTCGTCCGCTACAGCGGGGTGCCGTCGGTGAAGAGCGCGTACGGCTTCACCTCCTGGCACCGCACGCCCGACGGCGGCGTGGCCGCCAACGAGCCCGAGGCCGCCTGGTGGTGGTTCCCGAGCAACGACCACCCGCTCGACAAGGCGACCTACGACGTGTCGGTGGCCGTGCCGGACGGCACCCAGGCCATCTCCAACGGCACACTGCAGTCGGCCGTCTCGAAGCTGGGCTGGACCCGCTACAACTGGCGGCAGAACAAGCCGCAGGCGACCTATCTGGCCACGCTCGCGCTCGGCAAGTTCGACATCACCACCAGCACCTCCGACGGCGGTGTGCCCGTCATCAACGCCTACAGCAAGGACCTCGGCGACAACGACGGGGCCGCGCGGGCGAGCGTGGAGCGCACCGGGGAGATCGTCGACTGGCTGAGCGGCTACTTCGGGCCGTATCCGTTCGGTTCGGCCGGCGGGTACGTGCCGAACACCACCACCGGGTACGCGCTGGAGAACCAGACCCGCGTGTACTACAGCCCGCGGCAGTTCGCGAACGGCTCGAACACCTCGGTCGTCGTGCACGAGCTGGCCCACCAGTGGTACGGCGACGACGTGTCGCTGAAGGACTGGAAGGACATCTGGATCAACGAGGGCTTCGCCCGGTACGCGCAGTGGCTGTGGTCCGAGCACGAGGGCGAGGGCACCGCGCAGGAACTCGCCGACTACGTGTACGCCTCGCACCCGGCCGACGACGCGTTCTGGACGGTCGAGCCCGGTGACCCGGGTCCGGACAACCAGTTCGACATCGCCGTCTACGACCGTGGCGCGCTGGCCATCCAGGCGCTGCGCAACGAGATCGGTGACGACGCGTTCTTCGCGATCCTGAAGGGCTGGCCGAAGGAGCACGCGTACGGCAACGCCTCGGTGGCCGACTTCCAGAAGTACGCCGAGCAGGTGTCCGGCAAGCCCCTGTCCGCGCTGTTCGGCACCTGGCTGTTCCAGCCGTCGAAGCCGGCGGCGCCCGCGGCCCGGTCCCTGGTGAAGACCGGTACGGCCGTCGCACAGCCGACGTCGTGGAAGAAGATCGAGGCCACGAACGGCGTCCACGGGCACTGAGCCCACCGGGCGCCTCACCGAATGGGTCAGGCCGCCCGCCGCAGCAGTTCGTCCCGGCCTATCGCGTCCGCGCGGGAGGCCGGGACGGTGCACGCGTAGGCGCCCGCGATCGCCCCGTACCGGGCGCATCGCTCGGGCGGCGCGCCGGTGAGCCGGCCGTAGAGGAACGCGGCGGCGAAGGCGTCGCCCGCGCCGTTGGAGTCGACAACCGGTCCGGGCGGGGTCACCGCGGGTACCTTCGTCAGTTCGCCGTCGGCCAGCAGGTACGCGCCCTGGGCTCCGGCGGTGGCGACGACGGTCTCGGCCCGGCCGCGTTCGGCGATGCGCCGCATGGTCCGCTCGGGGTCGGTCAGGGCGGCGGCGGACAGGAAGACGACGTCGGCCGCGTGGGCGAACGGCTCGTGGTACGGGTTCTCGCCGTCCCAGTCGTGCAGGTCCGTGGAGAGCGGCACGCCGGTCTCGCGGAGGACCGGCAGGGCGTGGGCGCACGGCTGGGTGATGGTCACGTGGACGTGCCGTCCGGCGGCGGCCAGCTCGCGCAGCGTGGCCTCGGGGAAACGGTCGTCGGGACGGGCGCGGCTGGTGTCGTACAGGGACAGGCGGCGGCCGTCCGGGCCGACCAGGTTGACCGCGCGCTTGGTGCCGGCGGGCTGCGGGAGCGCGGTGAGCGCGATGCCGTGCTCGCGGTGCAGGGCGCGGACGAGGTCGCCCTCGGGGTCGTCGCCGAGCAGGTCGAGGTGGTGGGTGTCCAGGCCGAGCGTGGCCAGGCCCAGGGCGACGAAGTCACCGGTCTGCCCGGCCCGGGTGCGGATCCCGGAGTCGATCATGTAACTGTCCGCGTACGGCAGGGGCAGCTCGGGGACGGGGACGATCGTGTCCACCCCCGCCCCGCCCAGCACCAGAACATCGATGCGTCCGCTCATGCGCCGCCCTCCCCGTGGTCGTACACCGTCATCGCGATCCCCCGCCGCACCAGACGTCCGGTGACGAGGGGCTCTGTGCGGGACCGCTTGCCGCCCGCAGGCCGCAGCCTATGCGGGGCAGGTGCACGGACGCGCCGAGTTCGGTCACTTCGCCGGCGAGACGGCCGAGGGCGGTGTCGATCGCCTCGTAGCGGACGGGGACGCCCTTGCTGCCGGTCCTGGTCCCGCGCTGTCCGATCATGGTGGCCACCCACACATTCCGCTCGGCCTGCACCAGCTGGACCGCGCCCAGGGCGAAGATCCCGGACATGACGCCACCGTAGGCGATGCCGCTGACAGTGGTGTGGGGGCCGCTACTCGGACGGCGTCGACATCTGCGTCAGCTCCTGGTCGGTGCCGCGGGTCACCCGGCGGCGGACGCCGAACCAGCCGGCGACCAGCATGGCGGCGATCACAGGGATGAGGAGCAGGGTCTTGCGGCCGACCTCGGGGTCGTTCCCCATCATGCCGAGGCAGACCAGCAGGAAGGTGATGGTGGCGATCTCGGTGACCGGGCTGAACTTCAGCTGGAAGTGCGGCCGGGCCACCAGGCCCGCGCGGGCGCGGCGGACGAAGATCAGGTGACAGATCATGATGATCACCCAGGTGCTGATGATGCCGAGGGAGGCGACGTTCAGCACGATCTCGAAGGCCTGGCTGGGCATCAGGTAGTTCAGGCCGACGCCGAGCACGCAGACCGCGCAGGTCAGCAGGATGCCGCCGTAGGGGACCTGGCTGCGGTTCATGCGGGCGGTGAACTTCGGCGCCGAGCCGGCCGTCGCCATCGAGCGCAGGATGCGGCCGGTGGAGTACAGGCCCGAGTTCAGCGAGGACATGGCCGCGGTCAGCACGACCAGGTTCATCACGTCGCCGGCCGCCGGGACACCGATCTTGGACAGCACGGTCACGAACGGGCTCTGGTCGGCGGAGTACACCGAGCCGGGCAGCAGCAGGGCGAGCAGCACGACGGAGCCGACGTAGAACAGGCCCACGCGCCACATGATCGAGTTCACCGCGCGCGGGACGACCTTCTCCGGCTCGGCGGTCTCACCGGCGGCGACGCCGACCAGTTCCAGGGCGGCATAGGCGAAGATCACGCCCTGCATGACCAGGACGACCGGCATCAGGCCGTGCGGGAACAGGCCGCCGTGGTCGGTGACGACGCTCAGGCCCGGCTTGGTGCCGTCGACGTCGTGCTGGGTGGCGAGCAGGAAGATGCCGACGAACATGAAGCTCACCAGGGTGGCGACCTTGATGATCGCGAACCAGAACTCCATCTCGCCGAAGATCTTCACCGAGATCAGGTTCACGGCGAGGACCACCGCGAGGGCGATCAGCGCCAGCACCCACTGGGGGATGGAGGTGAACATGCTCCAGTAGTGCGTGTAGAGCGCGATCGCGGTGATGTCGGCGATGCCGGTGGTCGACCAGTTCAGGAAGTACATCCAGCCGGCGACGTAGGCGCCCTTCTCGCCGAGGAACTCGCGCGCGTAGCTCACGAAGGAGCCGGAGGACGGGCGGTACAGGACCAGCTCACCGAGCGCGCGGACCACGAAGAAGGCGAAGACTCCGCAGACCAGGTAGGCCAGCGCGAGCGCCGGGCCCGCGTTGTGCAGGCGGCCGCCGGCGCCCAGGAAGAGGCCGGTGCCGATGGCGCCGCCGATGGCGATCATGTTGACGTGGCGGGCCTTGAGGTCCTTGCTGTAACCGGCGTCGCCCGCGTCCGCGGGCGTCCGGGTCACCTGGGGACGGGGGGTGGCCTGTGCCGATTCCACGGCTTCCTTGCTCACGGGTGGTTCCACTTCCTGGTGCGCCCGGA
The DNA here is from genome assembly GCF_043199855.1 of Streptomyces sp. NPDC048521. Lineage (NCBI taxonomy): Bacteria > Bacillati > Actinomycetota > Actinomycetes > Kitasatosporales > Streptomycetaceae > Streptomyces > Streptomyces sp. NPDC048521. The sequence continues at coordinate 21,975 of NZ_JBICWR010000002.1, forward strand.
CCTCGTGGGCCCGGGGTTCGTGCAGGTCTTGGCCCGCACCACCCTTGTGTCGCGGCACAGACCAAGGCAGCAGCTTCCCAGGAGGATCTGCCGGTATGCGATGTCCCACGTCACACCGCGGTACTTCTCACATGTCCTCCGCAGGTTTCACACCGTTGGTGAGACAGCGATACTGCTGTACATGACGACCGATGCCGAGGAGACGTCCCTCACCGTCGACGAGCTGGCCGCGCGGGCGGGCGTCACGGTCCGCACCGTCCGTTTCTACGGCAGCAAGGGGCTGCTCCCGCCGCCGGTGATCGGTCCGCGCCGGGTGGGTCACTACGGGCCCGGTCATGTGGCCCGGCTGGCCCTCATCGAGGAGTTGCAGCAGCAGGGCATGACCCTGGCGGCGATCGAGCGGTATCTGCGGCAGCTGCCGCCCGATCTCACGCCGCACGATCTGGCGATCCACCGCGCGGTGGTCGCGTCCTGGGCGCCGGACGCGGTGGAGACGGTGTCGCGCCGGGAACTGGAGCGGCGGGCGGGACGGCCGCTGGGCGAGGAGGACGTGGAGCGGCTGGCGGCGATGAACGTCGTCGTGCCGGGGGACGACGACACGTTCCGGGTGGACGCCGGGCTGCTCCGGCTCGGCGTCCAGCTCCTCGACGTACCGCTGTCGCAGGAGGCGATCCTCGCGGCGCGCAAGGTGCTCGTGGAGCACTCGCGCGCCGCCGCCCGCGAACTCTCCCAGCTCTTCCGCGGCGAGGTGGCGGAGCGTGCCGCCCGGGACGTGAAGTCCCTGTCGGCGCACATGCACCCCTTGGTGGTGCAGGCGCTGCTGACCACTTTCCAGCGATCGCTGCGGGAAGAGCTGAGCGAGTGGCTGACCGGGTCAGGAACGGGCTGAGTCGCTGAACCGCTCCCCCTTCTCCGCCTTGTGCACGAGCAGCGCGGGCGGGGTGAAGCGCTCCCCGTAGCGCTCGGCGAGTTCCCGCGCGCGGGCCACGAATCCGGGCAGGCCGCCTTCGTAGCCGTTGATGTACTGGAGCACGCCGCCGGTCCAGCCGGGGAAGCCGATGCCGAGGATGGAGCCGATGTTGGCGTCGGCGACGGAGGTCAGGACGCCCTCTTCGAGGAGGCGGACGGTGTCGAGCGCCTCGGCGAAGAGCATGCGCTCCTGCATGTCCCGGAACGGGATCTCGTGTCCGGGCTTCGTGAAGTGCTCGCGCAGGCCCGGCCAGAGCCCGGCGCGCTTGCCGTCCTCCGCGTAGTCGTAGAAGCCGGCGCCGCCGCTGCGCCCGGTGCGGCCGAACTCGTCGACCATGCGGTCGATGACCGCCTCGGCCGGGTGCGCGGTCCAGGTGCCGCCCGACGCCTCCACGGCCCGCCTGGTCTCGTTACGGATCTTGCGCGGGAGGGTCAGGGTCAGCTCGTCCATGAGGGAGAGCACCTTGGCGGGGTAGCCGGCCTGGGCCGCGGCCTGCTCCACGGAGGCGGGCTCGACGCCCTCGCCGACCATGGCGACGCCCTCGTTGATGAAGTGGCCGATCACCCGGGAGGTGAAGAAGCCGCGCGAGTCGTTGACGACGATCGGCGTCTTGTTGATCTGCCGGACCAGGTCGAAGGCCCGGGCGAGGGCCTCGTCTCCGGTGCGCTCGCCCTTGATGATCTCGACCAGCGGCATCTTGTCGACGGGTGAGAAGAAGTGCAGCCCGATGAAGTCGGCCTGGCGCTCCACGCCCTCGGCGAGGGTGGTGATCGGCAGCGTGGAGGTGTTGGAGCACAGCAGCGCGTCCGGGGCGACGACCGACTCGATCTCCTGGAACACCTTGTGCTTGAGGGTCGTGTCCTCGAAGACGGCCTCGATGACCGCGTCGCAGCCGGCGAGGTCGGCCGCCTCGGCGGTGGGTGTGATCCGGGCGAGCAGCGCGTCGGCCTTCTCCTGGCTGGTACGGCCCTTGGCGACGGCCTTGGCGCACAGCTTCTCGGAGTAGCCCTTGCCCTTGACGGCCGCGTCCACGGAGACGTCCTTCAGGACGACGTCGATGCCCGCGCGGGCGCACGAGTAGGCGATGCCGGCGCCCATCATGCCGGCGCCGAGGACGGCGACCTTGCGGACCGGGCGGGGCTCGATGCCCTGCGGCCGGTTCGCGCCGGAGTTGACGGCCTGGAGGTCGAAGAAGAACGCCTGGATCATGTTCTTCGAGGTCTGTCCGGCGGCCAGCTCCACGAAGTAGCGGGCCTCGATGACCTGGGCGGTCTCGAAGTCGACCTGGGAGCCCTCGACGGCCGCGGCGAGGATGTTGCGCGGGGCCGGGTACGGGGCGCCGCCCGTCTGCTTGCGCAGGGTCGCCGGGAAGGCGGGCAGGTTGGCGGCGAACTTCGGGTTGGCCGGGGTGCCGCCGGGGATCCTGTAGCCCGGCTTGTCCCAGGGCTGCTGGGACTCGGGGTTGGCGTCGATGAACGCGCGGGCCTTGGCGAGCAGTTCCTCCGGCGTGGCGGCGACCTCGTGGACGAGACCGTTCTCCTGGGCGCGCCGCGCGTTGTACTGCGTGCCCTGGAGGAGCACCTTCAGCAGCGCGTCGGCGATGCCCAGCAGCCGCACGGTGCGGACGACTCCACCGCCGCCGGGCAGCAGGCCGAGGGTGACCTCGGGGCAGCCGATCTTGGTGCCGGAGGTGTCGAGGGCCACCCGGTGGTGGCAGGTGAGGGCCAGTTCGAAGCCGCCGCCGAGGGCCGCGCCGTTGATCGCCGCGACGACCGGTTTGCCGAGGGTCTCGATGCGGCGCAGGTTCCGCTTGATGGCGAGGCCGCCGTCGAACAGCTCCTGCGCGGTGTCGGGCGTGACCCGGATCAGGTCGCGCAGGTCGCCGCCCGCGAAGAAGGTCTTCTTCGCGGAGGTGAAGATGATGCCCCGGACGGAGTCCTTCTCGGCCTCCAGCCGGTCGGTGATCGCGGCGAGGGAGTCGCGGAACGCCTGGTTCATGGTGTTCGCGGACTGGTCGGGGTCGTCCAGGACGAGGGTGACGACACCGGTGTCGTCCTGCTCCCAGCGGATGGTGGTGCTCTCGGTCATGACAGTCGTCTCCGTTGAAGTCGCTTGTTTCCGCGGGGAGTTCAGATGCGCTCGATGATCGTGGCGATGCCCATGCCGCCGCCGACACACAGCGTGGCGAGGCCGTACCGCTTGTCCTGGCGCTCGAGTTCGTCGACGAGCGAGCCGAGGATCATGGCGCCGGTCGCGCCGAGCGGGTGGCCGAGGGCGATGGCGCCGCCGTTGACGTTGATCTTGTCCAGTGACAGGCCCATGTCCTTGGCGAAGCGCAGCACGACCGCGGCGAACGCCTCGTTGATCTCGACCAGGTCGATGTCGTCGATGGTCAGGCCGGCCTTGGCGAGGGCCTTGCGGGTGGCGGGGGCGGGGCCGGTGAGCATGATGGTCGGCTCGGAGCCGGAGACGGCCGCGGAGACGATCCGCGCGCGCGGGGTCAGGCCGTAGCGCTCGCCGACCTCCTTGGAGCCGATCGCGACGAGCGAGGCGCCGTCCACGATGCCGGAGGAGTTGCCCGCGTGGTGGACGTGGTCGATCTTCTCCACCCAGTGGTACTTCTGCAGCGCCACGGCGTCGAAGCCGCCCAGCTCGCCGATGTCCGCGAACGACGGCTTGAGCTTCGCGAGCGATTCGGCGGTGGTGCCGGGGCGCAGGTGCTCGTCGTGGTCCAGGACGGTCAGGCCGCTGCGGTCCTTGACGGGGACGACGGAGCGGTCGAAACGGCCCTCCTTCCAGGCGGTGGCGGCACGCTCCTGCGACAGGGCCGCGTACTCGTCGACGTCCCGGCGGGAGAAGCCCTCGACGGTGGCGATGAGGTCGGCGCTGATGCCCTGGGGGACGAAGTTGACCGCGAGGTTGGTCATGGGGTCGTTGAACCAGGCGCCGCCGTCGGACGCCATCGGGACGCGGGACATGGACTCGACACCACCGGCGAGGACCAGGTCCTCCCAGCCCGCACGGACCTTGGCGGCGGCCAGGTTGACCGCCTCCAGACCGGAGGCACAGAAGCGGTTCTCCTGCACGCCCGCGACCGTGTCCGGCAGTCCGGCGGCGATCGCGGCGATCCGGGCGATGTCGGAGCCCTGGTCGCCGACGGGGCCGACGACACCGAGCACGATGTCGTCGATCGCGGCCGGGTCGAGGCCGGGGAAGCGGTCGCGGATCTCGTGGATGAGGCCGACGACCAGGTCGATGGGCTTCGTGCCGTGCAGGGCGCCGTTCGCCTTGCCGCGGCCGCGCGGGGTGCGGATCGCGTCGTACACGTACGCTTCGGTGCTCACTGGTGTGCCTTTCGGGAGGGTGGGCCGAGCGGGAGTCGGTCGCCGAGGGCGGGGGGCGTCGGGTGACCGGGTCAGTCGCCGTCTGCCATGAGGTCGTCGTTCACGAGGTCAGGTATGCCCCAGTCACGCGCCACCGTCCCGGTGTCGGCACCTGGCCGGGCCGGGCCGGTGCGGACGGTGGTCGGGGTCGCGGAGAAGCGGGGGGCGGGGGCGGGCTGGGTGATGCCGCCGTGCTCGGTGAAGGTGCCGCGGGCGGCCAGATGCGGGTGGTGCGGGGCCTCGCGCAGGGACAGGACGGGGGCCACACAGGCGTCGGAGCCCTCGAAGACGGCCGTCCACTCATCCCGGGTACGGGATCCGAAGCGAGCGGCGACGCGTTCGCGCAGCTCACCCCAGCGGGTCGGGTCCTGGTGCGCCGGTGCCAGGTCGTCCAGGCCGAGCAGGCGCAGGAATTCCTCGTAGAACCTGGCTTCCAGGGCGCCGACCGCCATGTACCCGCCGTCGGCGGTCTCGTAGGTGCCGTAGTAGGGGCAGCCGCCGTCGAGCAGGTTGGCGGCGCGCCGGTCCTGCCAGCCGCCGGCGGCCAGCATGCCGTGGATCATCGCGGACAGGTGGGCGGTGCCGTCGACGATGGCGGCGTCGACGACCTGCCCGATGCCGGTCGCGCGCGCGTGGTGCAGGGCGGCGAGGAGGCCGATGACCAGATAGAGGGAGCCGCCCGCGTAGTCGCCGAGCAGGTTGGCGGGGACGGCCGGGGGCTCGCCCGCGCGGCCGATCATGCCGAGTGTGCCGGTCAGCGCGATGTAGGCCACGTCGTGGCCGGCGCGGGGGGCGAGCGGGCCGTCCTGGCCCCAGCCGGTCATCCGGCCGTAGACCAGGCGGGGGTTGCGGGCGTGGCACTGCTCGGGGCCGACGCCGAGCCGCTCGGCGACGCCCGGACGGTAGCCCTCGAGGAGGATGTCGGCCCGTTCGGCGAGGTCCAGGACGCGGGCGGGGCCGTCCGGTGCCTTCAGGTCGACCATGACCGAGCGCTTGTTGCGGTTGGTGACGTCGTACGCGGGGTCGATCGCGAGTCCAGGACCGCCCGGCCGGTCCACCCGGACCACGTCCGCGCCCAGGTCGGCCAGGAGCATGGCGGCGAACGGGCCGGGCCCGATGCCGGCCAGCTCCACCACGCGCACGCCGGAGAGCGGGCCGGTGCCCGGCGTGGTCGGCGTCCCTGCCGTCGTCATGCGTCCAGCCCCCAAGCGTCTGTGACACAACTGATGTAACACCGGTGATGCTAGGAACACGTACCACCGGACACAAGACCTCAACGAGCAAGCGCTTAGCCAAGTGCCCGGAGTGCCGATCGATCACCCCGGAGAGTGAGGGACCTCGGCCGTGCGGCCGGAGGGCGAGCGCCGTCGAACCCCGCTGGACCCCGCTGCCCCCGGGCTGGTGGTCGAAGTGCGCACCCCCTCACGCTAGCCTCTGCCACCGACAGCGGCGCGGCTGCACGACCAAGGGGTGTCATGAGCAGGCTAAAGACGACAGACCGTCCCTACGACCTCGTGCTCTTCGGAGCGACGGGCTTCGTCGGCAGGCTCACCGCGGAGTATCTCGCCGCGCACGCGCCGAAGGAGCTGCGCTGGGCGGTCGCGGGCCGCGACGAACGCAAGCTGGAGCGGCTCCGCGAGGGGCTGCCCGGCGGTGCGGACGTCGGCGTCCTGCGGGCCGACGTGGACGAATCGGCCACCCTGCGCGCCCTCGCCGAGCACGCGCGCGTGGTGGCCACGACCGTGGGGCCGTACGTGCTCTACGGCGAGGAACTGGTCGCCGCCTGCGCGGACTCCGGTGCCGACTACCTGGACCTCACCGGTGAACCGGAGTTCGTCGACCTGATGTACGTCCGGCACGACGCACGCGCGCGTGAGACAGGCGCGCGCCTGGTGCACGCCTGCGGCTTCGACTCCGTACCCCACGATCTGGGCGTGTACTACACGGTGCGGCAATTGCCGGAGGGCGTGCCGCTGACCGTGGACGGGTACGTGACCGCCGACGCGGCCTTCTCCGGCGGCACCCTCGCCTCGGCGCTGAACCAGGCCGCACGCGGCCGGCGGATGCTGGCCGCCGCGCGGGAGAGGGGCCGGCACGAGCCGCGCCTGATGGGGCGCAAGGTGGCCGCGCCGACGGGCACGCCGAGGTTCGCCAGGGAGGTCGGCGCGTGGGCGCTGCCGCTGCCGACCATCGACGGGCAGATCGTGCGCCGTTCGGCCCGGGCGCTGGAGCGGTACGGCCCCGACTTCCGCTACCGCCACTACGCCGCGGTGAAGCGTCTCCCGGTCGCCCTCGGCGGGATCGCCGCCGTCGGCACGGCGGTGGCCGCCGCCCAGTTGCCGCCCGCGCGGCGCTGGCTGTCGGACCGGCTCAAGCCGGGCGACGGGCCGAGCGCGCAGCAGCGGGCGAACAGCTGGTTCACGGTGCGCTTCGTCGGCGAGGGCGGCGGCCGGCGCGTGTTCACGGAGGTCGCGGGCGGCGACCCGGGATACGACGAGACGGCGAAGATGTTCGCCGAGGCGGCCCTCAGCCTGGCCTTCGACGACCTTCCGCCGACGGCCGGACAGGTCACCACGGCACAGGCGATGGGCGACGCCCTGACCGAGCGGCTGCGCGCCGCCGGGATCACCTTCCGGGTGGCGGCGGCCCGCTAGGTGTATTGACCCGCAGGGTTGTTCACACGGCTGATGGGTGGCCGGCCGCCGAGTGCGGTGTGGCAGCGGTGGTCGGTTGTAGGTGTGGAGGAAGTCTGCCAGGGCCTGGATGCGTTCGGTGTTGCTGGTGTAGGGACGCAGGTAGGCCCATTCGTCGAGCTGGGTGCGGTGGCCCAGGACCGGGCGGGTGAGCTGGAGCGCATCCTGCGGTATTGGGGCGGCAACCTGCGCCATCACACCCTCGAGCCCGGCGACGGGTTCGGCCGTCTACGACTCGGCGTACCAGGAGGTCGGCGCCTGGCGCGTGGTCGCCTCCTGAACCTCCCCGCCGGCCATGCCCCGTGTCGCCCGCCGAAGTGCCCGGCGGCACAGGGCGTCCGCCCTGCGCGTGGTCTCCGGCAGCCGGTACCGCGGGCTCAGCGCCAGGGTGTGCGCCAGCGCGTTGTCCAGGCTCACCCGGTGGCCGACCGAGACGAAGACCGGCTTGACACCGTCCCGGGTGCGCAGCGCGCGCCCGACCTCCTCGCTCCCCGCGAGCAGGGGCGCGGAACCGCCCCGCTCGGGGGCCGGGTCGTCGTAGGTGAAGGTGAACGGGTTCTTGGCGACGCCGATGGTCGGCAGGTCCGTGAGAACGCCCAGGTGACTCGCGAGACCGAAACGGCGCGGATGGGCGAGGCCGTACCCGTCGCACACCACCAGACCCGGCGGGCACGGCAGGGCGTCGAGAGCCGCCCGGACGGTGGGGATCTCGCGGAAGGCGAGGAGTCCGGGGACGTACGGGAAGGAGACCCGGCCGACGGCCGTGGCCTCGGCCAGGACGTCCAGGGTGGCGGCGTCGAGGACCACGGCCGCCGCGGCGACCAGGTCCAGGTCGTCGTCGTAGGCGACGTCGACGCCGGTGACGCGGCCCGTCCCGGGCGGGGGTCCGGGCTCGTCGAGCACCACCCGCCCGCGCAGTTCGTCCTGGACGGCGCGCGCCTCTTCCTCGGTCGCGGGCCAGCCCGCCGGTACGCCTACGGTCGTCATGGTGACCACGACTGTACGAGCGCAGGCCCGGTCGGTGAAGTCGGGGGTAGGCTCCTGATCATGTTCCTGGTCGAGCTGACCTACACCGCGCCCCTCGACGCCGTCGACGCCCTGGTGCCCGCCCATGTGGCGTGGCTGGACGAGCAGTACGAGAAGGGCTTCTTCCTGGCGTCCGGACAGAAGAGCCCCGACGACGGCGGGGTGATCCTCGCCGTCGCCGAGGACCGTGCCCGCATCGAGGAGATCGTCGCGGGCGACCCGTTCGCCGTCGCCGGTGTGTGCGCGTACCGGGTCACGGAGTTCATCGCCACGAAGACCGCCCCGGAACTGGCGCACCACCGGCAGGCGCCGGGCTGAGCCTCCCGGCTCAGCTCTTCTTCGAGTTCAGCGCACGCTGCAGCTCACTCTTGTTCATGTTCGAGCGGCCCTCGATGCCGCGCTGCTTCGCCTCGTTGTACAGCTGGTCGTAGGTCGGACCCTGGGAGCCGACCCGGTTGCCCGATCGCTGGCCGCCGCGCTTGCTGGACGACATGTCCTGCGTCGAGCTGCGGCTGGCGGTCTTGGACTCGCCGGAACGGGCGCGTTCCTTGTTCACCGTCCGCGCGGCGATCTCCTTGGCGCGTCCGGCGCTCTCGCCCCGGTCCTGCGCGCTCTTCTTGATGTGCTCGTACTGACGTTCGCGCTTGGGGCTGGAACCGGCTGGCATGATCGCTCCCTTCCTTTGCGGCGGGAAACGAGTACCCGGCTTGAGGACATTTACCTCGGCCTGTCTGCCGGACGGGGCCGGCTCAGCGTTCCAGGCGGGCCACCCGCCCCTGTTCGCCCGCCGCCCAGCAGCTCAGGTCCGGGGTGCAGGTGACGGTGTCGTAGGAACCGGTGTCGATGGTCCGCCAGGTGCGGCCGCCGTCGGTGGTGAGGTCGGTGCCGGTGGGACCGACGGCGAGCGCGCCGCCGCGGCTGTGCGGGAGCCAGGCGGCGCCGGAGCGGTAGGCGGGCGGGGGCGTGGGGGCGGACCGCCAGGTGCGGCCCCCGTCGGCGGTGACGGCGGCGGCCTGCGGCGAGGGCTGGTCGGGGCGGTAGTCGCCGCCGACGGCGATGCCATGGGTGCGGTCGCGGAAGGTGAGCGCGAAGACGCCCTTGGCCGGATCGCCCGCCGGGACGGGTGTTTCGGCGGCCGTCCAGGTCAGTCCGCGGTCGGCGGAGTGCAGCACGCGCGCGTGGGCGCCGCCGCCGGTGGCCAGCCAGACGTCCTTCGGGCCGGAGGTGACCAGGCACTGGCCGCTCGCGGCGAACCCCGCCTCGCCGTCCAGGGCGGGCGGCATGCCGTCCGAGGGCAGCACCCGCCAGGAGCGGCCGCCGTCGCCGGTGGACAGGATGCGGAACTTCCCGTCGACCGGGTCGCTCAGGGCGAGGCCGTGGCGGCGGTCGAAGAAGGCGAGGCAGTCGTAGAAGGCCTTCGGGTCGGTGTTGCGGAAGGACTCCGTCCAGGTCGCCCCGCCGTCGTCGGTGCGGTACATCCGGGAGGCCTCGCCCTCTCCGATGGCCAGCACCACCGCGCGCCGCGCGTCGAAGGCCTGCACGTCCCGGAACTGCAGCTCGGCCGCCCCGGGCGGAGAGACGTTCCGCCAGGTCGAACCGCCGTCGGTGGTGCGCAGCACCGCGCCGCCGGTGCCGGCGAGCCAGGCGGTGTGCCGGTCGACGGCGGCGAGCCCCCGGAAGCGGACCTGCGGGGTGCCGGGGTCCTTCGCCTCCCAGCGCACGCTTGCCGGTCGCCCGCTCTCCTGCCCGAGCGGCCCGGCCTCGGCCACCGGGACCGTCAGCGCGGCCAGCGCCGCACCGCACGCCACCCCCGCCGCCGCCAGCCTGCTCGTCCGTCCCCTGCGTCGCGTGCTCCCCAAGCGCCTCATGGCGGGCGAAGCTAGCCCATGCCCCCGGCGCCGTCCAGAGGACCGGCCGGCCCGCGCGGGCGCGGCCGGCCGGTCCTTGCAGGGGAGAACATCCGGCGTTCCGCCGTGCATGAAGGCGGTGACCGAGGTCACTCGTTCTGCGTGTGCACGCATCGGCCGGTTCCGTCGTCTCTTCCTGTGCCGGGTGCCACACATCCGGGCGTAGTCCAGCCGTCACGAGGGAGCAAGGCGTTGTCCACCGTCATCGAGCAGCCCGTAGAGGCCCGTCTCGTCGCCGCCGCACCGCGCATGCCGAGCATTCCCGCCACGCTGCGCTACGAGCGGCACGACCCCTTCGCCGTCCGCATGACCTTCCCGGCCCCGGCCACCCTCGAGGGTGTCGAGGTGTGCTGGACCTTCTCCCGGGAGCTGCTGGCGGCCGGTCTCGAGGGCCCGGAGGGCCACGGCGACGTCCGCGTGCGGCCGTACGGCTACGACCGCACGGTGCTGGAGTTCCACGCCCCCGAGGGCACCGCGATCGTGCATGTGCGCTCGGGCGAGATACGGCGGTTCCTGGAGGCGGCCGACGCGCTGGTGCCCGTCGGGCTCGAACACCTCCAGCTCGACCTGGACCACGGCCTGGCCGCGCTGATGCGGGACGCCTGCTGAGCACTTCGCGCGCCTGAGCGCCCCGTTCGGTACCGACAGGCGCGTCGGCCCGCGCGGGACGCCCGGTGCGGTCCGGGGCGCGGGAGCCGAACCCGGAGCGTAATGGCGTTGACAGCTCCGTGGACCCCTCGTACGGTCTACAGCGGTCCTGTTGCCGTCGATTGGAGAAGGACGTTGCTCGTCTGAGGTCCTGAGACACCGCGTTCACACCGGTCAGGTGTGCGTGGCGTACGACCTCGGCGTCCGAGCCGTCCTCCGGCACAGGGCTTTTCCCATGGCCTTCCGAGTGCCCAGACCCCTTCGGTTCTCGCCTCGCGGTGTCTCGACACGCGTTCTGCACCCGACCGCACACCCCCTCGCGAGGCCCTCATGACTGTTTCCCTCACCTGCACCGCCCTGTCCTTCGCCTGGCCCGACGGCACCACTGTCTTCGACGGCCTCGACATGGCCTTCGGCCCCGGCAGGACCGGGCTCGTCGGCGTCAACGGATCAGGGAAGTCCACCCTGTTGAAGCTGCTGGCCGGTGAACTCACCCCGCTCGACGGCACGGTGAAAGTGGCCGGCGAGGTCGGCTACCTCCCGCAGAACGTCACCCTCGACACCACGCTCCGCGTCGATCAGGCCCTCGGCATCGCCGACCGGCGGGCCGCGCTGCACGCCATCGAGGCGGGCGACGCGGCCGAGGAGCACTTCGAGACGGTCGGCGACGACTGGGACGTCGAGGAGCGCGCCCTGGTCACCCTCGGTGAACTCGGTCTCGGCCACATCGGCCTGGACCGCACCGTCGGCGAGGTGTCCGGCGGCGAATCGGTGCTGCTGCGGCTCGCCGCGCTGCTGCTGCGCCGCCCGGACGTCCTGCTGCTGGACGAACCGACCAACAACCTCGACCTGTACGCGCGCCGGCGGCTGTACCAGGCGGTCTCCGCATGGCCGGGCGTGCTGGTCGTGGTCAGCCACGACCGGGAACTGCTCGACCTGGTCGACCAGATCGCGGAGCTGCGCGCCGGAGAGGTCGCCTGGTACGGCGGCAACTTCTCGGCCTACGAGGAGGCCCTCACCGTCGAACAGGAGGCCGCCGAACGGATGGTGCGCGTCGCCGAGGCCGATGTGCGCAAACAGAAGCGCGAACTGGCCGACGCCCAGGTCAAACTGGCCCGCCGCAAGCGGTACGGGCAGAAGATGTACGACTCCAAGCGCGAGCCGAAGATCGTCATGGGCGCGCGCAAACGCGCCGCCCAGGAGTCCGCGGGCAAGCACCGCATCATGCACGAGGAGCGCCTCGCCGAGGCCAGGGAGCGTTTGGACGACGCGGTGGAGGCCGTACGGGACGACGACGAGATCCGTGTCGACCTGCCGTACACGGCCGTACCGCCCGGCCGGCAGGTGCTCACCCTGGAGAACCTGGCGATGGCCTACGGGGGGCGCGTCGAGGGCATCGTCGATCTGCGCGGCCCGGAGCGGATCGCGCTCGTCGGCCGCAACGGCGCGGGCAAGACGACGCTGCTGCGGACCGTCGCCGGGGAGCTGGCGCCGGTGGCGGGCGAGGCGAGGGCGCACGTCCAGCTGCGGTTCCTGCCCCAGCGGCTGGACGTGCTCGACGACGGGCGGACGGTCGCCGAGAACGTGGCCCGGTTCGCGCCGGGCGCCACCAACAACCGGATCCGGGCGCGCCTCGCCCGCTTCCTGTTCCGGGGCGCACGGGCCGACCAGAAGGCGGCCACGCTGTCGGGCGGCGAGCGCTTCCGGGCGACTCTGGCCGCGCTGATGCTCGCCGAGCCCGCACCCCAGCTGCTGCTGCTCGACGAGCCGACCAACAACCTCGACATGGCCAGCGTCCGGCAGCTGACCTCGGCCCTGGAGTCGTACGAGGGCGCGCTGCTCGTGGCCAGCCACGACCTGCCGTTCCTCGAGTCGATCGGCATCACCCGCTGGCTGCTGATGGAGGAGGGAGAACTGAAGGAGATCGCACCGGAGGACATCGGGGCCTCGGCCTGAGACCTGACGTCTCAGGAGGGCCACAGCCGTGCGGCGAGGGTTTTGCCCCGGCCGGAGCGCCCTGCATGATGGCGGACCGGTGCCGCATCCCCGGCACCGGACACCGCACCGTCGACCCGACCGATTCGAAAGGCCCCTCGTGCCCAGCAAGAAGGCCCTCGTCCGCCGCCCCAGCCCCCGCCTCGCCGAAGGTTTGGTGACGCACATCGAGCGGGAGAAGGTCGACGTCGGGCTCGCCGTCGAGCAGTGGGAGGCCTACGTCGAGGCGCTGCACACGAACGGCTGGGAGACCATCGAGGTCGAACCGGCCGACGACTGCCCGGACTCGGTGTTCGTCGAGGACACCGTCGTCATGTACAAGAACGTGGCGTTGATCACCCGGCCCGGCGCCGAGTCCCGGCGGGAGGAGACCGCCGGCGTCGAGGAGGCGGTGGCCCGCCTCGGCTGCTCGGTGAACTGGATCTGGGACCCGGGCACGCTGGACGGCGGTGACGTGCTGAAGGTGGGCGACACGGTGTACGTCGGCCGGGGCGGGCGGACCAACGCGGCCGGCGTGCAGCAGCTGCGGGCCGCGTTCGAGCCGCTGGGCGCGCGCGTGGTCGCCGTACCGGTGAGCAAGGTGCTGCACCTGAAGTCGGCGGTGACCGCGCTGCCGGACGGAACGGTGATCGGGCACATCCCGAAGGTGGACCGGCCCTCGCTGTTCCCGGGCTTCCTGTCGGTGCCGGAGGAGTCCGGCTCGCACGTGGTGCTGCTCGGCGGCAGCAAGCTGCTGATGGCCGCGAGCGCCCCCAAGACCGCCGAGTTGCTGACCGACCTCGGCCATGACGTGGTCACGGTCGACATCGGCGAGTTCGAGAAGCTCGAAGGCTGTGTGACCTGCCTCTCGGTACGCCTGCGGGAGCTGTACGCCTGACCATGTGATCACGTCGCCCGGACAGTCCCGGGACCTGCGGGTCCCGGGGCTGTCCGGCGTGTCGTCCGAACCGGGGTCATGCCTGCTGATCAGCGATCTTTACAGCGTTCTTAACCTACGGCTTCGTAACCTACGGATTCGTAGCCTACGATCTCGTAGGTTTCCGGCACCGCTCGCCGGGCCGTCCCCTTCCTTTGTTCGGCGTCCCCCTGGAGTTCCTGTGACGATCACTTCCCCTCACCTCGGCAGCCCGTCCGTCTGGAGCGACTCGCGGCTGCTGTACGCCCTGGAGGAAGTGGTCGAGAAGGAGCTGAACCGGCATCTGAAGGTCGCCAAGGACTGGATGCCGCACGAGTACGTGCCGTGGAGCGACGGCCGCAACTTCCCGGGCCTGTTCGAGGACGGCCAGGCCTGGGACAAGGAGCAGTCCAAGGTCACGGAGATCGGCCGCATCGCCCTCGTGGTCAACCTGCTGACCGAGGACAACCTGCCCAGCTACCACCACGAGATCGCCTCGCTGTTCGGCCGCGACGGCGCCTGGGGCACCTGGGTGCACCGCTGGACGGCCGAGGAGGGCCGCCACGGCATCGTCATGCGCGACTACCTGCTCACCTCGCGCGCGGTGGACCCGGACAAGCTGGAACAGTTCCGCATGTCCCACATGAGCGAGGGCTTCGAGTCCGACAACCGGCACTCGATGCTGCACTCGATCGCCTACGTCGCCTTCCAGGAACTGGCCACCCGGATCTCGCACCGCAACACCGGCCACCAGTCCGGGGACCCGATCTGCGACCGCATGCTGGCCCGCATCGCGACCGACGAGAACCTGCACATGATCTTCTACCGCAACCTGCTGAAGGCCGCCTTCGAACTCGCCCCCGACCTCACCATGCAGGCGGTCCGGGACGTCGTGGTGAACTTCCGGATGCCCGGCCACGGCATCCCCGGCTTCGAGCGGGCCGCCGCGCAGATGGCGATCGGCGAGGTCTACAACCTGCGCATCCACCACGACGACGTCCTGCAGCCGGTGCTGCGCTTCCTGAAGGTCCTGGAGATCGACGGCCTCGGCCCCGAGGGGCGCCAGGCGCAGGAGGAACTCGGTCTGTTCATGGGCGGTCTGGACGCGGAGGCCGCCAAGTTCGACGAGAAGCTGGCCACTCGCAAGGCCCGCATGGCGGCGCGCGCCGGCGGCTGACGCCTGCCCGTGCGGGCGGCGATGCTCAGTGGGAGGCGCGCCTCAGGGCGAGGCGCTCCTTCTCCGACAGCCCGCCCCAGACGCCGAAGCGCTCGTCGTGGGCGAGCGCGTACTCCAGGCAGGCCGGGCGCAGTTCGCACAGGGCGCAGATGCGCTTCGCCTCGCGCACCGAGCTGCCCGGCTCGGGGAAGAAGAAGTCCGGCCCGGTCTGCGCGCACAGGGCCTGCGCCTGCCAGGTGTCGTCGGCCGGGGTGATGGTTTCGAAGTGCATGACCGGAATCGTGCTGGACGGCGAAAAACGTTCGATCAACGCGAGGTCAACGACGCCGTCAGGGCTTCCGGCCGCCCCGATGATGCTCCCCGCCCGCATGCCCGCGCACGGCGGCGCGCGGGACAGGCGGGAAAACGGGGAGAACGGGAGTACGGGGAGAACCGGTCCGGTCACCCGGTGAGAGCAGGACGGGTCCGGCGCGTCGTGGCGCTCCGGCGGCGATTGTCGGTGGGCGGTGCCAGACTCGGCAGTGCACAGGACGGGACCCCCTTCCGAGGAGGGCGAAGATGCTCACCACCCGTTTCGTCGACGGCGCCCCGAACTGGATCGACATCGGCACCCCCGACATCGACGGCGCCCTCTCCTTCTACGGCGGTCTCTTCGGCTGGCAGTTCCGGTCGGCGGGGCCGGACGCCGGCGGTTACGGCTTCTTCCAGCTCGAGGGCAGGACCGTCGCGGGCGGCATGCAGACCGGCCCGGAGCAGGGCCCTCCGGCCTGGACGGTGTACTTCCGGAGCGAGGACGCGCAGGCCACCGCCGAGGCGGCCGAGCAGGCCCACGGCAGGGTGCTGTTCCAGCCCAGGGACGTGATGGGCCAGGGCCACATGGCGCTCCTCGCCGACCAGGCGGGCGTGCCGTTCGGGATCTGGCAGCCCGGACAGACCAAGGGCGTGGACGTGGCGAACGAGCCGGGCGCGCTGTGCTGGGTCGAGCTGTACACGCCGGACATCGCGGCGGCCGCCGCGTTCTACCACCGGGTGCTCGACCTGGAGACGTCGGCGGTGCCCTTCCCGGGCGGGAAGTACACCTGCGTCAATCCGGGCGGTGCCGGGGAGGACGCGATGTTCGGCGGCATGGTGCCCATGGCCGACGCCCCCGCCGAGGCGGAGGCCGGCCCCTACTGGCTGCCGTACTTCGAGGTCGAGGACACCGACGCCGTGGTCGAGAAGGCCCAGCAGCTCGGCGGGACGGTGCGCATGCCCGCGACGACCTTGGAGGGCGTGGGCCGCATGGCCAAGCTCGCGGACCCGAGCGGGGTGCGGTTCGCGGTGATCAGGAGCGAGTCGTCCCAGGGCTGACCGCGCGGGCCTCGCCGTGCCGACCGCGGACCCGTGCCGACCGCGGGGCCGTGGGGCCTTTGCCGTCGCCGCACCGCTGACGGCTCCGCGGCCGCGGACGGTGGTACGTCCTCGCCGCTTCGCGGGGCTTACGCGGTCGCGCGGCGGATCAGCGTCGTCGGGAGGATCACGCCGGCGTCCGGGGCGAGCCACGCGGCCGGTGCGTCCAGCGCGGTTCCGTCCCGGCCGCGCCCACCCAACAGGCCCCGCAGCAGCAGGCGGGCCATCAGGCGGCCCATCTCCTCGATGTCCTGACGGACCGTCGTCAGCGGTGGGTCGGTCTGTTCGGTGACCGGCACCATGTCGTCGAAACCGATCACGGCCACGTCCTCGGGCACCCGCCGGCCGCGCTCGCGCAGCACCCGCAGGGCGCCGAGCGCGGTCAGGTCGTTGGCCGCGAACACGGCGTCCACGTCCGGGCAGCGGTCGAGGAGTGCCCGCATGGCGCCTTCGCCGCCTGCCGGGGTGAAGTCGCTCTCCACGACCAGCCGGGGGTCGCTCCCGCCCAGGACGTCGTCCATCACGTCCCGGTAGCCGTCGAGCCGGTCCACCGCCGAGGTCTGGTCCAGGGCGCCGGTGATGTGCGCGATGCGTCTGCGGCCGAGGTCCACGAGATGCCGTACGGCCGTACGGGCCCCGCCCCGGTTGTCGCAGTCGACGTACGCCACCTCCGCGCTCCTGTTCGCGGAGCCGTCGGTGCCCTCGCCCCAGCCGGGCCGCCCGCCGAACACGGTGGGCACGCCGGCGTCCTGGATGAGCCCGGGCAGCGGGTCGTCCAGGTGCAGGGAGAAGACGAGCGCGCCGTCGACGTGGCCTCCGGCGAGATACCGGGCCACGCGCGCGTGGTCGTCCCGGCCCTCGGTGAGCAGCAGTACCAGCTGGTTGTCGTGGGCGGTCAGCTCCTTGCTGATGCCGCGCAGCTGGAGGGCGAAGAAAGGGTCGGCGAAGACCCGCGTCTCCGGTTCGGCGATGACGACCGCGACGGCGTCGTGCCGCTTGGTGACGAGGCTGCGCGCCGCCTGGTTGGGGACGTATCCCAGCTCCGCCACGGCCTGCCGAACCCGCTCGGCCAACGGCTCGCGTACCCCGTCCCCGCCGTTGACCACCCGCGACACGGTGGCCCGGGACACGCCGGCCCGCGCGGCCACGGCCTCCAGCGTGGGACGCGACACTGCCTCGGTCACTTCGGGACTCCTCATCGGCGGCTGCCGGTCAGGATAACCGTCCCCGCCCACCGCCACCCGTGGCCCGGCGGCGGGCGGCGGCCCCGGAGAACGGCCCCGCGGTGGGCTCCCGGGCACACGGGGCCGACCGGACGCGCGCTCGCCCGGTGTCCGGCTAGGACGTCGACTCGCGGCGGGCACGGCTCGGCTGGACCCGTTTCGGTTCGCCCGGCATCTTGGGATACTCCGGCGGGTACGGCAGGTCGCCCAGGCCGTGGTCGTGTTCGTCGCGGCGGGCCAGCTCCAGCAGCGCGTCCAGGGAGTAGGCGTGGTCGTCCATGTCGGCGTGCACGTCGCCGACTTCGGCGAAGCGGGCCGGCATGGTGGCGAGGTCGAAGTCGGCGGGGTGCGCCACGCCGACCTCCTCCCAGCGCAAGGGCGCCGAGACGGGGGCGTGCGGGCGGGGACGTACGGAGTAGGCGGAGGCGATGGTGCGGTCGCGGGCCGTCTGGTTGTAGTCGAGGAAGATGCGGCGCCCGCGTTCCTCCTTCCACCACTTGATGGTCACGTGGTCCGGCATCCGGCGTTCCATCTCCCGGCCGACCGCGATCGCGGCGCGCCGCACCTGGGTGAAGGTCCAGCGCGGTTCGATGGGGACGAAGACGTGCAGGCCACGGCCGCCGGAGGTCTTGGGCCAGCCGCGCAGCCCGCCGAACTCGTCGAGGACGGCGCGCAGTTCTCCGGCGGCGCGGACGGCGTCGTCGTAGTCGGTGCCGGGCTGCGGGTCGAGGTCGATGCGGAGTTCGTCGGGGTGGTCGACGTCAGTGGCGCGCACCGGCCAGGGGTGGAAGGTGAGGGTGCCGTACTGGGCGG
Organism: Streptomyces sp. NPDC048521; assembly: GCF_043199855.1. Lineage (NCBI taxonomy): Bacteria > Bacillati > Actinomycetota > Actinomycetes > Kitasatosporales > Streptomycetaceae > Streptomyces > Streptomyces sp. NPDC048521. The sequence goes on from NZ_JBICWR010000002.1 coordinate 40,094, forward strand.
CCCACACCACGGCGGCCTCCTCGGTGGGGCACATCTCGTCGGCGCTGCGCCCGCTGGGGAAGGTGATGTGGGCGGTCGGGATCCAGTCGGGCATGCCCTTGGGGGCCCGCTTCTGGTAGAACCACTCGCCGCCGACGCCGTCCGGGTAGCGCTCCAGGGTGGTGGGGCGGTCGCGCAGGGCGCGCAGGATGCCGGGACCGACGGCGGCGTAGTACCGGGCCAGGTCCAGCTTGGTGAATCCCCGCTCCGGGAAGAACACCTTGTCCGGGCTGGACAGCCGTACGGTCCGGCCGGCCACTTCCAGTTCCACCGCGTCAGCCATGCGGCCACGGTAGGCGCACCCCGCACGGCTCGCACACCGGGCGGCGGCGCAGGTATGCGAGCAGAATCGGACCATGGATCTGCCGGTGATGCCGCCCGTGAAGCCCATGCTCGCCAAGTCGGTGGCGAAGATCCCGCCGGGTATGCACTACGAGGCGAAGTGGGACGGGTTCCGCTCGATCGTGTTCCGGGACGGGGCCGAGGTCGAGCTGGGCAGCCGCACCGGAAAGCCACTGACCAGGTATTTTCCCGAGCTGGTCGAGGCGTTGCGGGAGCGGGTGCCCGAGCGGTGCGTGCTCGACGGGGAGATCGTGATCGCGCGCAACGGCCGTCTGGACTTCGACGCGCTGACCGAGCGCATCCACCCGGCGGACTCCCGGGTGCGGATGCTGGCCGAGAGGACCCCGGCGTCGTTCGTCGCCTTCGACCTGCTGGCCCTCGACGACCGCTCCCTGCTCGATGTTCCGCTGAGCGACCGCCGGCCCCTGCTGGAGCGGTCCCTCGACCACGTGACACCGCCGGTGCATGTGGCGCCGGCGACGACCGACATCGAGCTGGCCCGGCAGTGGTTCGAGCAGTTCGAGGGGGCCGGGCTGGACGGCGTCGTCGCCAAGCCGCTCACCTCGCGCTACCTGCAGGACGAGCGGGCCATGTTCAAGATCAAGCACGAGCGGACGGCGGACGTCGTCGTGGCCGGCTACCGCTTCCACAAGAGCGGCCCCGTGGTCGGCTCGCTGCTGCTCGGGCTGCACGACGAGCACGGCAGGCTCCAGCACGTGGGCGTGTCGGCCGCCTTCCCGATGAAGCGGCGGGCCGAACTGGTCGAGGAACTGGAGCCGCTGCGGATGGACGACGTGGCGGGGCACCCGTGGGCGGCCTGGTCGGAGGAGGCCGCCCACGAGACGGCCCGGCTGCCGGGGGCGCCGAGCCGCTGGTCGGGCAAGAAGGACCTGTCCTGGGTGCCGCTGAGACCCGAGCGGGTGGCCGAGGTGGCCTACGACCACATGGAGAACGGGCAGCGTTTCCGGCACACGGCCCGTTTCCGCCGCTGGCGCCCGGACCGTACACCGGAGAGCTGCACCTACGCGCAGCTGGAGGAGCCGGTGCGCTACGACCTGGCGGAGATCCTCGGCGAGAAGGACCGGGGCTGAGCTACGGCTGCATGAGGACCTTGACGGCGCCGTCCTGCTTGCGCTGGAACATCTCGTAGGCGTGCGGTGCTTCGGAGAGCGGCACCCGGTGCGTGGCGAAGTCCTCCACGCCGAGCGGGTCCTCGTCCGTGAGGTAGGGCATGATCTGGTCGGTCCAGCGGCGGACGTTGGCCTGTCCCATGCGCAGCTGGATCTGCTTGTCGAACAGGGTGAGCATCGGCATCGGGTCGGCCATGCCGCCGTACACACCGCTCAGCGAGATCGTGCCGCCGCGCCGGACCAGGTCGATGGCCATGTACAGGGCGCCGAGCCGGTCGATGCTGAAGCGTTCCGCGAGGGGTGCGCTGAGCTTGCGCGGCATCAGCGCGGTGGCCGTCTGGGCGAGCTTGGCGGCGGCGCTGCCGTGCGCCTCGGTGCCGACGGCGTCGATCACGGCGTCCGGGCCGCGGCCTCCGGTCTCGTCCCGGATGGCGTGGACCAGTGCCTTCTCGTCGTCGAAGGCCCTCAGGTCGTACGTCTTAACACCCCGCCGGTTCGCCCGGGCGAGCCGCTCGGGCACCAGGTCCACACCGAACACCCGCTCGGCGCCGCGTGCCTTGGCGATCCGGCAGGACATGTCGCCGATCGGGCCGAGGCCGAGGACGGCGAGGGTGCCGCCGGGCGGGACGGCGGCGTACTCGACGGCCTGCCAGGCGGTGGGCAGCACGTCGGAGAGGTAGACGAAGCGGTCGTCCGACGGTCCCTCGGGCACCTTGATCGGGCCGAACTGCGCCTGCGGGACCCGCAGGTACTCGGCCTGGCCGCCGGGCACGGCCCCGTACAGGCGGGTGTAGCCGAACAGGGCGGCGCCCATGCCCTCGCCGGTGACCTGGGTGGTCTCGCACTGGGTGGGCAGCCCGGTGTCGCACATGAAGCAGTGCCCGCAGGCGATCTGGAACGGCACCACGACCCGGTCGCCGGGCTGTAGGTTCGTCACCTCGGAGCCGACCTCCTCGACGATGCCCATGGGTTCGTGGCCGAGGATGTCGCCGGGGGTCATGAACGGCGTGAGCACCTCGTACAGGTGCAGGTCGGAGCCGCACAGTCCGGTGGACGTGATGCGGATGACGGCGTCCGTGGGCTCCTCGATCCGCGGGTCGGGCACCGTGTCGACCCGGACGTCCCGCTTGCCCTGCCAGGTGACTGCCTTCATGGGGTCGCGCTCCCTTGCCTCGCCTGCGCGCCGGTTCGCCCTGGCGCATCCGGCGCGCAGTGTCTGCGTCGTGTGTGCGATGGCGGCCGGGTACCCGTGCGTACCTGCGCGAACCCCTTTCGTGGTCCGGCCGCCGAGCGCGCGTGATCGCAGGCGATCGGATATGGCCAGAGCTGACCGCAAGAGCGCACAATCGGACAACACGGACGGGGGTGGCAACGGTGGGCATCGGACACAGGGCGCGCATACGACGCGCCACACACACGGCGGCTCTCCTGACGGCCGTGCTCGCGGCGTCCCTCACGGCGGGCTGCACCGGCCAGGGCCGGGACGACGACCGCGCCCCGCACCACAGCCCGACACCGAGTCCCTCGCTCTCGACGGCCGGCTCACCGCTCGCCGTGAAGATCGACAACGTCCCCGCGGCCCGCCCGCAGACCGGCCTCGACGCGGCCGACGTGGTGTACGCCGAACAGGTGGAGGGCGGCCTGAGCCGGCTGATGGCGGTGTACGCGACCAGGCTCCCCGCGGCCGTCGGACCGGTGCGCAGCGCCCGCGAGTCCGATCTGGAGCTGCTGCGCCAGTTCGGCCGGCCGACCCTCGCCTTCTCCGGCGCCCAGCGCAAGCTGCTGCCGCTGATCGACAAGGCGCCCCTGCGGGCGAAATCGCCGGACGAGGCCCCGGACGCCTACTACCGGGGCACCGGCCGGGCCGCCCCGCACAACCTCTATCTGCACCCCGCCGGCCTGCTGCCCGCCGCACCGGGCGGGACCGCGCTGACGACCGGCTTCCGCTACGGCCCGGCCCCCTCCGGCGGCACGCCCACAACGTCGCGCACCGTGCGCTACCCGGCCGCCCGGTTCACCTTCACCTGGTCCGCCGAGCGCGGCGGCTGGCTCGTCGCGATGGACGGCACGCCCACGGTGACGACGGACGGCGGGCGGATGGCGCCGCCGACGGTCGTCGTGCAGTACGTGAAGATCCGCGCCTCCGCCTACCACGACGCACTCGGCAACCGCACCCCGTACACCGAGACGGTCGGCTCCGGGAAGGCTCAGGTGCTGCGCGACGGACGGTCCTTCGCCGCCACCTGGTCGCGACCGGCAGCGACGGGCGGTACGACGTTCACGGCGGCGGACGGCAGCCGGATGGACTTCGCCGCCGGACAGGTGTGGGTGGTGTTCGCGCCGGCGCCGTAAGGGAGTGGTCGGCGCGGGGCGGGCGGCGGCCGGGCGGTCAGCTCCGGGCGGCCGGCGGCTCGGCCGGGTTGCGCAGGTCCTCGGCCGCGTCCGCGACCCGCCGGATCAGGTCGAGGAAGACGGTCTGCTCCTCGGCGGACAGCGGGGCGAGGAAGACCTGGTTCATCCGGGCGGTGCGCACGGCCAGTCTGCGGTGGGTGCGCAGGCCCTCGTCGGTGAGGCGGAGCAGGAAGCGCCGGCCGTCCCCGGGATCGCGCACCTTGTGCAGCAGCCCGCGGCGGCCGAGCCGGCTGATGACCTCGGCGATGGTCGACCGGTCCAGTCCCACCCGCTCCCCCACGGTCCGCTGGTCCAGGCCGGGCTCGGCGGCGAGCGCGTTCATGACCGCGAACTGCGGCGAGGTGATCTCCTCGGAGACCATCGTGTTCCACAGCAGGTAGTGCGCCTGCTGGAGCCGCCGGGCCAGGTGCCCGGGATGGGTGGCGAGGTCCACCGCGGCCATGTGCGCTCCCGTGATCGATTCGTTCGTGCACTGAACGATACCTGGTGATCAGAAGTTCTTTCCCTTACCAACAGCCCTGTTTTCCGAGGCCTTGACGGCTTTCGTCTCCGGTGGCAGCGTGTGGGTGCATCTCGCTGAAATACTCAGTGCGCTGATTAATCGCGGAGAGATGGGGCTTCACGGATGGACAAGGTGGTCGCCACGGCCGTGGCGGCGGTGGCCGATGTGCCGGACGGCGCGTCGCTCGCCGTCGGCGGGTTCGGGCTCGGCGGTGTGCCGAACGTGCTGATCCAGGCGCTGTACGAGCGCGGCGTCGGCGGGCTCAGCGTGGTGTCGAACAACTGCGGCGCGATGGACACCGGGCTCGCGGTGCTGCTGGCCGCGGGGCGGATCGCCCGGGTGACCGGCTCGTACATCGGCGCCAACAAGGAGTTCGCCCGCCAGTACCTGGCCGGTGAGCTGGAGGTGGAGCTCATCCCCCAGGGCACGCTGGCCGAGCGGCTGCGCGCGGGCGGCGCCGGCATCCCCGCCTTCTACACCCCGGCCGGGGTCGGCACCCAGGTCGCCGAGGGCGGACTGCCCTGGCGCTACGACGGCCGGGGTGGGGTCGCGCTGGCCTCGCCGCCGAAGGAGGTACGGGAGTTCGACGGCGTGGAGTACGTGCTCGAACGCGCCATCCGCACCGACTTCGCGCTGGTGCGGGCCGCGAGGGGTGACCGGCACGGAAATCTGGTGTTCAGCAAGTCCAGCCGGAACTTCAACCCCCTCGCCGCGACGGCCGGGCGGATCACGATCGCCGAGGTGGAGGAGCTGGTCGAGCCCGGCGAGATCGATCCGGACGCGGTGCACCTGCCCGGCGTCTTCGTGCAGCGGGTCGTGGCGCTCACCCCCGAGCAGGCGGCGGACAAGCGGATCGAGCAGCGGACGGTGAGCAGCTGATGGCCTGGACACGTGAGGAGATGGCCGCCCGTGCGGCCCGCGAGCTGCGGGACGGCCAGTACGTCAACCTCGGCATCGGCCTGCCGACGCTGATCCCGAACCACCTCCCCGAGGGCGTCGAGGTCGTCCTGGAGTCGGAGAACGGCATCCTGGGCACCGGCCCGTACCCCACCGAGGACCAGGTCGACCCCGACCTGATCAACGCGGGCAAGGAGACCGTGACGGTCCTGCCGGGAGCCTCCTTCTTCGACTCGGCGCTGTCCTTCGCGATGATCCGCGGCGGGCACATCGACGTCGCCGTGCTCGGCGCGATGCAGGTCTCCGCCGGCGGCGACCTCGCCAACTGGGCGGTGCCGGGCAAGCTCGTCACGGGCATCGGAGGTGCCATGGACCTGGTACACGGAGCCAGGCAGGTGATCGTGGTGATGACGCACACCGCGAAGGACGGCTCCCCGAAGATCCTCAAGGAGTGCACGCTGCCGCTCACGGGCAAGGCGTGTGTGAACCGCGTCATCACGGACCTGGCGGTACTGGACGTCGACGACGGCGCACTGACCCTGGTGGAGACCGCGCCGGGGGTGAGCGTCGACGAGGTCGTCGCCAGGACCGATGCCGAACTGACCATCGCGGAGAACCTGCTGTGAACACCGTTTACCTCGTCGACGCCGTCCGCACCCCCATCGGCCGCTACAACGGCGGGCTGGCCCCGGTCCGTCCCGACGACCTCGCCGCCCACGCCGTCCGCGCGCTGCTGTCCCGCACCCCGGACCTGGACCCGGCCCGGATCGAGGACGTGTGCTTCGGCAACGCCAACGGCGCCGGCGAGGAGAACCGCAACGTCGCCCGCATGGCCGCGCTCCTCGCGGGCCTGCCGACCTCGGTGCCCGGCGTGACCGTCAACCGGTTGTGCGCCTCCGGCCTGGAGGCGGTGATCCAGGCCGCCCGTGCCATCGCCGTGGGCGACGCCTCCATCGCCGTGGCGGGCGGGGTGGAGTCGATGACCCGGGCGCCGTACGTCCTGCCGAAGTCCGACAAGCCCTTCCCGGCCGCCCACACCGAGCTGTACTCGACCACGCTCGGCTGGCGCATGGTCAACCCGAGGATGGACCCCCAGTGGACCGTCCCGCTGGGCGAGAGCGCCGAACTGATCGCCGACAAGCACAAGATCGGCCGTGAGCAGCAGGACGAGTTCGCCCTCGCCTCCCACCGCAAGGCGGCCACCGCCCAGGAACAGGGGCTGTTCGACGCGGAGCTGGCGCCGGTCCCGGTTCCGCGGCGCAAGGGCGAGCCGGTCGACTTCGACACCGACGAATGCGTACGGCCCGATGCCTCCCTCGCCGCGATGGCCAAGCTCGCGCCGTCCTTCCGGCCCGACGGGGGCACCGTCACCGCGGGCAACGCCTCCCCGCTCAACGACGGCGCCGCCGCGCTGCTCCTCACCGACGAGGAGGGCCTGAAGGCCGTCGGCCGCGAACCCCTCGCCCGGATCAGTGCGACCGGGGTGTCGGCGACCGACCCGCGGTACTTCGGGCTCGCTCCCGTCGAGGCCGTCAACCGGGCACTCGGCAAGGCGGGCAGGTCGTTCGACGATCTGTCGGTCCTGGAGCTGAACGAGGCCTTCGCCGCCCAGGTCCTCGGCTGCCTCGCCGAATGGCCCGAGTTCGACCCGGCGATCCTGAACCCGCAGGGCGGGGCGATCGCGTTGGGACACCCGCTCGGCGCCTCCGGTGCCCGGCTCGCCGGCACCGTCGCCCATCAGCTCGCGCGCCGCGGCTCCGGCATCGGCGTGGCCACCCTCTGCATCGGCGTGGGCCAGGGCCTCGCCCTCGTCCTCGAACGATAAGGAAGCGTCAGGTACCCCATGTCTCTCACCCAGCAGGACATCGACCGGGAGATCGCGGCCGAGCACGCCGCGTACGAGAAGCGGATCGCCGACGGCGCTCCCGTGGAGCACCACCCGCGCCGCGACTACGCGCCCTACCGTTCCTCGGTGCTGCGCCACCCGCAGCAGCCCCCGGTCGCCATCGACACCAGCAAGGACCCCGAGCTGGTGGAGCTTTACTCGCCGGCCTTCGGTGAGCGCGACGTCACCGAGATCGACAACGACCTCACCCGGCAGCACACCGGGGAGCCGATCGGTGAGCGGATCACCGTCTCCGGGCGATTGCTGGACCGTGCCGGGCGCCCGGTCCGCGGCCAGCTGATCGAGATCTGGCAGGCCAACTCCGCCGGACGCTACGCCCACCGGCGCGAGCAGCACGACGCCCCGCTCGACCCGAACTTCACCGGCGTCGGCCGCACCCTCACCGACGCCGAGGGCCGCTACCGCTTCACCACCGTCCGGCCCGGCCCGTACCCGTGGCGCAACCACGTGGGCGCCTGGCGCCCCGCCCACATCCACTTCTCGGTGTTCGGCACGGCGTTCACGCAGCGGCTGGTGACGCAGATGTACTTCCCGAACGACCCGCTCTTCCCGTACGACCCGATCCTGCAGTCCGTGACGGACGACGCGGCCCGGCAGCGGATGGTGGCCACCTACGACCACAGCCTGTCGGTGCCGGAGTTCTCGCTCGGCTACCACTGGGACATCGTGCTCGACGGCCCGGCCGCCACCTGGACGGAAGAAGGACGCTGACCACCATGACGAAGATCGACACGAGCAGCCCTGAGCGGGTGCTGCCCACCCCGTCCCACACGGTCGGCCCCTTCTACGGCTACGCGCTGCCCTTCCGCGGCGGCGAGGAGATCGCGCCGCTCGGCCACCCTGACACCGTCACCGTGCACGGGTACGTCCTCGACGGCGCGGGCAAGCCGCTGCCGGACGCCTTCGTCGAGGTCTGGGGGCCGCACCCCGACGGCACGGTCCCCCAGGTGGACGGCTCCATCCGGCGCGACCCCGCCACCGGCGGCTACCTGGGCCGCAACGGCGTCGAGTTCACCGGCTGGGGCCGCGTGCAGACCGACGCGAACGGCCACTGGTACACCCGTACGCTGCGGCCCGGCGCCCGCGGCCGCAGCGCGCCGTACCTGAGCGTCTGCGTCTTCGCGCGCGGGCTGCTCATGCACCTGTTCACCCGGATCTACCTGCCCGGCGACGAGGCCGCGCTGGCCGCCGACCCGCTGCTCACCCAGGTGGGCGAGCGGCGCGACACGCTGATCGCGGGCGAGGAGGCGGGCGCCACCTACCGTTTCGACATCCGCCTTCAGGGCGAGGGCGAGACGGTCTTCCTGGAGTTCCAGTGACAGAGGTTCCGGCAGCAGCCGACGACAGCGACAGCGGCCTGCTCGGGCCGGGGTGGGCCGGTTCCCCGGCCGCGAGCGCGACGAGCGACACGGCCTATCTGCGGGCCCTGCTCGACGCCGAGGCCGCCCTGGCCCGTGCCCAGGCCTCGCTGGGCCTCGTCCCGGCCGAGGCCGCCGCCGCGGTGACCGAGGCGGCCGACCCCGCCCGCTTCGACGTCCGCTCGCTCGCGGAGCGCGCCCGCGCCGGGGGCAACCCGGTCATCCCGCTCGTCGCCGACCTCACCCGGGCGGTGGGCGAGCCGTACGGCCCCTATGTGCACCGGGGGGCGACCAGCCAGGACATCCTGGACACGGCCACCATGCTGGTCGCCGCGCGCGCCCTGGACGCGGTCCTGGCCGACCTCGCCCGCACCGAGCGCGCCCTCGCCCTGCTGGCCGCCACCCACCGGGACACACCGATGCCGGGGCGCACCCTCACCCAGCACGCCGTGCCGACGACGTTCGGCCTGAAGGCGGCCGGGTGGCGGTCCCTGGTGCTGGACGCGCGGGACCGGGTCGCCCGGGTACGGCAGACGCTGCCCGCGCAACTCGGCGGCGCGGCCGGGACGGCGGCCGCCTTCCAGGCGTACGGCAGCGAGGACGCGACCACGCTGACGCGGGCGTACGCACGGGAAGCCGGCCTCGTCGCACCGCCGTTGCCGTGGCACACGCTGCGGACGCCCGTCGCCGATCTGGCCGGCTGTCTCGCGTTCACCGCGGGGGCGCTCGGCAAGACGGCCGAGGACGTGCTGACGCTGTCGCGCACCGAGATCGGTGAGGTGGCCGAGGGCAGCGGCGGCGGCTCGTCGGCCATGCCGCACAAGGCCAACCCGGTGCGTTCCACCCTCCTCGCGTCCGCCGCCCGCCGGGCCCCGCAGCTGGCGGCCGTCCTGTACGGCTCCCTCGCCGCCGGGGACGAACGGCCGGCCGGGGCCTGGCACGCCGAGTGGGAGCCGCTGCGCGAACTGCTGCGCCTGACCGGCGGGGCGGCCCGTGACGCGGCCGAACTGACGGAGGGCCTGCGGGTGGACGCCGCGGCCATGCGCCGGAACCTCGGCCTCACCCGGGGGCTGATCGTCTCCGAGCGGCTGTCCGCCGCACTGGCGCCCCGCCTCGGCCGTGCCCGCGCCAAGGAACTCCTCACCGAACTGGCCCACCGGGCGCACACCGAGGAGCGACCCTTGCGCGAACTCCTTTCCACCGAACCGGAAGTGAAGGACCTGGATCTGGCCGAGCTGACGGACCCCGCCCGCTACACCGGCTTCGCCGGCGCCCTCACCGACCGTGCACTGGAGCGACGTTGACCGTGAAACTCCTCAACCACCTCGACGAAGGCCCTGCTTCCGCGCCCCCGGTGCTGCTCGGTCCCTCGCTCGGCACCTCCCACGCCCTGTGGGACCAGGTCGCGCCCGAGCTGTCGGCCCGCCACCGGGTCGTACGCTGGGACCTGCCGGGGCACGGGGGCTCGGCGGCGGATCTGATCGGACCCGGTGCGACGGTCGGCGACCTCGCCGCGCTGGTGCTGGCCCTCGCCGACGCGCTCGGCATCGACCGGTTCGGCTACGCGGGCGTCTCCCTCGGTGGCGCGGTCGGTCTGCACCTGGCCGTGCACCACCCCGACCGGCTGTTGTCCCTGGCGGTCCTCTGCTCCTCCGCCCACTTCGGCGGTGAGACCCCCTGGCGGGAGCGGGCGGAACGGGTGCGCCGGGACGGCCTGGAGTGGCTGGTGGAGAGCGCCGACGCACGCTGGTTCACGGCCGGATTCACCGAGCCCCGTCTCGTACGGGACCACCGCGAGGCCGACCCCGAGGCGTACGCCGCCTGCTGCGACGCGCTCGCCTCCTTCGACCTGCGCGACCGGCTCGGCGACATCACCGTACCGACCCTCCTCGTGGCGGGCCGGCAGGACCCCGCGACGCCGCCCGCGCATCTGCGGGAGATCGCCGACGCGGTGCCGTCCTCGACCCTGGTGGAACTGCCCGGGGCCTCCCACCTGGCCCCGGCCCAGTGCCCGCGGGCCGTGCTCACCGCCCTGCGCACCCAGCTCGACGGTCCACCCGCCGGCGGCATGACCGTACGCCGTGAGGTGCTGGGCGACGCCCACGTGGACCGGGCGCAGGCCCGGCAGACCGCGTTCACCGCCCGCTTCCAGGACTTCATCTCCCGCTACGCGTGGGGAGAGATCTGGACCGACCCGACGCTGTCCCGCCGCGAGCGCAGCCTGATCACCCTGACCGCGCTGGTCGCGCACGGCCACTACGACGAACTGGCCCTGCACGTCCGGGCGGCGCGGCGCAACGGGCTGACCCCGCAGGAGATCGGCGCGGTACTGCTGCAGACCGCCGTGTACTGCGGGGTGCCGGCCGCCAACTCGGCCTTCGCGGTGGCCCGGCGGGTGCTGGCCGAGGAGGAGAAGCCCGAGGTGTGAGGATGCCCCCGCCGTCGCCCGGAGGTCGGCCGTCCTACCGCGCCCGCCCCGCCGCCAGCGCCTCCCGCGCCTGCCTCACCAGCCCGTCCGCTCCGCAGGCCCGGGCCAGATCCAGGCCCCGGTCGAGTTCGGCGACCGAGCCGGCGGCGATGCCGTACTCGACCCGGGCCGCCGCGTGTTCGAACTGGCAGGGTGAGGCCTCCAGGTAGGTGACGGCCTGCCCGGCGAGGTCGACCGCGCGCTGTCCGGTCTCCAGGGCGGCCGCGCAGCGCAGGGCCTCGCCGATGGCGGTGTCCGTGCCGAACCGCTCGGCCTGCCGGCGGGCGTCGGCGGCGAGTTGGGCGGCGCGGGCCGGGTCCTGCTCGGCGAGGGCCTTGGCGAGGTCGATGGACCAGGGGGCGAGGACGGGGTTGTGGCCGCCGCGGGAGGCGGCGGTCTTCTCGGCCGCCTCGAGTTCGTTGACGCCCTCCTCGGTGCGGCCGACGGCGAGCAGCAGCCGGCCGCGCACGGAGCGGATGTCGGGCAGCACGATCGTGGACGGGTACGGCGGTGCGAAACCATACTGCTCGGCGATCGACCAGGCCTCGTCGACGCGGCCGCGGGCCAGCAGGGTGTCGACGAGTCCGCAGGTGGAGGACCAGTACAGCGGCAGGCCGCGGCCGACGCGTTCGGCGAGCGCCAGGCCCTCGCGCAGGGTGTTCTCGGCGTCCTTGAGCCGCCCCTGTCTGCGGTAGGCGAGGCCGAGGAAGGCGTTGGCGAGGGAGAGGTGTCCGCCGCGCCAGCCGGCGCCGGTGTAGACGCCGCGGGCCTCGGCGAAGAGGCTCTCGGCGCGGTCGAGCCGGTCGGCGTAGGCGTATGCGCTGCCCAGCATCATCAGCAGTTCCATGCCCCACTCGGGGTCGGTCCAGCCGAGTCCGGGCGCGAGGCGCCCGTTGACGAGGGCCCGGTCGCACAGTGCGAGGACCTCGGCGGCGCTCTCGCCGTGGGTCATCGCGTCGAAGCCGCGCAGGATGAGCAGGGCGCGTTCGGCGTTGTCCCGGCCGGTGCAGGTGCGGGCGAGTTCGGCGAGGCTCCGGGAGCGGGCCGGGGAGACGGTCTCGCCGTGGATGCCCTCCCACATGTACTGGATGGCCTGCAGCCGCATCCGGACGGGGCCGGCGTCGTGCCGGGCGGCCTCGGCCTCGACCGTGCGGACGGCCTCCTCCAGCTGGTCGTTGTGGAGCAGCGCCTGGGAGAGGCGGACGACGGCGCCGACGCGGTCGTCGCCGCCGAGGCCGGGCATGGTCAGCGCGCTCTGCAGGTGGTCGATGGTGACGGCGGGTGCGGTCAGCAGGGTGGCGCAGCCCAGTTCGTACAGGACGTGTGCGTGGACCTCGGGGCGGGGCGGCTCCTCGAGGGCGCGTTCCAGGCAGCGGCGGGCCGCGTCGGGTGCGCCGACGGCGAGGTGCTCACGCGCGGCCTCGCGCAGCTGCTCGACGAGTTCTTCGTCGTCGTCCGGGTGGACCTTGAGCAGGTGCCGGGCGGCCTCGACGGCGCCGCGGCCCAGCTGGGTGATGATCTGTGCGGCGACGCCGTGCATGGCGGTGCGCACGCCGGGCGGGATGGAGTTGTAGACGGCGGTGGCGATCAGCGGGTGGACGAACTCCAGCTCGCCGTCCTCGTACTCGGTGCCGGTCGTGGGGTCGCACTCGGCGAGGATGCGGGCGCTGCGGAGGAGTTCGGCGCAGTGGCGGGCGATGTCGTCGTCCATGGTGGCGAGGCGGGCGACCATGTCGACGGTGATGTGGGTGCCGAGGATGGCGGCGGCCCAGGCGAACTGGGTGGCCTCCAGGCCGAGGCCCTTGAGCCGGTCGACCAGTCCGCCGCCGCGCGCGGCGCGGTTGAGGGCGCGCAGTTCGCCGGCCCGGGCCTCGACCGGCTGGAGTTCGCTGTCGTGCACCTTGGCGAGGAGCTCGACGGTGTCGTAGGGGTTGCCGGCGGTGACGGCCCAGACCTCGCGGCAGAAGGCGTCGTCGGCGTGCCGGCCGACGGTGGACCGGGTGAGCCCCGCGGTGGCGTCGGGGGTGAGGGCGCTGAGGGTGTTGACGGGACGGCCCGCGGCGGCGGCCACCGCGTCGAGGTGGCGGGCGCTGTCCCCGCTGACCTCGCCGGGCCGGCGGGCGACCACGACGAGGACGGACAGGTCCTCCAGGCGTTCGGCGAACGCGGCGAGCCAGCGCAGCGTCTCCTGGTCGGCCCAGTGCGCGTCGTCGACCAGCAGCACGAGCGGCCATTCGCGGCGGGCGAGGCGGCGCACCGCCGCGACGAGTCCGTCGCACACGTACTGCGGGTCGGGGCGGCCTTCCTGGGGGTCGACTATGCCGAGGGCGGGGCCCGCGATGTCGTACCAGTCGCCGAGGTATTCGCGGGCTTCCTCGGGCAGCAAGGACAACAGCGCGGGCTGGAGCAACTGCCGCACCACGTTGAACGGGACGGATCTCAGGGTCTCGGCGCCGCGGGCGGACCAGACCGTGCAGCCACGGCGTTCGGCGATGCGGCGCGTCTCGGCCAGCAGCGCCGTCTTGCCGAGCCCGGCCTCGCCGCGGAAGACGAGCAGACCGCCCGCGGACTGCCGGTCGGCGCACAGGTGGTCGACTGCCTGTGCGACGGTGGCGATCTCCGCGTCCCGCTCCCACAGGGGAGCCGAGGCGGTCGTCGGCGGCCGTCCCTCCGTCATCCCGTTACCTCCCCAGGTCGCCCGAATGACGTACAGACCACGAGCGTAGTCGTCCGCTGAGGTGTGTGGTGGCCGGTCGGGGCACCTGTTGCCCCGCCGGGTGAAAGTGAGTGCGGGCAGGCGACGCGCATCCGGCCCGACCAGCCGGTCAGCACCGGACGGACCGTCAACCCTGGCTGTGGGAGGCCGTTTCGGGCGGCTGCGCGGGCCGACGGTACGGACGGTGGCCGCCGGGTCGGTTACCGGCGAGGAACTGATCGACGCCGGGTGTCCGCGGGCGGCCGGGCTGCTCGACGGTGTCCGCCCCGAGCCGTCGGCGGACGCGCGCGGGTCCGGGCGGCTGGTGGTGGAGGCGGCGGAGAGGGAGCCGTGGAGCCGGGGCAGTCGCCGAGCGCCGACGAGTGACGGAGAAAACCCGGGCGAAATGTTCCGGTCCGCGGGATTGGCGGCGGATCCTCTCATCCCGCTTTCACCGTCGCCTCATACGGTGGGGACATGACGCAGGTGACTCCTCCCGGGTGGTACCCCGACCCCGGGCAGACGAATGACGGTCCGCCCACCGAGCGCTGGTGGGACGGCAGGGCCTGGACGGACCAGACGCGCCCCACCGGGACGGCCGCCGCATGGGGTCCCCCGACGCAGGCGCAGCCACCCGGCGGCCCGCAAGCGGGCTACCCGGCGCAACCGGCCGGCCCGGTGCCCTCGGCTCCCGCCGGGGAGCCGTACACGGCGCCCTCGGCTCCCGCCGGGTACGGCGCCTACCCGGGGTATCCGGCGTATCCCGGTCAGCCTGCGGCCGGACCGCGGCGCCGGCTGCGTACCGGTATAGCCGTCGCGGTGGCGGCCGCGGTCCTGGCGAGCATCGGAGTCGGTGTGTACGCCCTCTCCAAGGACGACGGCGGCAGCGACCGCGCCGGGTCGCGGCAGGGGCAGGACGGCGGCCCGGGCGGGCCGTTCGGCGGGTCCGGCGGGTCCGGGGACTCGGGCGGGTCCGGCGGGTCCGGTGGCTCGGGCGGGTCCGGCGGCTCGGGCGGCGCCTCGCCGTCGCCGAAGCAGTCCGAGGCGCCCAAGGTCAAGGGCGGCGGCACGGTGCCGGACCCGGTCAACGGCATCAGCCTGCCGGTGCCCCAGGGCTGGACCGGCCAGGCGATCAGCGTCGGCGCCCAGGTGACCTCCGACAACTCCTACAAGTGCCCGGGCAACAGCGACCAGACGTGCACCGCCGGCGGCGCCTACACCGCTCCGGCGGTGGCGCTGGGGATCGACGACGACACGGCCGAGAAGGTCGCCAAGGCGGACATCGCGGCCAACGCCAAGCAGTCGTACGGCGGCACCACCTACGGCAGCATCACCTCGCACGAGGTGCTGGCGTCCAAGGCGGTGACGGTGGCCGGACAGAAGGGCTACCTGGTGCGCTGGAAGGCGGTCACCAGCAAGGGCGCCGACGGCTACGTCGAGTCGGTCGCCTTCCCCTCCCCCAACGACGCCCGGCAGATCGTCGTGGTGCGCTTCGGCGTGGACGTCGGCCAGAAGGTGTCCGTCATCGACGAGATCCTCCGGGGGATCAAGGTCTCGTCCGGCGGCGGGAACGGCCAGGACGTCTGACGGCTTCCGGATGAAGCAGTCGGGCGGGGGGGGGGGCCCCCCCCCCGGGGGGGGCCCCCCCCGGCCGGGGGGTGGGGGGCGCCCCCCGCC
>NZ_JBICWR010000002.1:55528-437277 GCF_043199855.1 Streptomyces sp. NPDC048521
CGCCTGGCCGTGCCGGCGGCCCGCGCCCCCCCCCCCGCCGCCCCCGCCCCGCCCCCCCCCCCCCCCCCCCCCCCCCCCCCCCCCCCCCCCCCCCCCCCCCCCCCCCCCCCCCCCCCGGGGGGTGCGCGCCGCCCCCGTCCCCACGGTGCGGCGCGAACAGGTCACCGTTCAGTCATCCCGTGAACGGCGGCCTGGGTCCTGTGTCAGTCCGAGCGCGGGCAGCACGGTGGCCTCCACGAACCGGACGAGGTAGTCGGCGTCGGCGTACTGGCCGCTGAGCACGGGCCGGACGCGCAGGACGCCGAACATCATGGCGGGGACGTACTCCAGCGCGGGGTTGCCCGCCGCCACCTCGCCCCTGGCCACTCCGCGGTCGAGGATCTCCCGCAGCGCGGCGATCTCCGGGTACACCAGCGCCTCGCGCAGCGCCTCGGCCAGTTCCTGGTCCGCCGTCACCGCATGCCCCAGCGCCTGCAGCAGCTTGGTGTCCTTGCCCGACCAGTCGGCCGCGGTGCGCGCGGCCTGGCGCAGGTCGTCGGCGAGCGATCCGGTGTCGATGCCGGCGAAGCGCACCCGGCGGTTGGCGCGCAGCGCGGCCGCGACGAACTGGGGCTTGGTCTTCCACTGCCGGTACAGCGTGGACTTGCTGCACCGGGTGCTGGCGGCGACGCCCTCCATGGTGACGGAGTCGTAGCCGCACTCGCGAATCTGCTCCAGCACGGCGTCGAAGAACTCCCGCTCACGCGCGGGCGTGATCTTGGAGCGGCGCGAGGCGGCGACCGTCTGCGGTCCGTTCGCGGCCTGCGACGTCATGCGCTATTTCCCCTCACTCGTGTGCGGCCGGTGCTTCGTGTGCGGCGCGCTGGATCAAAGCTCGAGTGGAGCTTCGGACACTGTCTCCAGTGTGGCGCACCTCAATCGATACGCCAGTGTACCGGTACTCAGCCGTATCGGTACACTGGCGTATCGGTACGTTCTCGTATCGATGAGTTCCGGGCGCGTACCGGGTCTCGCACGCACCACCACACGCACACCGTCAGCGAAGGGGCCGGGGGATGAATTCCCGAACCGAGCCTGCAGAGGCAGAAGCGGAGCCGGACGCACCCGCGCGCCCGGCTCTGATACGTGAGTTCCTGCTGGTCGCGGGACTCTTCCTCGTCTACAAGCTCGGTCGGCAGCTGGCCACCGGCCACACCGGCGACGCCTTCCGCAACGCCCACCACGTGTGGCACCTCGAACGAGCGGTGCACCTCCCCGACGAGGTCTCCGTGCAGTCCGCACTGCTGCACGGCGAAGCCCTCGTCCACCTGGCGAACACCTACTACGCGACCGTGCACTTCCCGGCCACGCTGGCCTTCCTGGTCTGGATGTACCTCAGGCGGCCCGCGCACTACGTGTGGGCCCGCCGGGTGCTGGCGGCGCTCACCACGGCCGCCCTGGTGCTGCCGTTCACGTTCCCGCTGGCCCCGCCCCGGATGCTGACCGGGACGGGCCTCGTGGACACGGCCCGGATGTACGGCCCGTCCGTGTACGGTCCGCCGTCCAGCGACCACCTGTCCAACCAGTTCGCGGCGATGCCCTCGCTGCACTTCGGCTGGGCCCTCATGGTGGCGATCGGCCTGATGGCGGCCACCCGGTCCCGATGGCGCGGGCTGTGGCTGGCGCATCCGGTGATCACCCTGCTGGTGATCGTGGGTACGGCGAACCACTACTGGCTCGACGCGATCGTCGCGACGGCCATGCTCGGCCTCGCCCTCGCGGTCATCCACCCGCCGCGGCGAACGGTCACCACGGCGGGGCGCGGCACCAACCGGCTCACCGCCGGCCCGTCCGTCCTGGCGGGAGCGGGCCGATGAGCGCCGCCGCCCTGGTCGCCGTGGGCCTGTCGTTGATCTCGGCCGTCGCCTACGCGCTGGCCGCCGTGGCCCAGGAGCGCCTCGCCTCCCGCGGCCCCGGCGCCGGTCTGCTGCGGCTGCTGGGCACGGGTGCCTGGTGGTCGGCGGTCGGCCTGAACGCGGCCGCGGCCCTCCTGCACGTCGTCGCCCTCAAGTACGGCCCGCTGACCGTCGTCCAGCCGCTGGGCGCGCTCACCCTGGTCGCGGCCGTGCCGCTCGGGGCGCGGGCGGCCGGACGGCGGGTCAGCGCGGTGGAGTGGCGCGGTACGGCGCTGACCCTGCTGGGGCTCGCGGCGCTGCTGGTCACCGCCTCCGGTCCGGCGCCCGCGCGGGTGCTGTCACTGACCGAGGCACTGGCGGTCGCCGGTACGACCGCTGCCGCGATCGGTGTGCTGTCCCGGCCCGGCGCCCGGCCGGGCCTGCGGCACGCGACCGCGTCCGGGTTCGCCTCGGGTGTCGCCTCGGCGCTGACCCAGACGGTGACGGTGGCGGCCACGGACCGCTCCGGCCCGGTGCTCGGCACCGGGGTCGTCCTGGTCGCGGTGCTCGTCGCCGCGTTCGCCGTCGGCGGGCTGCTGCTGTCGCAGACGGCCTATCGCGGCGGCCTCGGCGCGCCGCTGGCCGTGGTCACCCTGGCCAACCCGGTGGCCGCGGCGGTGATCGGCCTCACCCTGCTCGGGCAGGGACTGCGGGGCGGCGGCACGGGCGTGCTGCTGGCCCTGGCCGGGGCGGGCCTGGCCGCCTGGGGCGTGCTCCTGCTGACCCGCGCGGCCCCGGAATCCGATCACGCCGGGCCGACCGAGGAACTCGACGTGCACGACCGGCACGACGAGGACGACAGGCAGGACGAGCACGACGGGCACGACGGGCACGACGGGCACGACGGGCACGACGGGCACGACGGGCACGACGGGCACGACGGGCACGACGGGCACGACGGGCACGACGAGCACGACGAGCATCCGGTCGCGGCGGTGCTCGCGTTGGAGCCGGGGACGGCAGCGGCGGAACCGGCGCTGGTGCCACGGCAGCCGGAGCAGCCGGGGCATCTCACCGCACTGTGACCACTTACGGCGGCGGGGGGGGGGGGGGGGGCGGGCCCCGGCGCCCCCCCCCCCGCCCCCCCCGGCGCCCCCCCGCCCCCCCGCCCCGCGCCCCCCCCCCGCCCGGCGCGCGCCGCCCCCCCCCCCCCCCCCCCCCCCCCCCCCCCCCCCCCCCCCGCGGCCGTCCTGCCGCCGTGTGGTCCGCTCAGCCCCAGCCGCGCGCGTCCTGCTTGAGGGCGGTGTCGACGGTCAGGGCCGTCGCCACCACGAGGCTCAGCAGCGGCTCGGGCAGCTGGTAGTGGATCTGCAGGACGTAGTTGTCCGCGGTCGTGAACAGGGTCTTGGCGAGGCCCTCCCAGGTCTTGGTGATCCGGGCGACCTCGTTGTCCGCGTGGTCGACGATCGCGAAGTTCCAGGCCCGCCAGTTCTCCGCCTTGATCGCGCCGACCTGCTGGCCGTTCGCCGTCATCGCGAAGTTGATCTTGCCGATCATGTTCTTCTGGACGATCTCGCCGACCGGCGAACCGTCCGGACGGGTCACGACCACGCGGGACTTGAAGATCTTCGCGGGCCGGGTCAGCAGCAGCTGCGGCCGGCCGTGGGCGTCGCGGATCTCCAGCTTGTGGGTGAGGAACTGGTCGAGGCTGGAGACGAAGCGCAGGATCTTGCGCAGCACGCCCTGCCCGACCTGGGTGACCGAGCCGATCTCCCGGCCGTTCTGATCCATGACCTTGTACTCGTTGGTCAGCTCGATCAGCTTGGCCTTCTGGTTCACGACCAGGACGGGCTCGGTGAAGAGGGTGCCGCCGCCGGAACCGCCGGCCGCGACACCGGCCTGTTGCTGCACCTGACGCTGCACCTTGGCGTCGGCGGTCTGCTGCTGCGGGAAGGCGGCCTGCTGGGCAGGTGCCTGCTGCGGCGGGACCTGCCCGGCCGGCTGCCCGGCCGGGTTGGTGTGGTCGGTCCACTGCGTGCCGTCCCAGTAGCGGAGCGTCTGGGCCGCTCCGTGCGGATCCGGGTACCAGCCTGCAGGAGTGTTCGATTGCGTGGTCACCGGGGCACACTACCCCGATATGACCGGTACCTGACCAGTCCGCACGGAGCGGTGTTCATCGCCCGTTCACCCCGTGACGATCGCCGGGTCGCTCACGCCGGGCAGCCCGTTCTCGACGTGGCCGGCGAAGCCGCGCAGGAACGCCGGGTCGGCCTCGGAGGTGACGGTCAGGTCGTACCAGCGCTTGCTCGCCGTGAGGTCGACGGTCTGCCGCACGGTGGCACCGGGCCGTACGCTCACCGCGACGGGGCTGCCGCCGTAGCCGTTCACGACCTTCAGCCGCGCCGTGCCGGAACCCTTGTTGGTGAACGTCAGCTCCAGGCGGCCGCCGGCGTGCCGGGCGGTGACCTCGGGCCCGGCGACCTTGTTGCGGCCCTTGAAGACGCGCACGAAGCCGTTGGGGCCGTGCACGGCGAGGTCGTAGGAGCCGCCCGAGTAGGCCGAGTTCCAGGTGTCGGAGAGCGTCTTGCCGGCCTCCGTGGTGTAGCTCCAGGGGCCGTCGGTGCGGTTGTTCGAGGTGACGAGGAAGGCCGCGCCCGCCTGCGCCCCCGAGGCGAAGGTGAGCGTGAACTTCCCGGCCGCCGTGTCCGCCGAACCGTCCACGACGGGTGCGTACTTCAGCGGGCGGGTGGGCCGGCTGCCACGCTCCTGCTTGGGCAGGGATGCGCTGGCAGGCGGGGTGGGCACGTAGTCGGGGTGACGGTCGTGGTCCGGCGGCCGGTAGCCGGCGGTCGACGGCAGGGCGACCGGCGCGGTGTCCTTGCGGGAGAAGTCGAACGCGCTGGTCAGGTCGCCGCAGATGGCGCGCCGCCAGGGCGAGATGTTCGGCTCCTGCACGCCGAAGCGGCGTTCGACGAACCGGATGATCGAGGTGTGGTCGAAGGTCTCGGAGCAGACGTAACCGCCCTTGCTCCAGGGGGAGACGACCAGCATCGGCACCCGCTGGCCGAGCCCGTAGGGGCCGGCGGTGTGGCCGGAGTCGCCCTTGCACAGGTCGAGTGCGGGATCCACCGTCGACCTGCCCTGGGCGGCGGAGCCCGGCGGGAAGGGCGGGACGACGTGGTCGAAGAAGCCGTCGTTCTCGTCGTAGGTGATGAACAGCGCGGTCCTCGCCCACACGTCGGGGTCGGCGGTGAGCGCGTCCAGGACCTGGGAGATGTACCAGGCCCCGTAGTTGGCGGGCCAGTTGGGATGCTCGGTGAAGGCCTCGGGGGCGACGATCCAGGAGACCTGAGGCAGCCTGCCCGCCTTCACGTCGGCCTTCAGCTGGTCGAAGAAGCCCTCGCCCTTGCGGGCGTCGGTGCCGGTGCGGGCCTTGTCGTACAGCGGGTCGCCCGGCTGGGCGTCGCGGTACTGGTTGAAGTAGAGCAGCGAGTTGTCGCCGTAGTTGCCGCGGTAGGCGTCGTCGATCCAGCCCCAGGAGCCGTTCGCGTCGAGGCCGTCGCCGATGTCCTGGTAGATCTTCCAGGAGACCCCGGCCCGCTCCAGGCGCTCGGGGTAGGTCGTCCAGCCGTAGCCCGCCTCGTCGTTGCCGAGGACCGGGCCGCCGCCCTTGCCGTCGTTGCCGGTGTAGCCCGTCCACATGTAGTAGCGGTTGGGGTCGGTGGAGCCTATGAACGAGCAGTGGTACGCGTCGCAGACGGTGAAGGCGTCGGCGAGCGCGTAGTGGAACGGGATGTCGTTCCGGGTCAGGTACGCCATCGTCGTCGAGGACTTGGCGGGCACCCACTTGTCGTACCTGCCCTGGTCGAAGGCGGTGTGCCCGTCGTTCCAGCCGTGCGGCAGGTCCTGGATGAAGGCCAGCCCCAGGTCGTCGGCGTCCGGGTGGAACGGCAGGATGTCCTTCGTGCCGTCGGACTGCTTCCAGACGGACCTGCCGTTCTGCGTCACCGGGCGCGGGTCGCCGAAGCCCCGGACTCCTGCGAGCGACCCGAAGTAGTGGTCGAAGGATCGGTTCTCCTGCATCAGGACGACGATGTGCTCGACGTCGTCCACCGAACCCGTGCGGTAGTGGGCGGGCAGGGCGGCCGCACGCTGGATGCTGCTGGACAGCGCCGTGAACGCCGTGGTGGCGCCCGCGAGTTGAAGGAAACGCCGCCGATTGACTTCGGGCATGAGTGAGGATCCTCTCGTCCTGACGTACGCGATGCCGTCAGATGACGGAATCTGCGCGGAGCGAGTGTTCCAAGAGCAGCAAACGTCAGGGAAGGGTCTGGTGGCGCCCATGTGAAACTCGGCGGTCCGTGTGGTGCCGCGCCGCGTCACCGGCTCCTTGGGCCCGGTGACGCGGCGGCGGACGGGGGCGGTCAGGAGGTCAGGTACGCCTCCACCTCGCTGAGCTGTCCGGCCGGCCAGCCCGTGTTGCCGCTGACCGTCAGGCGGAGGTAGCGCAGACCGGTGGTGCCGGGCAGCAAGACGGTGGCCGTGTTGCCGGTGGCCGGGTCGAAGCGGTAGCCCTGGGAGCCGACGACCGTGGAGTAGTTCGAGCCGTCGGTGCTGCCGAGCACGGTGACGGTCTGGGTGCGGGCGCCCCAGGCCGAGGACGGCGGCAGCTTCAGCACCAGGCGGCGCACGGCGTAGGAGGAGCCGAGGTCGACCGTCCAGGACTGCGGGAAGGCGTTGTTCGCCGACTCCCAGTAGGTGTTCGCGTCGCCGTCGACCGCCTTGCCCGGCGTGTAGACGTCCTGGGAACCGGTGGCGGTGGCCGGGCGGCCCCTGGCGAGGTTGCGGCTCGGGTCGGGGTCGGGGTTGCCCTGGCCGGGCTGGGGCCAGGCGGAGCAGTCCGACCAGGTGGTGGACCAGCCGGAGTTGCCACCGCCGTCGGTGAGGGTGAAGGGGCCGGAGCTCGCCGGATAGGGGCAGTTGTAGACGCCGGCGACGCCGACCTGGGTGGCGGTGACGTTCTTGAAGGCGACCGCGCCCTGTGCCTCTGCCTGGACCACGACCGTGCCGGTGTTCCGCACGGTCGCGCCGGTCACATGGACGTTCCGCACCGGGTGGCCCTGCCCGCCGCCGGAGACGAACTCGAAGGCGCTGTACGGGCTGTCGGTGATCGTCGTGTCGGTGATGTTCACGGTCGCGTCGATCGCGCTGTCGTAGGAGTCGACGCGCAGCGCGCCCATCGGGTGGTTCCAGTTGGGGTTCATCGCGCCGGTGCGCACCAGCGTGTTGCCGTCGACCGTGATGGTGCCGGACAGCGGATGGAAGGGATCGGCGAACTTCTGGTTGGAGATCGCGATGCCGCTGCCGAGGGCGTTGGTGTCGGAGATCAGGTTGTTCTTCACGGTGATGTCGGTCCCGCCGTAGACGGCGATGCCGTTGGCGAGGTTGGGCTGCGAGATCGTGTTGTTCTCGAAGCTGGAGTTCGTGTCCGGGGAGTACAGCGACCACATGGCGAGGGAGTCGTCGCCCTGGTTGCGCAGGAAGTTGTTGCGGACGCGGACGCCCTTGGCGGTGCCGTTGAGGTTGAGGCCGTCGGCGGTGGTGTCGAGGATGCGGCTGTTCTCCACCACCAGGTTGTCGTTGTTGCCCGTGAGCCACAGGCCGACCTTCAGGTGCTGGATCCACATGCCGGACACGGACGAGTTCGGGCCGAGGGAGCCGTTGACGAAGTTGTCCGGGCTGGAGTCGACGCGCTCGGTGACCTCGCCGATGACCGCGAAGTCCTTGATGTGGACGTTCCCGGCGGAGCCGGACTGGTCGATGAAGCGGGAGGTGTGCACGACCGAGTGCCAGCTGCCGGCGCCCTGGAGGGTCACGTTCTGCACGCCGCCCAGGGAGGAGGTGACGCGGTAGTCGCCGGGCGGGATCCAGACCGTGCCGCCCTGGGCGGCGGCGATGGCGTCCCGGAAGGCCTGGGTGGAGTCGCCGTTGCCGCTGGGGTCGGCGCCCTTGGAGACGACGGACACCGAGCCGGCGGGCTGGCCGGCGGCCGGGGCGACCTGCTCGAAGTCGGCGACGTCGACGGTGACCTGGGTGCCGGTCGACTCGACGGCGATCTTGTCGCCGGCCTGGACGTTCCGCCCCAGCGGCAGCCGGGCGTTGTCGAAGAAGTGGTGCGTCTTGGCGCCGGCGATCCAACCGGTGTCGACGTACGAGTACTTGGAGGTCACCGGGAGTGTCCGCGCGAGTCTGGTGCCGTTGACGTACACGTTCAGGGAACCGCTCTGGCCGTCCGGGACGCTGTAGGCGAGGTTCAGGGCGTTGGCGGCGCGCGGCACGGTGAACTCCACGCGCTGCCCGGACGTCAGCCGCACGGCCTGCCGGCCGGACGCCTCGGAGGCGAGCGTGCCCTGGGTGTAGTCGGGGCCGATCCTCGTGCCGTTCGTGGTCGCCGACTCGGCCTCCACGGAGGTGAAGGGGAGCGTGGCGCCGGGGGCCGCGTGCGCGGCGGGGGCGACGGTGACGAGCATGCCGGCGGCGAGGGCGACGACCGCCCCGATGGCCGGCATGCGCCTGATATGTCTGGCGGTGCTGCTGTGCATGTGCTGATCCCTTCGTGGGGGGGTGCGTGGGACAGCTGTGCGCGGGCGGCTCAGGCGCGCAGCCAGGCCGCCGTGTCCTGCGGCAGCCGGCCGGACTCGTCCAGCGGGCCGCTGCTCAGCAGGAGTCGGGAGTGCGCGGGGAGGTCGGCGGGCGTGGCGGCGAGGTTCACCACGCACATCGCGCCGTCCGCGCGGGAGAAGGCGAGAACGCCGTCGGGGGCGGGCAGCCAGGTCAGGGGGCCGTCGCCGAAGACCGGGCGGGTGGCGATGGCCTCGCGGTAGAGCGAGAGCATGGAGTGCGGATCGTCCTGCTGCCGGTCGACGGCGTACGACGCCCAGCCGGCCGGCTGCGGCAGCCACGGCTCCTCGTGCGAACCGAATCCCGCGTACGGCGCACCGGCGGCCCAGGGCAGCGGCACCCGGCAGCCGTCGCGCCCGGGGTCGACACCGTGCGACCGGAAGTACATCGGATCCTGGATGCGGTCGACCGGGATGTCGGCCTCCGGAAGTCCCAGCTCCTCCCCCTGGTAGACGTACACCGAGCCGGGCAGGGCCAGCGACAGCAGGGCGGCCGCGCGGGCCCTGCGGGTGCCGAGCGCCAGGTCCGTCGGGGTGCCGAAGGCCTTGGTGGCGAAGTCGAAGGCGGTGTCCTCGCGGCCGTACCGGGTGACCGTGCGGGTGACGTCGTGGTTGCACAGCACCCAGGTGGCCGGGGCCCCGACGGGGGCGTGCTCGGCGAGGGTGGTGTCGATCGAGGCGCGCAGCCGCCCGGCGTCCCAGGGGCAGGACAGGAAGGAGAAGTTGAAGGCGGTGTGGAGTTCGTCCGGGCGCAGGTAGCGGGCGAAGCGCTCGGGGTCGGGGAGCCAGACCTCGCCGACGAACACACCGTCGTAGGCGTCGGCCACGGCGCGCCAGGAGCGGTAGATGCCGTGGAGTTCGTCACGGTCGACGAACGGGTGCGGCTCGGGGTGCGCGGCCAGGTCGGGCAGGTCCGGGTCCTTGGCGAGCAGGGCCGCCGAGTCGATGCGGACACCGGCGACGCCCCGCTCGAACCAGAACCGCAGGATGTCCTCGTGTTCCTGGCGGACCGCGGGGTGCGCCCAGTTGAGGTCGGGCTGCTCGGGGGTGAACAGGTGCAGGTACCAGTCCCCGTCGGGCAGCCGCGTCCACACCGGTTCGGTGGAGCCGACGAACTGCGACGGCCAGTCGTTGGGCGGGAGTTCACCGTGGGCGCCGCGCCCGGGCCGGAAGTGGAAGAGCTCGCGCTCCGGGCTGCCTGGCCCGGCGGCGAGCGCGGCCCGGAACCAGGGGTGCTGGTCGGAGACGTGGTTGGGCACGATGTCGACGATGGTCCGGATGCCCAGCGCATCGGCCTCGGCGATGAGCTTCTCCGCCTCGGCGAGGGTGCCGAAGGCCGGATCGATGGTCCGGTAGTCGGCGACGTCGTAGCCGCCGTCCTTGAGGGGTGACAGGTACCAGGGGGTGAACCACAGGGCGTCCACGCCGAGTTCGGCGAGGTACGGCAGTCGTGCGCGGACGCCCGCGAGGTCGCCGGTGCCGTCGCCGTCGCCGTCCGCGAAGCTGCGGACGTACACCTGGTAGATGACGGCGGAGCGCCACCAGTCGCGGTCCTTCGGGGCATGGGTGGGCTGTCCCACGGAGCTTGCCTCTCTGTAGACGGGGTGTCGGTGTCAGCCCTTGGTGCTGCCCGCGCTGATCCCGGCGATGATGTGCCGCTGGAAGACGAGGAACAGCGCCACCATCGGGATGCTGGCGATCACCATCGCGGCGATGAGCACGGTGAGCTGGATGTTCTGCGACAGCTGGACGAGGGCCACGCTGATCGGCTGTTCGCCGGTGTCGGAGAAGACCATCAGCGGCCACAGGAAGTCCTGCCAGACGGCGACCAGCGCGAAGATGGACACCACACCGAGCACCGGCCGGGACATGGGCAGTACGACCGACCACAGGATGCGCAGCTTGCCGGCGCCGTCGATCTCGGCGGCCTCCAGCACATCGCGCGGCAGCTGGTCGAAGAACCGTTTGAGCAGGTACAGGTTGAAGGCGTTGGCGACGGCCGGCAGCCAGATGGCGAGGGGGTCGTTGAGCAGGCTGGTGTGGATGAGCGGCAGGTCGGCGACGGTGAGGTACTTGGGTACGACGAGCGCCTGCGCCGGGACCATGAGGGTGGCGAGGATGCCGCCGAGGATCACCTTGCCGAAGGCCGGTCTCAGCTTGGACAGGGCGTAGGCGGCGGCGGTGCAGAACACCAGCTGGAAGGCCCAGGCGCCGGCCGCCTGCACGAGCGTGTTCCACAGGTGCTGCGGGAGCTGCATCAGGTCCCAGGCGTCGGTGTAGCCGCTGAGGTGCCAGTGGTTCGGTACGAGCGTCGGCGGGGTCTGCGCCACCTCGTCCGGGGACTTCGTCGCGCCGGTCACCATCCAGTAGACCGGGAAGAGGAAGGCCAGCGCGAAGAGGAGCACGACGGCGGTGAACACCGTCCAGTAGACGGCCTTCCCGCGCCGGCGGGCGAGGGTGGCCGGGGAGATCAGGGTGCGGGTGCTGCTCATGCGTCCCCCTCGGAGCGGGTGAGGCGCAGATAGAGCGCGGAGAAGGCGCCGAGCAGGACCAGGAGCATCACGCTGAGGGCGCAGGCGCCGCCGAAGTCGTTGTAGAGGAAGGCGTATTTGTAGATGAGGTAGAGGACGGTGACGGTCGCGTTCTCCGGACCGCCGCCGGTGATGACGAACGGTTCGGTGAACACCTGCATGGTGGCGATGATCTGAAGGAGCATCAGCATCAGGATCACGAACCGGGTCTGCGGGATCGTGACGTGCCGTACGCGCTGGAGCAGGTTCGCGCCGTCCAGTTCGGCGGCCTCGTACAGCTCGCCCGGGATGGACTGCAGGGCGGCCAGGTAGATGAGGACGGTACCGCCCATGTTGGCCCAGGTCGCCACGATGACGAGGGAGACGAGCGCGGTGTCGGTGCCGTTGGACCAGTTGGAGGTGGGCAGGTGCAGGAAGCGGAGCGTCTCGTTGGCGAGGCCGGCTCCGGGGTCGTAGAACCACTTCCACAGCAGGGCGCTGACCACCGGCGGGATCATCACGGGCAGGTAGACGACGACCCGGAAGAAGGCCTTCGCGTGCCGCAACTCGTTGAGGACGAGGGCGAGTACGAAGGGGACGGCGAAGCCGATGAGCAGGGCGAGCAGGGTGAAGGTGAGAGTGTTGCGCCAGGCGGCGGTGAATTCGGGATCGTGCAGGACGCGGGTGAAGTTGGCGGTGCCGACCCACTCGGGCGGTGAGCCCGGCGTGTACTTCTGGAAGGCGATCACGACCGCGCGTATCGCCGGGTACCAGGAGAACAGGGCGAAGCAGATCAGGCCGCCGAGGAGGAAGGCGTAGGCGCGGGCCTGGTCGATGAGGCGGCGCCGCCTCCGGTCCCCTGCCGGGGGCGGCGCCGGGACCGGGCGGGCGGCTGCCGGTGCCGGGGGCCGCCGTTCGGCCGTCTTGGTCATGGCGGTCAGCTCCGGGCCAGGATGCTGTCGATCTTGCCGGACGCCTCCTCGAGGAGCTGGTCGATGTCGGCGTCCTTCTTGGTGAGGACGGCGGAGACGGTGCCGTCGAGGACGGAGTAGATCTGCTGGGCGTGCGGCGGCTCGATCTTCATCCGGAGCTTCTGGTTGCCGTCGAGGAAGGCCTGGTAGTTCTCCACCGGGACGTTGGCGTTGGCCTTCTTGACCTGCTGGTCCTTGGCGTCGGCGGCGCCGGTGAACAGGCGCGGCTCGGGCAGGCCGACGGGGGCGTCGTTCTTCTTGGCGCGGGCGTAGTCGCCGAGGAAGCCCTTGCCGGGGGTGAGGAACATGTGGTCCAGCCACTTCAGGCCGGCGCGGATCTGGGCGGGCGTGGCGCGCTTGTTGAACATGTAGCCGTCGCCGCCGATGAGGGTGCCCTTGCCGCCGGGCATGGGGGCCAGGGCGAGGTCCTTGTAGTTGCCGCCCTTCTCCTTGACCAGGATCGGGATGTTGTCCGGGGCGGAGAGGTACATGCCGAGCTTGCCCGAACCCATCATCTGCTGCGCGTCGTTGATGACGAGGAGCTGCTTGCTGCCCATCGAGTCGTCGGTCCAGCGCATGTCGTGCAGGTTCTGCAGGACGGCCCGGCCCTCGGGGGTGTCGATGGTGGCCTTCTTGCCGTCCGGGCCGACGACGTCACCGCCCTGTGAGTACAGCTCGGCGGTGAAGTGCCAGCCGCCCTGGTTCTGGGCGCTGTAGTCGGCGTATCCGACCGTTCCGTCACCGAGAGCGGCGATCTTCCTGGCGGCGGCGCGGACCTCGTCCCAGGTCGCCGGGGGCTTGTCGGGGTCGAGACCGGCCTTCTGGAAGAGCTTGCGGTTGTAGATCAACCCCATGGAGTATCCGGTGCGGGGTATCCCGTAGACCTTCCCGTCGACGGTGTAGATGTCCCGCAGCTGCTTCTGGATGCTGTCGTAGCTCTTCAGCTCCTTGAGGTACGGCGTGAGATCGGCGGCCTGGCGGATGTCGACGACGTGCCTGGCGTCGGTGAAGTACGTGTAGAAGACGTCCTCCATCTGGCCGCCGGCGAGCTTGGCGTCGAAGGTCTTCGGGTCCTGGCAGGGGAAGGCGTCGTGCGCGACGACGTCGATGTCCGGGTTCTGCTTCTCGAAGGAGGCGATGTCCTCCTCGAAGAACCTCCGGTCGACCTTGGCGCTCTTGGGCGGCTCGCAGTTGACGGTGATGCGGGTCTTCCCGCCGGCCGAGCCCTCGTCACCCGATCCGCAGGCGGTGGCGGTGAGCGCGAGGGAGGAACAGACGCCGATCGCGACAAAGGTACGGCGGAACCCGGTGCTTCTCATCGGTGGACCCCTCATGGCAGGAGCAGTGGGCGCCGCACACTCAAGCACCACCGACATCGCATCGCAAGATGTCGCGCAGAATCTGTAATTATTCGACAGGTGGATGGAAGCAGTCCGCCGGTCCCTTGCGCCTCAGTCGCGCGGGGCCTGCGCGGTGGATCCGCGCACCACCAGCTCGGGCTCGAACAGCAGCTCCTCCGCGGGTACGGCGGTGCCGCCGATCTGCGCGTTCAGCAGCTCGACGGCCGCACGGCCCATGGCCTCGATGGGCTGGCGGACCGTGGTGAGCGGGGGTTCGGTGCAGTTCATGAAGGCCGAGTCGTCGTAGCCGACGACGGAGATGCGACCGGGGACGTCGTACCCCTTGCGGCGGGCCGCCCGGACGGCGCCGAGCGCGAGCGGGTCACTGGCGCAGATGATGCCGGTGACGCCGCGGTCGATGAGGCGGGAGGCGGCGGCGTGACCGCCCTCGATGGAGAAGATGGCGCGGGCCACGAACTCCTCCGGCAGGTCGCCGGCGACCGCCCGGGCGGCGGCCAGTTTGCGGGCCGAGGGCACGTGGTCGCCGGGGCCGAGGACCAGGCCGATGCGCTCGTGGCCGAGCGAGGCCAGATGCCGCCAGGCCTGCTCCACGGCGACGGCGTCGTCGCAGGACACGCCCGGGAAGCCGAGGTGCTCGATGGCCGCGTTGACCAGCACGACGGGGATGTTGCGGTCGGCGAGCAGCCGGTAGTGGTCGTGCGGCGCGTCGGCCTGGGCGTACAGGCCGCCGGCGAAGACGACGCCGGAGACCTGCTGCTGCAGCAGCAGCTCGACGTAGTCGGCCTCCGAGACACCGCCCTTGGTCTGTGTGCACAGCACCGGGGTGAGTCCGAGCTGGGCGAGCGCGCCACCGATGACCTCGGCGAACGCCGGGAAGATGGGGTTCTGCAGCTCCGGCAGGACCAGGCCGACGAGCCGGGCGCGTTCGCCGCGCAGCTGGGTGGGGCGCTCGTAGCCGAGGACGTCGAGGGCGGACAGCACCGCCTGCCGGGTGGCTTCGGAGACTCCGGGCTTGTTGTTGAGCACCCGGCTGACCGTGGCCTCGCTGACCCCGACCTTCTTCGCCACTTCCGCAAGTCGTCGCGTCATGAACGCAAGCGTAGCGCAAGTTACGCAAGGTGCTTGCGTAGACGAGACACCCGCCTCCCGTTCAGGGGGCGGGTGCTTCGACCCGGCGCCGCCGATGACCTGAACACCGGCGGTGCCGGGTCAGTCCTCGGGTGCCGGGACGACCGTCAGATGCGTGGCCGTGCCACGGGGCCGGCGCGTGCGGCGCGCCGACGAGGCCGCCCGGCGGGGGTCGCGCAGCACCATCGTCAGGCGCCGGTGGCCGAGGTCCCGCAGGGTCTGCGGGGTCTCCTCCACGATCCGGCACTCGACGGGGCCCCGGCGCGGGTCGGGGTGGAGCAGCAGCCGGACGGCCCCGTCGAGCCGTGTCGCGGCCTCGCCGACGGCCCGGATCCAGTGCGGCAGACCCTGCCGGTAGGCGGCCTCCATGAGCGGGTCCTGGGCGACGTCCCGGCGTATCGCCTGGAGTTCGTGGTCGTGACCGTACGTCTCCAGCGCGGTGCGCAGGTGGGCCAGCATCGGCAGGCACCAGCCCGGCTCGTGCTCGCCGAGGACGTCGGACGCGTCGGGATGGAACAGGACGAACCGGAGGAAGTTGTCGCCGGGCATGGCCGTCGGATGAGGGCGCACGCCACGGAAGAGTGCCTCGAACGCGCCGTTGGCCATGACCACGTTCCAGCGACGGTCGACCACCAGGGACGGCAAGGGCAGGGACTCCAGCAGCGCGGCGTAGTCCTCAAGGTACGCCTGGGTCTCGCAGGTATCGGGGACGGGCCGCGGTGCCGGCCGCTGCCCTCCTGCCTGATGTGCCATCGGGAGGTCACCCCTCTTGCCTCTGCGGCCTTCACGCGGCGATGCGATCCTGCTGCCCCGCCCTGAGCGATGTCAACTATCGTGGCATTTCCTGCCGGTTGACGGCCGAAATTCGCCACAGTTGTGGCGAGACCTGGATGTGAGTTCGAAGCACCCGCTACTCTCCGGGAAGTTCACGGCGACCGCTTGCGAGAAGCACGCACGCGTCTGAGGCCCTCGAGAGACGTAGGAGTTCTGTCGGTGACGGATGGCTACGAGGATCCGGGCGCCGCGGCGACCGCCCAGCTGCCGGCCGTCGTCGCCCGCGTCACCGGGCTCGCCGACCGGCTCGGCGTACCGCACGCCGAGGTCTTCGACGTCGGGCGGCTCTCCACCGCCTGCGGTGTGCCCGAGCCGGTGGTCAAGGCCCTGCTCAGCGGTCGGCCGGCGGGCGAACCGGACGTGCAGGCACGCTTCCTGCAGCGTCTGGACCTGCTGCGCCGCACCCGGCTGAAACCCAACGGCCGCAGGTACACCCAGCAGGAGATCGCCGACGGCGCGGGCATGTCCCGGCAGCAGGCCGGCGCCCTCATCAACGGCGACCGGCGGCCCACGATGGAGCACTGCGACGCGCTCCAGCGCTTTTTCCGGGTGCACGCCGGTTTCCTCACCGCGGAGGATCCCGAGGCGCTGGCGGGCACACTGCAGCGCACCGAGCAGGAGCTGCTGCAGAAGCTCGCCGACCGGGAGCGGGCAGCGGCCGAGTCCGCCGAGGACCCGCTGGAACGGCTGTTGCAGGACCACGGGGTGCGCGGAATCGCCTGGCGGGCCGCCCAGTTGCCCACCGACCAGCACCGGGACAAGGTCGCCGAGTGGCTCGACATGCTTCTGGAGAGCGTCAAGCGCCCCGAGTCGTGAGCCCGGGGGTCCGTGGGCGTCACCGGGGTGCCGGTGCCGGTGAGGGCGGGGCCCAGGCCGGTACGGGTGCGCGGCCGTGCGATGCCTGCCGGGTGCGGTCGCGGCCCGTCGGTCATCCGGTCACGCCCTCCCTCCCGGTGACCTCCGGGGCGTCCGTGTGCCGTTCCCCCGCCGGGCTCGGATCCCGGCGCGGTTTCACCTCCGCTGGGCGGGCGAACCGGCGCGGAGCCGGACGGCGTTGTCAGTGGTGGGCGGCAAGCTGGAAGCGTGCGCCGTACGAGACGGCGCGCGGCGCCGCAGGGCGCGTGACCGTGACGCCTACTCGGGGAGAGCCGACCGATGCCCACCGCCGTACTGACCGACCGTGAGCGCACCGCCGTACAGGCCTACCTGCGGCTGCTGCATACGGTGCGCGCCGCCTTCGACGGGCCGCCGGACGGCGACCGGCCCGCCGTCGTCCCGCCCGCCGTGCTCGCCGAGGCGGAAGCGGCCCTCGCACGGGCGGGACTCGCGGGCAACGAGCAGGAGTTCTTCCGGCTGCTGCGCGAATGGTGCCCACCCGCCTGACCGGCCGCGCGGGTCCTGCGCCGTCCCGCGTGCGCCACGTCGCGGGCGGCGGCCGCCGTCAGGGGTGCGGTACGACGACGGTGGTGACCACCACGCCGTCGCGCACGGCCCAGCGACCGTCGAATGACCGCAGCCGGCGGTCGCCGACCAGGGGGCCGGGGACGAGGAGTTCGGCGCGCAGGGTGCCGGTCGGCGCGC
This sequence comes from Streptomyces sp. NPDC048521, assembly GCF_043199855.1. Taxonomy (NCBI): domain Bacteria; kingdom Bacillati; phylum Actinomycetota; class Actinomycetes; order Kitasatosporales; family Streptomycetaceae; genus Streptomyces; species Streptomyces sp. NPDC048521. The sequence goes on from NZ_JBICWR010000002.1 coordinate 72,468, forward strand.
CGTCGGGTGCCGGGCGGAGGGTGATGTCGGCCTCGGAGAAGTCCAGCCACTTGCGGGTGAGCGGGTACCACGCCTTGTAGACGGACTCCTTGGCGCTGAACAGTATCCGGTCCCAGTGCACGGCGGGCCGCTGCCCGGCGAGCAGCGCCAGCCGTGCGGCCTCGGCGGGCAGGAAGACGGAGGCGCCCACGCCGTCCGGGAGCGGGCCGTGCGGTTCGGCGTCGATCCCGAGGGAGGCCAGGTCGGTCGCGCGGACCAGCGCGGCGGCGCAGTAGCCGTCGCAGTGCGTCATGCTGCCCGCGAGACCTTCCGGCCAGCGCGGAGCGCCCCGCTCGCCGGTGACGACGGCCTGCGCCGGCACGCCGAGCTTCTCCATGGCCCGCCGGGCGCAACCGCGTACGGCCGCGAACTCACGGCGGCGCTTGGCCACCGCGCGCGCGACGAACACCTCCTCCTCCGGGTGCAGCGGGGCGTCCCACAGCGGGTCGTCACGGTGTGCCTCCACGGCCACGACCGACTCCGGGAGCAGCTCCTCGATCACCGGCGTCCACCTCCATCGGCAGGATGCGGCGCAGCCTTCCCGGACGGCCGGGGCGCTTGCGCCATTCGCGGGGGTATCCCACGGAGACCTCTTCGAAGCGGACTCCGTCGTGCCAGGTGGTGCGGGGGATGTGCAGATGGCCGTACACCATCGTGGCGACGCGGTACCGGCGGTGCCAGTCCGCGGTCAGCTCGGTGCCGCACCACATGGCGAACTCGGGGTGCCACAGGATCTCGGTGGGATGCCGGTCCAGGGGGTAGTGGTTGGCGAGCACGGTCGGCAGGTCCGCGGGCAGCTCGGCGAGCCTGCGCTGCGTCTCGGCGACCCGGGCCCGGCACCAGTCCTCACGGGTCGGGTAGGGGTCGGGGTGCAGCAGGTACTCGTCGCTGCAGACGATGCCCGTGCTCTCCGCGTAGGCCAGGCCCTGGGCCTTGGTGGCGCAGCCGGCCGGCAGGAACGAGTAGTCGTACAGCAGGAACAACGGGGCGACGGCGACCGGGCCGCCGGGACCGTGCCACACCGGGTAGGGGTCCTCGGGTGTGACCACGCCCAACTCCCGGCACAGCTCGACCAGATGCTCGTAGCGGGCGACGCCGCGCAGGGTGACGGGGTCGCTCGGGTGGGTCCACAGCTCGTGGTTGCCGGGAGCCCACAGCACCTTGCGGAAGCGGCCCGCGAGCGTGGCGAGGGCCCAGCGGATGTCGGCGACGGTCTCCGCGACGTCGCCGGCGACGATCAGCCAGTCCTCCTCGCCGCCGGGGCGCATCTCCTCCACCAGGGCGCGGTTCTCCGGGTAGCTGATGTGCAGGTCGCTGATGGCCAGCAGCTGTCCGGTCCCGGCCGTCGACTCCACCCTGCGCCCCTTTCGATCACCGGCTCGCGGACACCACCAGAACACATTCGCGGACGGCGGACAAGAGGCCCTGGGCCGTGCCCGGCCCGCGGCTTACGCCGGGCACCCGCCTGGCGTACGGCAGCGGGCTCGGCTCTGCCGGATCACCGGCGTCGGGGCGCGATCCGCTGGGGCCGGCTCCCGGGGATCCGTAACATCCGCGTTGCACGCGGGGGCTTTCGAAAGCCGTATGATCGCCCCAACACCGACGCCCTCGCTTCCCTTCACACAGGGCCGTTTGGTGTCCCTTCCTCCCTCCTGCCCGGGCACGGGCCGCTCAGCCCTGCCCGCACACCCCGAAAGGCGGCCTGCATGCTCTCTCGCGTACGCGTCTGGCTCAACCGCACGTACGCGGAGAACGTGTTCTTCATGGATCAGCTGCGGAGAAATCCCAGCGACCGCGCGGTGGAGATCCACGCCACGCACGGCGATCCCGACTCCCCCGTGCTGGCCGCCGCCGACACCGCCGACCTGGAGCCGGAGGGCCTGTCCCCGGCCGCCTACGTCGAGTACGCCCTCGACCAGTGCACCCGGCGCGGCATCGACGTCTTCGTGCCCCGGCTGCACCAGGCGGCGATCGTGGCGCACCGCGCCGAGTTCGCGGCGGCGGGTACGGCACTGCTGGCGCCGACCCCGGAAGCGGTGGCCGTGTTCGAGGACAAGGCCACCGCGTACGAGGCGGTCCGCTCCGTCGGAGTCCCGGTGCCGCCCTGGTGGCGGGTGCGCACGGCGGACGAACTCCTCACGGCGGTCGGTGAGTTGGAGACGGCTGGGCACAAGGCCTGCTTCAAACCGGCGGCCGGTGCGGGCGGGGTCGGTTTCCGGGTGATCACGCGCGCGCCCTTCTCGCTGGACAACCTCGCCGGCTTCCCCGGCCCGTACGTGCAGCTGGACCTGGTCGTCGAGGCGCTGAAGCGGGCCGAGGAGCCGGTGGACTGGCTGGTGATGCCGCGCCTGGAGCAGCCCGAGGTGTCCGTCGACTGCCTGACCGGGCCGGACAACCGGGTGCGGCTCGCGGTGGGCCGCACCAAGAACGGCCGTCGCCGGGGCTTCACCCTGGACGAGCGGTGGCTGGGGCCGGCCCGGCTGATCGCCGAGGGCTTCGGCCTGCACCACCTGTCCAACATCCAGTTCCGCATGCTCGGTGACCGCCCGGTGCTGCTCGACGTCAACACGCGGCCCGCCGGCGGGCTGCACCAGCTGTCACTCTGCGGGGTGAACGTGCCCTGGGCGGCTGTGCAGCTGGCGCTGGGCGAGGACCCGGGTTTCCTCGAGCCGCCGTTCCTCGGGCAGGACTACACGGTGGTGTCGGGGCCGCGCCCGCTGTTGCCCGCGGCGCTTCCGCGGCAGCGGGTGGAGTCGGCCGAGGTGGTGCTGCCGGCGGTGCCTTCGCCCGTGCAGTCGGTCCAGGCGGCTCAGGTCCTGCCGCTGTAGGTCCTGGGCCGCGGCCGGATCGCCGCGGTCGTCCGCGCCCGCGCGGCGGAGCCGCACGGCGGACACGGTCCCGCGCCCCTTCCGGACGCCTGCACTCACCGGTATGGACCAATCCTGCTCGTCTTCTTGACAGCCGGATTGGTCCATACCACATTCATTGGCGCACCTGTTCCGCACTCCCCTGCACTCCCGAACACCCCATCCCCACAGGGAGATAGCGTGCGCATCACACTCGGGCGTCCCAGACGCCGGCTTCTCGCTCTGCTCGGTTCCGCGGCCCTCGCGCTCGGCGGGGCCGTCGCCCTTCCCGGTACGGCCCACGCGGCCAACGTCCTGACCAACGCGGGCTTCGAGTCCGGCGGGCTGTCCCCCTGGTCCTGCACCGGCAACCTCGGCTCGGTCGTCTCCTCACCCGTGCACGGCGGCTCCAAGGCGCTGCAGGGCGCGGTGACCTCCAGCGACAACGCGCAGTGCAGCCAGACGGTCGCGGTGCAGCCCAACACGACGTACGCACTGAGCGGTTGGGTACGCGGCAGTTACGTGTACCTCGGCGTGAACGGCGGCGCCTCCACCTGGACGACGTCCCCCTCGGCGTACAGCCAGCTCAGCCTCTCCTTCACCACCGGCGCCTCGCAGACCAGCGCCACCATCTATCTGCACGGCTGGTACGGCCAGGGCACCTACTACGCCGACGACATCAGCCTGGACGGACCGGGCGGCGGAGGCGGCGGTGACACCCAGGCACCGACCGCGCCCAGCGGGCTCACCTCCACCGGCAAGACCTCCACGAGCGTGTCGCTGAAGTGGAACGCCTCCTCGGACAACGTGGGCGTGACCGCGTACGACATCTACAGCGGCGGCAACCAGCTGCTCAGCGTCTCGGGTACGTCCGCCACGGTCAGCGGGCTGTCACCGAGCACGGGTTACACCTTCACGGTGAAGGCGCGGGACGCGGCCGGGAACGCCTCGACCGCCTCCAACTCCGTGACCGTGACGACCGACGCGGGCGGCGGTGGCGGTACCGGGTTCAAGCAGGCGGCGCCGTACCTGTACGAGGGCTGGGGCGATCCGCCGAACCCGGCGACGGTGATGAGCGCGACCGGCGTCAAGTGGTTCACGATGGCGTTCGTGCTGGACTCCGGCGGCTGCACGCCTGCCTGGGACGGCAGCCGGGCGCTGACCGGCGGTGTGGACCAGACGGCGATCAACCAGATCCGCTCCGCCGGCGGTGACATCGTGCCGTCGTTCGGCGGCTGGTCGGGCAGCAAGCTCGGCGCCAACTGCTCCTCCGCGAGCGCGCTCGCCGGGGCCGTCCAGAAGGTGATCGACGCCTACGGCCTGAAGGCCATCGACTTCGACATCGAGAACACCGACGAGTTCGAGAACGAGGCCGTACAGGCGAAGATCCTCACCGCGCTGAAGACGGTCAAGGCCAACAACCCCGGCCTGAAGACCATCGTCACCTTCGGCACGTCCACCACCGGGCCGACGTACTACGGCAACCGGCTCATCGAGCAGGCGCAGTCGCTCGGCGCGAACATCGACGTGTTCACCATCATGCCGTTCGACTTCGGCGGTGGCTCGGACATGTACGGCAGCACCGTGAACGCCACCGAGGGGCTGAAGAACAAGCTGAAGTCCACCTTCGGCTGGGACGACGCGACCGCCTACGCCCACATCGGCATCTCCGGCATGAACGGTCTGTCCGACCAGCAGGAGACGACCACTCCGGCGATCTGGACCCAGATCCGCGACTGGGCGAACTCCCACCACATCGCCCGGCTCGCCTACTGGTCGGTCAACCGCGACCGGCCGTGCGCGGGCGGCGGCGTGGTGAGCAACTGCTCCGGCATCAACCAGAGCAACTGGCAGTTCACCTCGATCACGGCCGGTTTCACCGGTTGACGGTCGGGGCGTGACGGCGGAGGGCCGCTCGGCGGAGCGGCCCTCCGTCCGTTCGGCGGGCCACGACCGGCCACGGCGTCCGCACCATCAGCGGGCGCAACCTCACCGGCTCGGCGTCGCATCCCGCCCCGCCGGCCCGAGCGGCCGCCCCAGCGGCTACTTCAGGTACTCCAGGCCAGGATGGACCTCGGTGTAGCCCTCGACCAGTCTGCGGGCCACGTTGACCGAGTCGACCAGGGGGTGCAGCGCGAAGGCCTTCACGGCCGTCGCCCGGGAGCCGGACTCGGCCGCGGCGAGCACCTCGCGCTCGACGGCCTTGACCGAGCAGACCAGCCCGGTGGCGTGGCCGGGCAGCGGCTGCGCGGCCAGCGGGTGGGCGCCGTTGGCGTCGACCAGGCAGGGGACCTCGATGACGGCGTCGGGGTCGAGGACGGTCAGGGTGGCACGGTTGCGGACGTTGAGGATGAGGGTGGTGCGTTCGTCGCGGGCGATGGCCCGCATCAGGGCGAGGGCGACCTTCTCGTAGCCGCCGGACAGGTCGTCGGCCTCGCGTTCGCCCGCGCCGGCGCTCTCCCGGTTCTCGGCCATGTAGGTCGCCTCGCGCTCGGCGCGGGTGCGGTCCCAGGCGAGCAACGCGGAGACGCCGGGGTCGACCGCCTCCGCGTAGAACCCGGCCTGCTGGTCGCGCAGGAAGGCGCCGCGGGTCTTCTCGGCCTCCTGGTAGGCGCGGACCGTCTCCCGGTTGAAGTAGTAGTAGTGCAGGTACTCGTTGGGGATCGCGCCCAGCGACCGCAGCCAGTCGGTGCCGAACAGCCTGCCCTCCTCGAAGGAGCCGAGCAGCGCGGGGTCGGCGAGCAGGCGCGGGAGCTGGTCGCGTCCGGCGACCCGCAGACCGCGTACCCAGCCGAGGTGGTTGAGGCCGACATAGTCGATGAAGGCCTCCTTCGGGTCGGCGCCGAGGACGCGGGCGATACGGCGGCCGAGGCCGACCGGCGAGTCGCAGATGCCGATGACGCGGTCGCCCAGGTCGCGGGACATGGCCTCGGTGACCAGGCCCGCCGGGTTGGTGAAGTTGATGACCCAGGCCTCCGGGGCGAGGCGGGCCACGCGCCGGGCGATGTCGACGGCGACGGGGACGGTGCGCAGGCCGTAGGCGATCCCTCCCGCGCCGACGGTCTCCTGGCCGAGCACGCCCTCGGCGAGGGCCACCCGCTCGTCGTTCGCCCGGCCCTCCAGGCCACCGACGCGGATCGCGGAGAAGACGAAGTCGGCGCCGCGCAGGGCCTCGTCCAGGTCGGTGGTGGCGGTCACCTCGGGTGCGTCCGGGATGCCGGCGGCCTGCTCGGCCAGCACTCGGGTCACCGCGCGCAGCCTGCGGTCGTCCAGGTCGTGCAGGACGACCTCGGTGACCCGCCCCTCGGCGTGGTCGGCCAGCAGCGCACCGTACACCAGCGGCACCCGGAACCCGCCGCCGCCCAGAATCGTCAGCTTCACGCCTGCACCCTTCCCTGCGTTCCCGCCGGGACCACCGGTCGCCGGCCTCGCCCAGGGCGGACCGGGTCGCCGGGCCCACCGGCGCGTTCGTCACCACCACGTTCCCGTCACGGGCCCGCGGTACCTTCACCATCTCCGTCCCGGGGAACGCGGCGGCGGCCGCGAGCGGGACGGTCCTGCCGCCGGTCGCGGCCCGGTTCACACCCTGCCGCCGAAGAAGATCCGCACCTCCCGGACGAGGCCCTCCCGCACGGTGATCGCCTCGACGTTACGGTACCGCTCGCCATGGGACAGCTCGTCCGCGTGCCGGACGAGGACCAGCGCCTCGTCCACGGCGACGACGTGCGGTACCCGCCGGCAGGTGAACCGCCCGGCGGTGGGGTTCAGCGCTCGGAGAACGCCGCCTCGACGACGCCGGCGGGAGGACCGTGCTTGCGCTGCTCCAGGTGGGGAGCGTGCCCTTACCCCGCCATGACGAGGGCGGGTACGCGGGTTCCGGCGGACGGCGCCCCTGCGCGGCGCGTTCGCAGGCGGCTTCAGCCGGTGAACTCCCGGGCGTGGAGGGGACTTTCCTTGTTTCAAGTCTTGACGGTCGACGGGCCGCGGAGCACATTGTCGGCATCGTGAGAGCGCTCTCAGCCATCGACATGGGAGCGCTCTCACCAACCCCCCGCACACCCCCGTACCGAGAGGCTCCCCCCATGAGTGCATCCTCCGGCATGTCCAGACCCCGCCCGCTGCGGCGCGCGCTCGTCGCCGTCGCCGCCACGCTCGGCCTGGCCGCGGCCCTCGCCACGGCCGCCACCGCACCCGCCGACGCCTCCGCGCCCACGCCGCCCTCCGGCTGGACGCAGGTCTTCGCGGACGACTTCGACGGCGCGGCCGGCTCCGGCGTCAACACCGCCAACTGGCGGTACGACACGGGTACTTCCTATCCCGGCGGCGCCGCCAACTGGGGCACCGGCGAGGTCGAGACCATGACGTCGAGCACCAGCAACGTCGCGCTGGACGGCAGCGGGAACCTGCTCATCACCCCGCGCCGCGACGCCTCCGGCAACTGGACCTCCGGCCGGATCGAGACCACCCGCACCGACTTCCAGCCCGCCGCCGGCGGCACACTGCGCGTCCAGGCCCGGATCCAGATGCCCCAGGTCACCGGCGCCGCCGCGAAGGGCTACTGGCCGGCGTTCTGGATGCTCGGGGCCCCGTTCCGCGGAAACTACTGGAACTGGCCGAGCATCGGCGAGCTGGACATCATGGAGAACGTCCAGGGCCTGAACACCGCCTGGGCCACGATGCACTGCGGCACGAACCCGGGCGGCCCGTGCAACGAGACCACCGGCATCGGCAACTCCACCTCCTGCACCGGTACCACCTGCCAGGCCGGCTTCCACACCTACGCGATGGAGTGGGACCGCTCGACCAGCCCCGAGGAGATCCGCTTCTACCTCGACGGCGTCACCTTCCACACCGTCCGGGCGAACCAGGTCGACGCGACGACGTGGGCCAACGCCACCAACCACGGCTACTTCCTCATCCTCAACGTGGCGATGGGCGGCGGCTTCCCGGCCGCGTTCGGCGGCGGCCCGGACAGCGGGACCGAGCCGGGCCACCCGATGGTCGTGGACTATGTGCAGGTCCTGCAGTCCTCGGGCGGCGGGGGTGGCACCACTCCCCCGCCGCCCGGCAACCGGGACGCCTACAGCGCCATCCAGGCCGAGTCCTACGACAGCCAGTCCGGCGTCAGCACCGAGACGACCACGGACACGGGCGGCGGCCAGGACATCGGCTCCCTCGCGAACGGCGACTGGGCGCTGTACAAGGGCGTCGACTTCGGCTCGACAGCGGCGACCCAGTTCTACGCCCGGGTCGCGAGCGGTGCCGCGAGCGGGGTCAGCGGCCTGGTCGAGGTGCGCCTGGACAGCCGCGGCAACGCACCGATCGGCAGCTTCGCCCTCGCCGGCACGGGCGGATGGCAGTCCTGGCGGACGGTCCCGGCGAACATCGGCGCGGTGACCGGGACCCACGACGTCTATCTCACCTTCACCAGCGGCCAGCCGGCCGACTTCGTGAACGTGAACTGGTTCGACTTCGGCCACTGACGCGGGGATCGCACGAAGCGGCGACGCCAGGGCTGGACCCTCCACGGAGGGGGTCGCCCCCTGGCGTCGCCGGCATGACGGCCACAGCACTCACGTCCCGTACCGGCCTTCAGACCCGGCTCGCCGCCCGCCCGCAGGGGCTGTCCGGGGCCCGGCGCCATCGGGATCACCGCGGACGGCAGGTCACCCGGACCGTCGCCCCCGTCACCGGAGCCCGGCGCGGGGACGACGCCCCGTGGTTCAGGCCAGGGGTACGACCACCTCGCCCGCGCCCGTCGCGCTCGCGCCGCCGGCGACGCGGACGGTGAACGGGCGGTCGGTGCCGCGCGCGGTGACACGCAGCCGGGCGCCGTCGCGGCGGACGGTGAAGGCGGCGGCCGGGGTGCCCGTCAGGTCGGGCACCGTGGTCTCGGCGGTGTAGCCGGGCTCGGCCGTGGGGTGCACCAGCAGGGTCGGGGTGTCCAGCCAGTCGCCGTCGGGGCGGCTGCCGTCGGAGGCGAGCGGCAGGACGGCGCCCTCGCGGACGTACAGCGGCAGGCTGTCGTAGGCGTGCCGCTCGGTGCGCCAGGCCGGGCCGGTGACCTGCTCGCCGGTCAGGAGGTGCGTCCAGGTGCCCTCGGGGAGGTAGACCTCGACCTCGCCGTCCGCCGTGAACACCGGGGCGACCAGCAGGTCGGGGCCGAGCATGTACTGGCGGTCCAGCGGGCGGCACGCCGGGTCCTGGGGGAACTCCAGGAGCATGGGGCGCATCACCGGGACGCCGGTGCGGTGGGCCTCGGCCGCGGCACCGTAGAGATAGGGCATGAGGCGGTGCTTGAGCAGCGTGAACCGCCGGGCGACCGCCACGGCCTCCTCGCCGAAGTTCCACGGCACCCGGTACGAGGAGGACCCGTGCAGGCGGCTGTGCGAGGAGAGCAGTCCGAAGGCGAGCCAGCGCTTGAACACCGCGGGGTCGGGGGTGCCCTCGAAGCCGCCGATGTCGTGGCTCCAGAAGCCGAAGCCGCTCAGGGACAGGGACAGCCCGCCGCGCAGGGACTCGGCCATGGCCTCGAAGGACGCCCAGCAGTCGCCGCCCCAGTGCACGGGGTACTGCTGGCCGCCCGCGGTCGCGGAGCGGGCGAAGAGGACGGCCTCGCCCTGGCCGCGCTCCTTCTCCAGCAGTTCGAAGACGGTCCGGTTGTACAGATGGGTGTAGTAGTTGTGCATCCGCTCCGGGTCGGAGCCGTCGTGCCACACGACGTCGGTGGGGATGCGCTCGCCGAAGTCGGTCTTGAAGCAGTCCACGCCCTGGTCGAGCAGCGCCTTGAGCTTGGCCTGGAACCAGGCGCGGGCGTCGGGGCTGGTGAAGTCGACCAGGCCCATGCCGGCCTGCCACAGGTCCCACTGCCAGATGTCGCCGTCCGGCCGGCGCACGAGGTGGCCGAGGGCGGCCGCCTCGTCGAAGAGCGGGGACTTCTGGGCGATGTACGGGTTGATCCACGCGCTGATCCGCAGGCCCTTCGCCTTGAGCCGGGCCAGCATGCCCTCCGGGTCGGGGAAGACGGCGGGGTCCCATGCGAAGTCGCACCACTGGTACTCGCGCATCCAGAAGCAGTCGAAGTGGAAGACCGACAGCGGGATGCCGCGCTCGGCCATGCCGTCGACGAAGGACGTCACCGTCGCCTCGTCGTAGTCGGTGGTGAAGGACGTGGTCAGCCAGAGGCCGAAGGACCAGGCGGGCGGCAGGGCCGGGCGGCCGGTGAGGGCGGTGTAGCGGGCGAGGACGTCCTTCGGGGTGGGACCGGCGATCACGTAGTACTCGACGGTCTGGTCCTCGACGCTGAACTGCACCTGGCCGACGGACTCGGAGCCGACCTCGAAGGAGACCCTGCCGGGGTGGTTGACGAAGACGCCGTAGCCGCGGGAGGAGAGGTAGAACGGGATGTTCTTGTAGGCCTGCTCGCTGCTGGTGCCGCCGTCGGCCTGCCAGACGTCGACGACCTGGCCGTTCTTGACGAACGGGGTGAAGCGCTCGCCGAGGCCGTAGATCTGCTCGCCCACGCCGAGCGCGAGCTGGGCGAGGACATGGTGCGCACCGTCGTCGGTGGTGGCGAAGGCGGTGCCCTTGGCGCCGGACCGGGTCAGCTCCCGGCCGTCCGCGTCGTGGAACACCAGGGTCCAGGGGGCGGTCTCGTCCAGGCGGAGGGTCAGCGGGCCGCTGGTCAGCTCCGTGACGCTGCCGTCGCGGCGGACGGCGCCCGCACCGTCCGCCTGCTCGGCGAGGGCGAAGTCCGGACCGGGGTGGCGCTTGCCGGCGTGGTGAGTGACCCGGACGCCGATGACGCCCTCGGCGGGCGAGAAGCAGTCGACCGTGAGGAGCGGCGCGTTGAGCGTGTCCCCTCTCCGCGTCACCTTCTTCACGGCCGCATAGGCGGTGAAGCGCTTCGATTCCACACGTACGTCACGAGCCTCGGCGGCGTACGCGATCTGCACGCCGTCACGGATGCGCCAGAAGCCGTTGGTGAACTTCATGTTCTTCCCTCGGGGGAGCTGGGGTGGTTCGAGCGGGGCGCGGAGGCGTCGCCCGGCATTTGATCGTACACAGAACAAATCCCCTCCGGACAGGCCAAGGTAGCGAGAGAACCCGTCTGACCAGGGGTGATCATGGAGTTCTTGGCGAACGTCCTCTCGGAGGGTGAACGAACCGACACGCATCCGGGTCTGGCGCCGGGCCTGTGTATGACGTATTAGTCATCACAGTAAACAAAGAGGTCCGGCGCCGCTGCCGGACAGTACGACAGCAGGGGCCGCACATGTCGAAGCGCTTCAACAGACGCTCTCGCAGAGCCGTCATACCCCTCGCAGCCGTCTCCGCCCTGGTCGCCGGGGCGGCACTGACCGGCTGCGGACAACAGCACGACAGCTCCGTCTACACCGTGCTGAACTCCTCGACCGACGAGACGTACCACCGCTGGGACGCGGAGGCGATGGCCCGCTGCAGCAAGCAGCTGGGCGTCACCGTCGAGCAGCAGAGCGTCCCGGCGGCGCAGGTGATGACGAAGGCGCTGCGCATGGCGTCCTCGAAGTCGCTGCCCGACATCGTGCAGTTCGACGCCTCGGAGATGCCGACGTTCGCCGAGGCCGGCGGGCTGACCGACCTCAGGACGCTCGGGCTGAGCACCACGGACATCCCGCAGGGCATCGTCAATTTCGGCTCCTACAAGGGGACGTACTACGGAGCCGCCCGGTCGGTGAACACGCTCGCGCTCTTCTACAACAAGGACACCCTCGACCGGGCGGGCCTGAAGGTGCCCACCACCTGGGCGGAGCTGCGCGAGACCGCGAGGAGGCTGACGCAGGGCAACAGGTACGGCGTGGCGCTGAGCGCGGGCGGTGCCGAGGACGGCGTCTTCCAGTTCACGCCGTTCATGTGGTCCAACGGCGGGGACGAGACGCGGCTCGACGGGCCGAAGGTCGTGGAGGCGCTGGACTACTGGAAGAGTCTGCTGAAGGATGGCTCCCTGTCGAAGTCGACGGTGGGTTGGACGCAGGCCGACGTCAACGACCAGTTCATGGCGGGCAACGCCGCGATGATGATCAACGGTCCGTGGCAGGTCGAGACGCTGAACACCAAGAAGTCACTGCACTGGGGCATCGCACGGATCCCGGTGCCGAAGGCGGGCGAGAAGTCCGTGGGCCCGCTGGGCGGTGCCGTGCTCACCGTGCCGGACACCGGTGACGAGCAGCGGGAGCGGATGGCGGGGAAGATCGTCGCCTGCCTGTCCAGTGAGCGGGAGCAGCTGACCTACGCGCGCAACAGCTGGATGGTCCCGGCCAACGAGAAGGCCGCCGCCGTATGGCGCAAGCAGGTGCCGGAGCTGGACGCGCTGGCCGACCAGGTGGCCGCGGCCCGGTCCCGTACGGCCAAGCTCGGCGCCGGCTGGTCGAGCGTGTCGCTCGCCCTGCAGAGCGCCTTCCAGTCCGCCCTGACCGGCCAGTCCAGCCAGGCCGCCCTCCAGCGTGCCCAGCAGCGGGCCACGAGCGGGAACTGAGGTACGCGCAGATGACCACGTCCACCGTCACGGCACCCGTCGCAGTGCCCAAGGCCTCCGCGCCGGATCCCGCCCGGCTGCGGCGCCGGCGCCGGCTGTCCCAGTGGGGGTTCGTCGCCCCCGCGGTCCTCTTCATGCTGCTGTTCTTCGGCTACCCGCTCGTCCGCAACATCGTGATGAGCTTCCAGCACTACACGCCGAAGACGTTCTTCACCGGCGAGGCGCCCCTCAACGGCTTCGACAACTGGTCGAAGGTCTTCCAGGACGCCCTGTTCGGCAAGGCGCTGTGGCACACACTCGTCTTCACCGCGGGCTCGCTGCTCGGACAGTTCTGCATCGGCCTCGCCCTCGCCGTCTTCTTCTCCCGGAGGTTCCCCCTCAACGGTGTCCTGCGGTCGCTGATCCTGCTGCCCTGGCTGGTGCCCATGGTGGTCTCCGGCATCGTGTGGCGGCGCATCCTCGACCAGGACACGGGTGTGCTGAACTCCTTCCTCGACACCCTCGGCCTGGACGGTCACACGCCATGGCTGACCAGTCCGCACATGGCCCTGCTGTCGGTCATCCTGGTCAACATCTGGATCGGCATCCCGTTCAACATGGTCATCCTGTACGGCGGTCTGCAGGAGGTCCCCCGCGAGCTGCACGAGGCGGCCGCCCTGGACGGCGCCTCCGCCTGGCGGACGTTCCGCTCCATCACCCTGCCGGTGCTCCGGCCCGTCATCACGGTCGTCCTCGTCCTGGGCTTCATGTCGACGGTCAAGATCCTCGACCTGATCCTGGCCCTCACCGACGGCGGCCCCGCCGACGCCACCCAGACCCTGGGCACGCTCACCTACCAGAACTCCTTCGTCCAGCTGGACTTCGGGGCGGGCGCGGTCGTCGGCAACGTACTGATCCTGATCTCCGCGGTGTTCGCGGTGTTCTACCTGCGGGCCAACCGCACCGAGGGGAAGTGACCGACCCATGGCCACCCACACTGCCACGCCGCGCACGAGTAGGCGCCGCCTGGGCTCCACGGTCGCCGGTGTGCTCGTCCTGTGCGTGATGCTGTTCCCGCTGTACTGGATGCTCAACACCGCGCTGCAGCCCGACGCCGGGCTGCTGGAGGTCGATCCGGTGCCGCACAGCCTGGACCTGTCCGGCTTCTCCAAGGCGCTCGACGACCAGGGCGGGCACCTGCTGACCTCGCTGGGGGTCTCGCTCGGCGCGGTCGTCGTCTGCCTGGCCATCGCTGCTCCGGCGGCCTACGGGCTGGCGCAGTTCCGGCTGCGCGGCACCCGCACCATCGTGTTCGGCACGCTGATCACGCAGATGGTGCCGGGGATCGTCATCGCCAACGCGCTGTACACCTCGTACGTCGATCTGGGCCTGGTCAACTCCTACTTCGGCCTGATGCTCGCGGACGCCTCGCTGGGCATCCCCTTCTCGATCGTGCTGATGCGGTCGTTCATGGTGTCCATCCCCGGTGAGGTGATCGAGGCCGCGCAGATGGACGGGGCGGGGCGGGTGCGCACCTTCGTGCAGGTGGTGCTGCCGATGAGCCGCAACTCCTTGATCACATCCGGCCTGTTCGCGTTCCTGTTCTCGTGGAGCGACTTCATGTTCGCGCTCACCCTCAACACCACCGACCACGTCAAGCCGATCACGCTGGGCATCTACCAGTACATCGGCGCCCACGTGGGCGACTGGGGCTCGGTGATGGCCGCGTCCGTGCTGTCCGCGGTCCCCGCCGCGATCCTGCTCGTCCTCGCGCAGAAGTACATCGCCGCCGGCATCACCGGCGGTTCCGTCAAGTGACCCCCGGAGCACCGCACATGGCAGACTTCCCGCGATTCCCCCCAGGCTTCGTCTTCGGTGCCGCGACCGCTTCGTACCAGATCGAGGGCGCGGCACGCGAGGACGGCCGCGGGCCGTCGATCTGGGACACCTACAGTCACACCCCCGGTCTGGTGGCGAACGGCGACACCGGTGACGTCGCCTGCGACCACTACCACCGCTATCCCGAGGACGTGGCGCTGCTGCGGGAGCTGGGCGTGGACTCCTACCGGTTCTCGATCGCCTGGCCGCGGATCGTGCCCGACGGCTCGGGGCCGGTGAACCCCAAGGGCCTGGACTTCTACTCGCGGCTCGTCGACGAGCTGCTCGCCGCGGGCATCGAGCCCGCCGCCACGCTCTACCACTGGGACCTGCCGCAGGCCCTGGAGGACCGAGGCGGCTGGCGGGTCCGGGAGACCGCCGAGCGGTTCGCCGAGTACACGGCGGTCGTCGCCGAGCGCCTGGGCGACCGCGTGCCGCGCTGGATCACCCTGAACGAGCCGTGGTGCAGCGCCTTCCTCGGCTACTCCGTCGGCCGCCACGCCCCCGGCGCCCGCGAGGGCCGGGGCGCGCTCGCCGCCGCTCACCACCTGCTGGTCGGGCACGGTCTGGCGGTCGAGGCACTCAGGGCGGCCGGGGTGCGCGAGGTCGGCATCACCCTCAACCTCGACCGCAACCTGCCCGCCACCGACTCCCCCGCCGACCGGGCGGCCGTCGTCCGTGCGGACACCCAGCACAACCTCGTGTGGACCGAGCCGCTCCTCGCGGGCCGCTACCCGCGGACCGAGGAGGAGACCTGGGGCGAGCTGATCAGCGGCCAGGACTTCCGGCGCGAGGGCGACCTGGCCCTGATCGGGCAGCCGCTGGACTTCCTCGGCATCAACTACTACCGGCCGATCGTCGTCGCCGACGCCCCGCACCGGGAGGCCGACCCGGCGCGGCGGACCGCGACGGACAACCGGTACGCGGAGGTACGGCTGGAGGGGGTGCGGCACACCGCGATGCAGTGGCCGGTCGTCCCGGACAGCTTCACCGACCTGCTGGTGGAACTGAAGCAGCGCTACGGCGACGCGCTGCCGCCGATCCACATCACCGAGAACGGCTCCGCCGAGCACGACGAGGTGAGCGCGGACGGGGCGGTGCACGACAGCGACCGGGTCGCCTACCTGCGCGGTCATCTCACCGCGCTGAAGGCGGCGGTGGACGCGGGCGTGGACGTGCGCGGTTACTACGTCTGGTCGCTGCTGGACAACTTCGAGTGGGCCTTCGGCTACGGCAAGCGGTTCGGGATCGTGCGGGTGGACTACGACACGCAGCGGCGGACGCCGAAGGACAGCTACCACTGGTACCGCGCGATGATCGCCGCACAGCGCGACTGACGGCGTCCGAGGGGGCACGGCGCCCGTGCCCCCTCGGGTCACTTCTGGTCCAGCTCCGCGTACGCCGCCGGGTCGGCGAGCACCTCGCGCACGATCACGCCGGCCGCTCCGCGCACGGCGTCGCCGAGCGGGGACGAGGCCCGCAGGCGCGTGCCGTCGCCGCGCCACAGGCCCGACACCACCCGCAGCGCCAGCTCGCGCTCGACGGCGGGCGCCAGCCAGTCCATCAGTTCCCGGTAGACGCCGCCGAGCATCACCGCGTCCGGGTCCACGAGGTTGACCGCGCCGGACACCACGATGCCCAGCCGCCGTCCGGCCTGTTCGATCGCGGACAGGGCGGGGGGGTCGCCGTGCCGGGCGCGCCGCTCGAGTTCGGCGATGCCGCACAGGCCCGCGTTCTCGTCGAGTCCGGCGGCACGCAGCAGCGCGGCCTGTCCGGCGTACTGCTCCAGGCAGCCGCGGGCGCCGCACCGGCAGCGCGGCCCGTCGGGGTCGACCACCACGTGCCCGATCTCCCCGGCGAAGCCGTGCTCGCCGCGCAGCAGTTCGCCCCGCAGGACGAGGGCGCCGCCGACCCCGATCTCGCCGGTCAGGTACAGGAAGCTGCGCACGCCCTCGGTGCCGGCGCCGAACCACAGCTCGGCGAGGGCGGCCGTGTTGGCCTCGTTGTCGGAGCTGACGGGCAGGGCCCGGTGGGCGGGCCGCAGCGCGGAGAGGGCCTGGGCGAACACTCCCTCCACCGTGACCCGCCGCCAGCCGAGGTTGGGTGCCTGGCGCACGGTGCCGCCGGTGACCAGGCCGGGCAGCGCGACATGGGCGCCGACCGGGGTCAGCTCCTGCTCGGCCGCTGAGGCCAGGGCCCGGGCCGCGAGCCGGGCCGCGCGTGCCAGCACGTCCGAGGGTGGCAGACCGCGGTTGTCGCCGTGCTCCACCAGCCGGACCCGGTCGGTGCCGGCGAGGTCGACGACGCACACGGCGATGTAGTCGATGTTGATCTCGACGCCCAGCCCGGCCGGTCCCGTCCGGGACACTTTCAGCACGGTGCCGGGCCGCCCCACCTGCCCGCTGCTGGTCTTGCCCCACTCGGTGACGAAGCCGTACTCCAGCAACTGCTCGACCAGCGAGGACACCGCGGCCCGGGTCAGGCCGACGTGCGTGGCGATGCCCGCCCGGGTCGCCTCCCCCGCGTCGTGCACGGCCCGCAGCACCAGACTGAGGTTGTGCCGCCGGACCGTGGCCTTGTCGGCCTTGGGTTCGAGTGGGGTCGGATTGTTCTTCATCGTGCTGCCGAGCGTATGCGACGGCGGCCCCGCGAAACCCGCCCGTGGCCTGGGCGGATGCCTCCCTCGCCGTAGGGGCCAGGGTGCTAGCGCAGCTCCGCCCGGAACGCCACCGGGGTCTGGCCGGTGTGCAGGTGGAAGAACTTGGAGAAGTTCGCCGCGTCGGGGAAGCCCACGGCCACGCCGACGCGGCCGATCGGCAGGTCCGTGTGGGCGAGGAGGCGTTTGGCCTCCAGGATGACGCGTTTGTCGATGAAACCCTTCGGGGTCTCGCCGGTGGCCGCGCGCACGGCGCGGACGAGGGTGCGGCGGGAGTACCCGAGGGCGTCCGCGTAGGCGCTGACGCTGTGGTTGGTGGCGAAGCCCTGTTCGACGGCGTCCCGGAAGCGGGTGAACGTGGTGTCCGCCCGCTGCCGGGACGCCTCCGCCGAGCTGGCCGCGAGGTGGGCGAGGCGCAGCAGGAACGCGGTCAGGCTGTGCCGGAGGACGTCCGTGTGCAGGCTGGGCGGCAGTGTCGCGGTGTCCTCGTACTCGCGGCGCAATTGGGCGAGGGCCGCGTGGAGTGCGGCGAGTTGCGCGGGGTCGGGGTGCAGCAGCGGCGGGAGGTCGTAGCGGTACAGGCCGGTGGCCTCGACGGTGGCGCGCGGCAGAAAGCCGGGCTGCATGGTCAGGACGGTTCCGCGGTACACGGACTCGCGGGAGAACCGGTGGACCTGTCCGGGGCGGATCCACAGCAGGTCGCCGGCCGTGGCCTCGTACTCGGCGAAGTCGATCATGTGCCGTACGGGGCCGTCGGTGAAGAGCATGACCACGTGGAAGTCGATGCGGTGGACGCGGTGCAGGGGGGCGTCGACGTGCCAGGTGTGGTCGGTCCCCATGGGGCCGACCTGCATGCCGACGCCACCGACGGCCAGTTCGGCCGGGAAGGGGAAGGTTCTGATCCCGTCGCCGTCACCTTGGTCTCTTATGACTGCCATGTCCTCTTCGTGCCGTCCCTGTCGCGCGATCACTGTCCCAGATTCACCACAGGCTGACACACGCCGACCTTTCTTCGAAAAAGTCAGACTTTTAACTTTGAACGCGTCCGGCCAGCCATCCGCACTGAACGAGGACTCCTTGAAGATGACCACACAGACTTCCGACAGCTTCGAGTGGACCGACCTGGACCGGCGTGCCGTGGACACCGCCCGCCTTCTGGCCGCGGACGCGGTGCAGAAGGTCGGAAACGGTCACCCGGGCACCGCGATGAGTCTGGCGCCCGCCGCGTACACGATCTTTCAGAAGGTGATGCGCCACGACCCGGCCGACCCGGAGTGGACCGGCCGTGACCGCTTCGTACTCTCCCCCGGCCACACCTCGCTGACCCTCTACACCCAGCTCTACCTCTCCGGGTACGAGCTGGAGCTGGACGACCTGAAGGCGTTCCGCACGCACGGCTCGAAGACGCCGGGCCACCCCGAGTACGGGCACACCGCCGGTGTGGAGACCACCACCGGCCCGCTCGGCCAGGGCGTCGCGAACGCTGTCGGCATGGCGATGGCCGCCCGCTACGAGCGCGGCCTGTTCGACCCCGAGGCCCCCGCGGGCACCTCCCCGTTCGACCACACCGTCTGGGCGATCGTCTCCGACGGCGACCTGGAGGAGGGCGTCTCCGCCGAGGCCTCCTCGCTCGCCGGCCACCAGCGGCTCGGCAACCTGGTCTTCGTCTACGACGACAACCACATCTCCATCGAGGGTGACACCGCGACCGCCTTCTCCGAGGACGTGCTGAAGCGGTACGAGGCCTACGGCTGGCACACCCAGCGCGTCGAGCCCACCGCCGACGGCGACATCGACCCGGCCGCCCTGTACGCGGCGCTGAAGGCCGCCCAGGCGGAGACCGAGCGCCCCTCGATCATCGCGATGCGCACGATCATCGCCTGGCCCGCCCCGAACGCGCGGAACACCGAGGCCTCGCACGGTTCGGCGCTCGGCGAGGACGAGATCGCCGCCACCAAGCGCCTCCTCGGCTTCGACCCGGAGCAGACCTTCGAGGTCACCGACGAGGTCCTGAAGCACACCCGCCGGGCCCTGGACCGCGGTGCCGAGGCGCACGCGGCCTGGGACAAGCGGATCGCCGAGTGGCGTGCCGCCCAGCCCGAGCGGGCCGAGCTGTTCGACCGCGTCAGCAAGGGCGAGCTGCCCGAGGGCTGGCAGGACGCGGTGCCCGTGTTCGAGGAGGGCAAGTCGGTCGCCACCCGTGCCGCCTCCGGCAAGGTGCTGCAGGCGCTCGGCCCGGTGCTCCCGGAGCTGTGGGGCGGCTCCGCCGACCTGGCCGGCTCCAACAACACCACCATCGACAAGTCCAGCTCGTTCCTGCCCGAGGGCAACCCGCTGCCCGAGGCCGACCCGTACGGCCGTACCGTGCACTTCGGCATCCGCGAGTTCTCCATGGCCGCCGAGATGAACGGCATCGCCCTGCACGGCAACACCCGCATCTACGGCGGCACCTTCCTGGTGTTCTCCGACTACATGCGCAACGCCGTCCGGATGTCGGCGCTGATGCAGCTGCCGGTGACGTACGTGTGGACGCACGACTCCATCGGCCTCGGCGAGGACGGCCCCACCCACCAGCCGGTCGAGCACCTGGCCTCGCTGCGCGCCGTCCCGGGTCTGAACATCGTCCGCCCGGCGGACGCCAACGAGACCGCGATCGCCTGGACCGAGATCCTGAAGAGGCACGCCACGAACCCCGCCCCACACGGGCTCGCGCTCACCCGTCAGGGCGTGCCCACGTACGCGCCGAACGAGGACGCGGCCAAGGGCGGCTACGTACTGCGCGAGTCCTCGACGGAGGTCCCGGAGGTGATCATCATCGCGACGGGCTCCGAGGTGCAGCTGGCCGTGGCCGCGCGGGAACGGCTGGAGGCCGAGGGGATCGGCACCCGGGTGGTGTCCATGCCGTCCGTGGAGTGGTTCGAGGAGCAGCCGCGCGAGTACCGCGAGCGGGTGCTGCCGCCGGCCGTGAAGGCCCGGGTCGCCGTCGAGGCCGGCATCGCTCTGACCTGGTACCGGTTCGTGGGCGACGCGGGACGCATCGTCTCGCTCGAGCACTTCGGTGCCTCCGCGGACGCCAAGACCCTGTTCGCCGAGTTCGGCTTCACCCCTGAGAACGTCGCCGCCGCGGCCCGCGAGTCGCTCGCTGCCGCGCGCGCCTGACACCGACGCACGATACCGACGCATAGAGAAAGATGATCACTGTGACCGAAGCAATCGCGACCCCGGGAGCCCTCAAGCGCCTCGCCGACGAGGGCGTGTCGATCTGGCTGGACGACCTGTCCCGCAAGCGGATCACCTCGGGCAGCCTCGCCGAACTGGTGGCGAGCGGCAGCGCCGTCGGTGTCACGACGAACCCGTCCATCTTCCAGGCCGCCATCGGCTCCGGGGAGGGCTACGAGGAGCAGCTGACCGACCTCGCCGTACGGGGCGTCACGGTCGACGAGGCCGTGCGGATGATGACGACCGCCGACGTGCGGGCCGCCGCCGATGTGCTGGATCCCGTGTACACCGCCACCGACGGCCGCGACGGTCGCGTCTCCATCGAGGTCGACCCCCGTCTCGCCCACGACACCGAGGCCACCGTCGCCGAGGCCAAGCAGCTGGCCTGGCTGGTCGACCGGCCCAACGTGATGATCAAGATCCCGGCGACCGAGGCGGGCCTCCCGGCGATCACCGAGGTCATCGGCCTCGGCATCAGCGTCAACGTGACGCTGATCTTCTCCCTGGAGCGCTACCGTGAGGTCATGGCCGCCTACCTGGCCGGCCTGGAGAAGGCTCGTGAGCGCGGCATCGACCTGTCGACGATCCACTCGGTGGCGTCGTTCTTCGTCTCCCGCGTGGACAGCGAGATCGACAAGCGGCTGACCGCCCTCGGCACCGACGAGGCCCTCGCGCTCAAGGGACGCGCGGCCCTCGCCAACGCCCGCCTCGCCTACGAGGCCTACGAGGAGGTCTTCGGCTCCGAGCGCTGGCTGGCGCTCGCCGGCGACAAGGCGAACAGGCAGCGTCCGCTGTGGGCGTCCACCGGTGTGAAGGACCCCGCGTACAAGGACACCCTGTACGTGGACGAACTGGTCGCGCCGGGCACCGTCAACACCATGCCGGAGGCCACCTTGAACGCGGTCGCCGACCACGGCGAGATCACCGGCGACACGGTGACCGGCGGCTACGCGCAGGCCCGCGCCGACCTGGCCGCCGTCGAGCGGCTCGGCATCTCCTACGACGAGGTCGTCCAGCAGCTGGAGGACGAGGGCGTCGCCAAGTTCGAGGCGGCCTGGCAGGACCTGCTGGACGCCGTCGCCACGTCCCTGAAGAACAAGGGAGTTGACGCCTGATGACCGAGAACGCCCCCACCGCCCAGGCACCCGAGGAGGTGCGCGTGCCGGTCGTCCCGGCCGCCGACTGGGTGAACCCGCTCCGGGACGCCCGCGACCGCCGGCTCCCCCGGATCGCCGGCCCGTCCGGCCTGGTCATCTTCGGTGTGACCGGCGACCTGTCCCGCAAGAAGCTGATGCCGGCCGTGTACGACCTGGCCAACCGCGGCCTGCTGCCGCCGGGCTTCTCCCTCGTCGGCTTCGCCCGCCGGGACTGGGAGGACCAGGACTTCGCGCAGGTCGTGCACGACGCGGTGCGCGAGCACTCCCGCACCCCGTTCCGCGAGGAGGTGTGGCAGCAGCTCGCCGAGGGCATGCGGTTCATCCCCGGCGACTTCGACGACGACACCGCCTTCAAGCAGCTGAAGAACGCCGTCGACGAACTGGACGCCTCCCGCGGCACCGGCGGCAACTTCGCCTTCTACCTCTCGGTGCCGCCGAAGTTCTTCCCGAAGGTCGTGCAGCAGCTGAAGAAGCACGGCCTCGCCAATCCGCCGCAGGGCTCCTGGCGCCGGGCGGTCATCGAGAAGCCGTTCGGCCACGACCTGAGGTCGGCGCAGGAGCTCAACACGGTCGTGCACGACGTGTTCGAGCCCGACCAGGTCTTCCGCATCGACCACTACCTCGGCAAGGAGACCGTCCAGAACATCCTGGCGCTCCGCTTCGCCAACCAGATGTACGAGCCGATCTGGAACCGCAGTTACGTCGACCATGTGCAGATCACCATGGCCGAGGACATCGGCATCGGCGGCCGGGCGGGCTACTACGACGGCATCGGGTCGGCCCGTGACGTCATCCAGAACCACCTGCTGCAGCTGATGGCGCTGACCGCCATGGAGGAGCCGATCGCGTTCGACGCGGAGGCGCTGCTCACCGAGAAGCTGAAGGTGCTGAAGTCGGTGCGGCTGCCGGAGGACCTCGGCCGGCACACCGTGCGCGGACAGTACGCGGCCGGCTGGCAGGGCGGCGAGAAGGTCGTCGGCTACCTCCAGGAGGACGGCATCGACCCCAAGTCCAAGACCGACACCTTCGCCGCGATCAAGCTGGGCATCGACAACCGCCGCTGGGCGGGCGTCCCCTTCTACCTGCGCACCGGCAAGCGGCTCGGCCGCCGGGTCACCGAGATCGCGGTGGTCTTCAAGCGGGCCCCGCACTCCCCGTTCGACTCCACCGCCACCGAGGAGCTGGGCCAGAACGCGATCGTCATCCGCGTCCAGCCGGACGAGGGCATGACCGTGCGGTTCGGCTCGAAGGTGCCGGGCACGTCGATGGAGATCCGGGACGTGTCGATGGACTTCGCCTACGGCGAGTCGTTCACCGAGTCGAGCCCGGAGGCGTACGAGCGGCTCATCCTGGACGTACTGCTCGGCGACGCCAATTTGTTCCCCCGTCACCAGGAAGTGGAAGAGTCCTGGAAGATCCTCGACCCGATCGAGGAGTACTGGGCGGCGCACGGCAGGCCGGCGCAGTACGCGTCGGGCAGCTGGGGACCGAGGGAAGCGGACGAGATGCTCGCACGAGACGGACGGAGCTGGCGCAGGCCATGAAGATCGACCTGACCGACACCACGGCAAGCAAGATCAACAAGGCGCTGGTGCAGGGCCGCCGCGCCATCGGCACCCCGGCCGTGGGCATGGTCCTGACGATGGTCATCGTCACGGACGAGGAGAACGCCTACGACGCCATCAAGGCGGCCGAGGAGGCCTCGCACGAGCACCCCTCGCGCACCCTGGTCGTCATCAAGCGGCACGTCCGCACCCTGCGCGACCGCACCCACTCGCGCCTGGACGCCGAGGTCCGGGTCGGTTCGGAGGCGGGCACCGGCGAGACGGTCGTGCTGCGCACCTACGGCGAGGTGTCCGACCACGCCGATTCGGTGGTCCTGCCGCTGCTGCTGCCGGACGCCCCGGTGGTCGTGTGGTGGCCGGTGGACGCACCCGAGACCCCCTCCAAGGACCCGCTCGGTGCCCTCGCCCAGCGCCGGATCACGGACCTGTACGCCGTCGAGCGGCCTCTCGAGGTCCTGGAGGCCCGGATGCGCAACTACGCGCCCGGCGACACCGACCTCGCCTGGACCCGGCTCACCCCGTGGCGGTCCATGCTGGCCGCCGCCCTGGACCAGGCCCGTGTGAAGGTGACGTCCGCGGCCGTCGAGGCCGAGGCGGAGAACCCCAGCGCCGAGCTGCTGGCCCGCTGGCTGGAGGCCCGCCTGGGCGTCACCGTGGACCGCGTGGTCACCGCCGGTCCGGTCGTCACGGCCGTGCGCCTGGGCACCGCGAACGGCGAGATCGTCATCGACCGCCCCGAGGGCCCGCTCGCGCAGCTGTCCCTGCCCGGGCAGCCGCCGCGCACCCTCGCCCTGAAGGTCCGCCCCACCTCCGAACTCATCGCCGAGGAACTGCGCCGCCTCGACGCCGACGAGATGTACGCCATCGCCCTCCAGGGCGAGGCCACCAAGGAGAACGCCTGACATGTCCGACGCCCCGTCAGACACCCCCCAGCTCACCCGCAGGCCCGAGTGGACGGCCCTCGCCGACCACCGCGCCGAGGGACAGCCGCACCTGCGCGAGCTGTTCGCGACGGACCCCGGCCGCGCCGAGCGGTACGTCGTCCGGGTCGGCGACCTGCACATCGACTACAGCAAGCACCTGATCACCGACGAGACCCTGGCCCGGCTCCAGGAACTCGCCACCGCCACCGGCGTGTTCGCGCTGCGGGACGCCATGTTCCGCGGCGAGAAGATCAACCTCACCGAGGACCGGGCCGTGCTGCACACCGCGCTGCGCGCCCCGCGGGACGCCGTGATCGAGGTCGACGGCGAGAACGTGGTGCCGAAGGTGCACGCGGTCCTCGACAAGATGGCCGGCTTCGCCGACCGGGTCCGCTCGGGCGAGTGGACCGGCCACACCGGCCGGCGGATCCGCAACGTCGTCAACATCGGCATCGGCGGCTCCGACCTCGGTCCTGCGATGGCCTACGAGGCGCTGCGCCCGTACACCGCACGGGAGTTGACGTTCCGGTTCGTGTCGAACGTGGACGGCGCCGACCTCCACGAGGCCACCCGCGACCTGGACCCGGCCGAAACCCTGTTCATCGTCGCGTCCAAGACCTTCACCACGATCGAGACGATCACCAACGCGACCTCCGCCCGCTCCTGGCTGCTGAGGGCCTTCGACGGTGAGGAGAAGGCCGTCGCCAAGCACTTCGTGGCCCTGTCCACGAACGCGGGGAAGGTCACCGAGTTCGGCATCGACCCGGACAACATGTTCGAGTTCTGGGACTGGGTCGGCGGCCGCTACTCGTACGACTCGGCCATCGGCCTGTCCCTGATGATCGCCATCGGCCCGGACCGGTTCCGGGAGATGCTCGACGGGTTCCGGATCGTCGACGACCACTTCCGCACCGCACCCGCCGAGGCCAACGCGGCCGTGCTGCTGGGCCTGCTGGGCATCTGGTACAACAACTTCTTCGACGCCCAGTCGCACGCGGTGCTGCCGTACAGCCACTACCTGTCCAAGTTCACCGCGTACCTGCAGCAGCTGGACATGGAGTCCAACGGCAAGTCGGTGCAGCGTGACGGCGACCCGGTGGCGTGGCAGACCGGACCGGTCGTGTGGGGCACGCCCGGCACCAACGGGCAGCACGCCTACTACCAGTTGATCCACCAGGGCACGAAGCTGATCCCGGCGGACTTCATCGGCTTCGCCCGCCCGATCGGCGAGCTGAGCGGTGAACTGAAGGCCCAGCACGACCTGTTGATGGCCAACTTCTTCGCCCAGACCCAGGCGCTCGCCTTCGGCAAGAGCGCCGAGGAGGTCCGTGCCGAGGGCGTGCCCGAGGAGCAGGTGCCGCACCGCACGTTCAAGGGCGACCACCCCACCACGACGATCCTCGCGCCGGAGCTGACGCCGTCCGTGCTCGGCCAGCTGATCGCCCTCTACGAGCACAAGGTGTTCGTGCAGGGCGCGGTCTGGAACATCGACTCCTTCGACCAGTGGGGCGTGGAACTCGGCAAGGTCCTCGCCAAGCGCGTCGAGCCCGCCCTCACCGAGGGCGCGGACGTACCCGGTCTCGACCCGTCCACCACGGCCCTCGTCGCCGCCTACCGCACTCTCAAGAACGCTCAGGAAGTGAACTGACATGCAGCTTGGTCTGATCGGTCTCGGCAAGATGGGCGGCAACATGCGCGAGCGGATCCGCCGCGCCGGCCACACCGTCATCGGCTACGACCGCAACCCCGAGGTCTCCGACGTCAAGAGCCTCGCCGAACTGGTCGAGCAGCTGGACGCGCCCCGCAACGTGTGGGTGATGGTCCCGGCGGGCACCGCCACCCAGACCGTCATCGACGAACTCGGCGACCTGCTCCAGCCGGGCGACACGGTGATCGACGGCGGCAACTCCCGCTGGACGGACGACGAGAAGCACGCCGCCGCCCTGGGCATCAAGGGCATCGGCTTCGTCGACGCCGGTGTCTCCGGTGGCGTGTGGGGCCTGGAGAACGGCTACGCGCTCATGGTCGGCGGCGACAAGGAGCACGTGGACCGGCTGCAGCCGATCTTCGACGCGCTCAAGCCGGAGGGCCCGTACGGCTACGTCCACGCCGGCCGGGTCGGCGCGGGGCACTTCTCGAAGATGGTCCACAACGGCATCGAGTACGCCATGATGCAGGCCTACGCCGAGGGCTGGGAGCTGCTGGAGAAGGTGCACTCGGTGGAGAACGTCCGCGAGGTCTTCCGCTCCTGGCAGGAGGGCACCGTCATCCGCTCCTGGCTGCTGGACCTCGCGGTCAACGCCCTCGACGAGGACGAGCACCTGGACAAGCTGCGCGGCTACGCGGAGGACTCCGGAGAGGGCCGCTGGACCGTCGAGGCAGCCATCGCCAACGCCGTGCCGCTCCCGGCGATCACCGCCTCCCTGTTCGCCCGGTTCGCCTCCCGCCAGGACGACTCCCCGCAGATGAAGATGATCGCCGCGCTGCGCAACCAGTTCGGCGGCCACGCCGTAGAGAAGAAGGACTGACCTGCCGTGGGGGACCTCCTACTGGTCCGCCACGGTGAGACGGAGTGGAGCCTGTCGGGACAGCACACCAGCTGGACCGACCTGCCCCTCACGGAGCACGGCGAGGAACAGGCCAAGTCACTCGCCCCGCTCCTCACCGGCCGGACCTTCGCCCTCGCGCTGGCCAGCCCGCTGGGCCGCGCGCTGCGCACCGCCGAACTGGCGGGCCTCATCGGGGTCCTGCCCGATCCCGACCTGCACGAATGGGACTACGGTGGCTACGAGGGCATCACCACCGCCACCATCCACCGCACCCGGCCCGACTGGGACCTGTGGACCGACGGCGTGCCGCCCGGCCCGGAGGGGCACCCGGGCGAGTCACCCGAGGAGATCGGCGCCCGCGCGGACCGGGTGCTGGCCCGCGCCGACGGCGCCCTCACCGGGGACGCCGGCGACGTGATCCTGGTCGCGCACGCCCACTTCCTGCGCGTCCTCACCGCCCGCCGACTGGGCCTGCCGCCCGCCGAGGGCCGCCTGTTCCAGCTGGCCACGGGCACGGTCAGCCGGCTGTCCACCGAGCACGGCCGGCCCGTGATCGCCGAGTGGAACAGGCGCCCGTAGTCCGGACCCCGGTCGCCCGTGATCGGAACGAGTGTCCCCGCACCGCTGTCGCCGACAGCGCGGGGACACTCCGGCGTACGCACCCTCATGCTCCCGCTCACAGCGGGCAAAAGGGCTCCGACTGCCGGAGCGAGGCGGAGAGGTGCGCCGAGCTGCCGTCGTCTTCGTCGCAACCCTCGGGGCCGGAACAGCCGGTGGTCGACGCCCGTGATCCGTGCGCCCGCCCGGGGCCGACGCGCTGCCCGACGAGCGGCTCGGTACGGCGCGGAACCGACCTCACCGGGTGGATGCCGGTGGTCACTCTGCCCGTGTGCGCCACCCTCGGGGTCACCGGCCCGTGCCGCGCGCCCCGTGCTGGGCGGCCAGCCGCACCGGTGCGTTCGCGGCGCCGTAGCCCTGGTGGCCGGGATCGCGCTGGACGAGTTCGAAGAAGACGCGGCCGACGGTCTCGGTGTAGCAGTGCCGGAAGGCGCCGCCCGCGTCCCGGTCGTAGAGGATGCCCAGTTCGCGGTACGTCTTCAGCTCGCCGTCGGCGAACTCGTACCGGGCGGCGAGGTCCTCGTAGTAGTTGGCCGGTATCGGCAGCAGGCGGCCACCCGCCGCGCGGAAGGCGCGGGCCGCTGCGACCACGTCGTCGGTGGCGAGGGCGAGGTGCGCCGCGTGCACCGTGTCGTCGGCGGGGGCGGCACCCACGGAGAGGGCGATCCGGACGCTGCCGTCGGTGTTGGTGACGGCGCGGCTGCGCATGAGCCCGTAGGGGTCGGCGAGGTGCACGCTCTCCTGGGCGTGCAGGCCGAGGACGCTGCGGTGGAAGAGCGTCGCCTCGTCGAAGTTGTGCCAGGGCTGGGTGAGCGCGAGGTGGTCGACGCGCGTGGCGGCGGGCGCGGGGGTGTCCGGCAGGCTGGTGAAGTCGGCTCGCCAGTCGGGGAGTCGGGGGTGGCCGGTGGCGCAGAAGAACAGATGCGTGCCGTCGGGCGCCGCGACGGCGTCGAGCGGGGTGTCCTCGGGGGCGCGGCGGCGGGGCAGGACGGGGGCGTGGAGCGCCTCGGCGCGGCGGGCCGCGGCGGCCGGGTCCGGGGACTCGAGGCCGATCGCGGCGAGCCGGGTGCCGTCGCGGCGCGCGGCGGGGCCGGTGTTGACGAGGACGCGAGCCTCGCCCTGCTGCCACAGGTCGACGGGCTTGCCGTGGTGCCGGGCGGTCCGTGTGAAGCCGAGGGCGCGCAGGAGGGCGGCGACCGGTTCGGCGTCCGGGGTGAGGAGTTCGGCGAAGGCGATCCCGGTGGGGACGGTGGGCGGCGGCAACTCGACCGCGCCGACGGCCTCTTGGAGGAGCAGCAGGGAGCGGTGCGCGTCGACGGCCGTCGGGCCGGCGTCGGCCTGCCGGAAGACGTCGTTGAACACCTCCAGGGACAGCGGGCCCCGGTAACCGGTGCGCAGCACGTGGGTGAGGAGGCCGGCGAGGTCGAAGCCGCCCTGGCCGGGGAAGCAGCGGTAGTGGCGGCTCCACTGCAGGACGTCCATGGCGAGCAGCGGGGCGTCGGCCAGTTGCAGGAAGAAGATCTTCTCGCCGGGGATGTCCTCGATGCCCTTGGGGTCCGAGCCGCGGGAGAGGATGTGGAAGCTGTCCAGACAGGTGCCGAGCGCCGGGTGGCCGGCCGCCTCGACGATGCGCCAGGCGTGGTCGTACGTGCTGACGCGGCGGCCCCAGGCGAGCGCCTCGTACGCCACCCGGACGCCGAAGTCCTGTGCGAGGTCGGCCAGTCGGCTCAGGTGCCCGGCGGCGAGGGAGTCGTCGTCCACGGTCTGCGCGGAGACGTTGGAGCAGACGAGGACGGTGTCGGCGCCGAGCCGGGTCATCAGCTCGAACTTGTGCCGGGCGCGGCGCAGGTTGCGGGCGAAGTCCTCCTCCGGCACGGCCTCGATGTCGCGCATCGGCTGGTACAGGTCGATGCGGAGGCCGAGGTCGGCGCAGCGAGCGCGGATCTCCTCGGGGGTGAGGGGGCTGGCGAGGAGGTCGTTCTCGAAGATCTCCACGCCGTCGAATCCGGCGCGGGCGGCGGCGGTGAGCTTCTCGGTGAGCGGGCCGCTCAGCGAGACGGTGGCGATGGAGGTGTGCATGGGTGCTCCTTGTCGTCGACGATGCCGGTGCCGCGCCCCGGAGGGACGCGGAGCTGTGTCGATGTGCGACCCCGCCGTGTGGGCGCGACCCGCCACGGACGGCCCGCGGTTCTCATCCGGCATGACTTCCCGAGCGCTCCGTCCCGGTCAGCTCGGCGAAGTCCCCCAGCATCCGTGTGCTGTCGGGTTCCCGGCCGGTGAACAGCCGGAAGGCGTCGGCGGCCTGGAAGGCGGCCATGCCCCCGCCGTCGAGCGTGGCGCAGCCGACCGCACGGGCGGCGCGCAGCAGCTCGGTCTCCAGGGGCCGGTAGACGACCTCGGCGACCCACAGGCCGGGGCTGAGCAGGTCCGCCGGCAGGGGCAGGCCGGGGTGGGCGGCCATGCCGGTGGGGGTGGCGTGGACGAGGCCGCCGCTGCCGTCGGCCTCGGCGAGCAGCTCGGGCAGCCGGTCGGGCGTCGCCGCCGCGGCCCGGCCCGGGCCGAAGTGCCGTACGAGGCAGTCGACGAGGGCGGCGGCCCGGTCGGGCCGGGCGTCCACGACGGTGACCCGGCCGGCGCCCAGGGTGAGCGCGGCGTGCGCGACGGCCGCACCGGCCCCGCCCGCGCCGAGCTGGACGACCCGTTCCAGCGGGGCGTCCGGCAGGCCGCGGGCGAAGGCGGCGGCGAAGCCGGTGACGTCGGTGTTGTGGCCGACGGCCCGGCCGCCGTCGAAGACGACGGTGTTGACCGCGCCGAGCGCCTGTGCCCGCGGGTCGAGCGCGTCCAGGTGGTCGAGGACCAGTTGCTTGCAGGGGTGGGTGATGTTCAGCCCGTCGAAGCCGAGGTCACGGGCGGCCCGGACGAGGTTGCCCACCGCCTCGGGCGCCAGGCCGAGGACGTCGATGTCGAGGAGCCGGTACAGGTAGCGCAGGCCCTGCCGGTCCGCCTCCCGCTGGTGCAGGGCGGGGCTGAGCGAGGGGCCGATCCCGGCCCCGATCAGCCCGACGAGATACGAGTCCTTGGCCACGCGGACCTCCCGAGACACCACTAATGTACGAACCAGTACGTTAGCTATATCAGCCGTGCGGGAGGTGAGGAAGACCTCGGCGGGGCGGCGCGGCCCTGCTTCTACAATCACCGGCACGCGAACGCGCGTGCCGCCCAGGCGTCCCACGGCCCGAAGGAAACCGATGACGAGCGTCGAAGAACCGCTGCGACCGGCGGGGCGCGTGCGCGACGCGGCCCGCACCAGGGCCGAGATCCTCGACGTGGCCACCCAGGAGTTCGCCCGGGCCGGCTACGACGGCGCCCGGGTCGACGAGATCGCCGCCCGCACCCGCACCACCAAGCGGATGATCTACTACTACTTCGGCGGCAAGGAGCAGCTGTTCACGGCCGTGCTGGAACGGGCGTACGGGGTGATCCGGAAGGCGGAGCAGCAGCTGGACGTGGAGCACCTGGACCCGGTCGCGGCGATCCGGCGCCTCGCCGAGCTGACCTTCGACCACCACGAGCAGCACCCGGACTTCATCCGCCTGGTCAGCATCGAGAACATCCACGACGCCGAGCACATCGCGGCCTCCGAGAAGCTCGGCAGGATCGGCTCCCCGGCGCTGGAGGTGATCCGCCGGATCCTGGCCGCCGGGCAGGAGTCCGGGCTGTTCACGGCCGATGTGGACGCGGTCGACCTGCACGCGATGATCAGCTCGTTCTGCTTCTTCCGGGTCGCCAACCGGCACACCTTCGGCGCCCTGTTCGGCCGGGACCTGGTGGATCCGGCGCAGCGCGAGCACTACCGGACCATGCTCGGGGACATGGTGATCGCCTACCTCACGGCGGAGCGGACCACCGGCTGACGGCCTGGCGCACGGACTCTTGACAGCGGGGAAACACGAGCGCAACATCCCACCCACCGCAACGAACTACCCAGAGGGTTAATTAGCCGCCGCGATCCGGCCCTCGCCCGCTCCCTTCCCACGCCGCTCACTCCCCCGCCGCCGGGTGGAGTCTCCCCCGAAGGAGCACCGCCGTGTCCGTCCCCACCCCCGCGTCCGCCGCCGAGGCCCCGCCCGGGCAACCCTGGAAGGCCGCGACGGCCGCTTGGATCGGCAGCGCGCTGGAGTACTACGACTTCTTCATCTACGGCAGCGCCGCCGCGCTGATCTTCCCGAAAGTGTTCTTCGACGCCTCCGACCCGGCCACCGCGACCCTGCTGTCGCTCGCCACCTTCGGCGTCGCCTATGCGGCCCGGCCCCTCGGCGCGCTGTTCCTCGGGCACGTCGGCGACCGGCTCGGCCGCAAGAAGATCATGGTGTTCACGCTGATCCTGATGGGTCTGTCCACGTTCCTGATCGGCTGTCTGCCCACCCGCGCCCAGGCCGGCTCCCTGGCCCCCGTGCTGCTCGTGCTGTGCCGGGTGCTGCAGGGCGTGTCGGCGGCCGGCGAACAGGCCAGCGCCAGTTCCATGAGCCTGGAACACGCGCCGCCGGACCGGCGCGGGTTCTTCACCAGCTTCACGCTCAGCGGCACCCAGGGCGGCCAGCTCATCGCCACCCTCGTCTTCATCGCCGTCGCCCAGCTCCCCGAGGACCAGCTGCTGTCATGGGGCTGGCGGGTGCCGTTCTGGCTGAGCGTGGCGGTCGCCGTCGCCGGTTACGTGATCCGGCGCCGGCTGCGCGAGACCCCGGCCTTCGCCCGGCAGGCGGCCACCGGGGGCGTGGCCCGGCTACCGCTCGCGGTGCTGCTGCGGGAGCACTGGGCGGACGTGCTGCGGGTGATCGCGGGCGCGCTCGTCGCCTCGGTGAGCACGGTCTTCACGGTCTGGGCGCTGGCCTACGCCACCAGCGACGCGGTCGGCATGTCCCGTACGTCGATGCTGTGGGTCGGCGCGCTGGCCAACCTGGTCGCCCTGGCCGCGATCCCGCTGTGGGCGACGCTCTCGGACCGGATCGGGCGCCGGCCGGTGTACCTGATCGGCGCGGTCGGCAGCGCGGGCGCGATGGCGGGCTACCTGTGGGCGATCTCCACCGGCTCCTACCCGCTCACCCTGATCCTCGGGATCACCGCCTTCGGCATCCTCTACAGCGCCGCGAACGGGGTGTGGCCCGCCTTCTACGGCGAGATGTTCGCGACCCGCGTCCGGCTGTCCGGCATGGCGATCGGCACGCAGATCGGCTTCGCGGTCTCCGGGTTCGCCGTCACCTTCGCGGCCGAGATCGCCGGTCCGGGCGGCGACGACTGGGCTGCGGTGGCACTGTTCACGGCGGCGCTGTGCGTGCCGCCGGTGATCGCCGCGCTCTCCGCTCGCGAGACCCACACGGTGCCGACGGAGCTGCTCGGGGAACGGGCGGGGCGGCAGACGGTCCCGGCCGAACGGGTGGCGGCCTGACGGTGACCACGGTCTCGGGCGGCGCGGCTCGTACAGGACGAGTTCATCGCCACCCGGCAGCCGCAGACGTCACCCAGTCCGCACCGGCCCCCTCCAGCGGCCGGTTCGACTCCACGCGCCCCGCCCGGTGGATCGGCGCCGTACCGAGTCGAGGCCGTCACCCCGCGCGGACGATGATGCGAAAGGCGGTCCGGGCCGCACCGGACCTCCCCCGTCCGCCGGGCCAACCGGCGAATCGGCGCCCTACCGAGTCGAGGCCGTCGCCCTGCACGGAGGCTGGTACGAAAGGCGGTCCGGCCCGCACCGGCCCCCCGTCCGCCGGGCCAACCGGTGAATCGGCGCCGTACCGAGTCCAGGCCGTCGCCGCGCGCGGGCCGGTGCCCAAGGCGGTCGCGGACCAGCGGTGCCGGGCGCCGGTCCGTCGCGTGGCCGCGCTCAGCCTGTGGGGGTCGCCGCCGCGTCGAGCAGAGGGCCGAGTTCCCGTACGACGGTCTCCAGAGGACGTACGTCCTGTTCGGCGCGGGCGAGGATGATCGCGCCCTCCAAGGTGCTGATCATCAGCGTGGCCAGGGACTCTGCGCGGGCCAGGGGGACGCCCATGCCGGTCAGGGCCTCGGCCAGCGGGCCGCGCCAGGTCGCGAACGCGGCGGCCACCGCCTCGCGGGTCGAGGTGCCGGCCGAGGCGCAGTCGACGGTGGCGGCGGCGACCGGGCAGCCGGCGGCGAAGCCGTCCGCGGCGTACTCGTCGGTCCACTGCGCGACCATCGCCGCGAACAGACTGCTCGGCCTCGGCTCGTCCAGCCCGGCCAGAAAGCGGGCGATCCGCTTGCCCGCGTACCGTCCGGCCCAGTCGACGGCTTCGTTGACCAGCTGTTCCTTGCCGCCCGGGAAGTAGTGCTGGAGCGAGCCGCGCGGTGCCCCGGCGTGCGCGGCGACCTCGCGCATACCGGTCGCGGTGACCCCGTCGCGGCGGATGAGCTGGGCCGCGCTGAAGACCATCCGTTCCCGCGGTCCCCGCCGTGCCTCGGCCATCGTCGACCTCCGATCCTCGCCCCCACTCTATGACCGGCGTCATAACACCCGCTACTATGACCACTGTCATAGTCGGCCCGTGGAGCGAAGGGCGGCCCCCGTGAACGTCGGTTTCATCGGCCTCGGAGTGATGGGCCGGCCCATGGCACTGCGCCTGGCCTCCGCCGGCGTGCCCCTGGTGGTGTGGAACCGCACCCCGGAACGCGCCGAACCGCTGCGGGCGGCCGGGGCCGCGGTCGCCGCCGACGCGAACGAGGTGTTCGCGCGCGCCGACGTGGTGCTGCTGATGCTCGCCGACGAGGCCGCGACGGACACCGTCCTGGGTCGCGGCACCCCCACCCTGGCCGCACGCGTCGCGCAACGCACCGTCGTCCACATGGGCACGACCTCACCCGAGTACTCCCACGCCCTGGAGCGCGACATCCGCGCCGCCGGCGGCCGGTACGTCGAGGCGCCCGTCTCCGGATCACGGGTCCCGGCGGAACAGGGACAACTGGTGGCCATGCTGGCCGGCGAGCAGGCCGCCGTGGACGCCGTACGGCCGCTGCTCACCCCGATGTGCCGGGAGACGTTCGTGTGCGGTCCGGCGCCCGGCGCGCTGCTGATGAAGCTGTCCGTGAACCTCTTCCTGATCACCCTGGTGACCGGACTGACGGAGGCGTTCCACTTCGCCGAGCGGCAGGGCCTGGACCGGCGGCTGTTCCTGGACGTCCTCGACGCGGGGCCCATGGCCAGCGGGGTCTCCCGGATGAAGGCACCCAAGCTGCGCGAGCGGGACTTCGCGGTGCAGGCGGCCGCGCTGGACGTGCTGAAGAACAACCGGCTCATCGCCGAGGCGGCCCGCAAGGCCCACCTCGCCTCGCCGCTCCTCGACGTCTGCCACACCCTGTTCGAGGAGACGGTGGCGCAGGGGTACGGCGGCGAGGACATGGTCGCCGTCCTCCGGGCGATCGAGGCCCGGACCGCCGAGGCACCGTAAGTCTGCCGTCGACCCGAGGCCGGCGCTTCGTGGCGCCGTGAGTCTGCCGTCGACCGGAGGTCAGCGCTTCGGGGCGCCGTAGACCCGGTCCACGTGCAGGCGCACCACGAGGCGGCGGTCGCGGACCATCGCGGCCCGGTAGTCGTCCCAGTCCGGGTGCTCGCCGAGCACGTCCCGGTAGAGCCGGATCAGTTCCTCGACGGTCTCGTCCTGCGGATCCCGGGCGACCGGGGACAGCTCGGCCGTCCCCTCGACGACGGTGTACGCCCAGCGGTCGGCGCTGGTGACGTGGTACGAGGCACGGGGATCGCGGCGCAGGTTGCGGGTCTTGGCGCGGTCGTCGGTGACCGAGATCCGGATGATCCGCTCGTCGGGGTAGTAGGCGTGGCTGACGTTGGACAGCTGGGGGCGGCCGTCGCGCTTCAGGGTGACCAGCACCCCGCCGTGGCCGTCGGAGAGCAGATCGAGCAGCGCGTCCTGCGCGGAGTCCTGGGTCATGACTGGGTCAACCCATCGGGTCGGTCGGTGCATTCCCGTACACCCCCGGAGCCGTAGACACTGTCTACGGCCGCCTGGTAGACAGTGTCTATGACTGAGTCGGAGACGGGGCTGCGAGCCCGCCTGGTCGACGTGGGCGTGGAGTTGCTGGCCGCCGAGGGGCTGCAGGCGCTCACCCTCCGGGAGATCGCCCGGCGTGCGGGCGTCTCGCACGGGGCGCCCCGCCGCTACTTCCCCACCCACCTGGAACTGCTGTCGGCCATCGCCCGGCGAGGCTTCGCCGACCTGGCCGACCGTGTGCGGGCGGTGCTCGGGCAAGGGCCCGCAGCCCCCCGCGCACAAGTGGCCGTACTGGCGCGGACGTACGTGGAGTTCGCGCTGGACAGCCCCGGCATGTATGAGCTGATGTTCCGTCATGACCTGCTGGAGAGCGGCCGTCTGGGGCTGCGCGGGACCAGCCTTCCGCTGTTCTCCCTGTTGGCGGACCTGGTCGGGAAGGTACGCCCCGAGGCGGACGCCCGGCAGGTGGCCGGTGCGCTGTGGGCGAACCTGCACGGCATCGCCCAGCTGTGGCGCTGGCGCAGTCTTCAACTCGCCGTCGGCGGCGATGACTTCGAACCGCTCCTGGACACCGTCCTGGTCGCGCACCTCGGTCCCGGGGGCAGCCGGTGAACCGGCGGTGGACGCTGGCGAGCAGCGTCGCGGGCGCGGTGATCGTCGCACTGGACGGTACGGTCCTCACGATCGCGCAGCCCAGCCTGCAACGGGACCTGCACGCGACCTTCGCCGAGGTGCAGTGGACCAGTACCGCCTATCTGATCGCGGTGGCGAGCCTGCTGGTGTTCGCCGGGCGGCTCGGCGACCGGTACGGACAGCGGCGGGTGTTCGCGCTCGGCATGCTGGGGTTCGGCGCGGCCTCGGCGGGCCTCGGTCTCGCCCCCGGGGTGGGCTGGGTGATCGGACTGCGGACGGTGCAGGGCGTGTTCGGGGCGCTGCTGCAGCCGGCCACACTCGGCATGCTGCGGGCCGCGTACCCGCCGGACCGGCTCGCGACGCCTCTGGCCGTGCGGACCGGCGCGATCGGGCTGGCGGCGGCGGCCGGCCCGCTGGTGGGCGGTGCGCTGGTGTCGGGCCTGGGCTGGCGGGCGGTGTTCTTCGTCAATGTGCTGCCCGCGCTCGCCTTCGGCCTGCCGGCCCTGCTGCGGCCGGACCCCGGCCCGGCGGACTCCCGGCCCCCGCTGGACGTACCGGGTGCGGTACTGCTCGCGGTGACCCTGGCCTGCCTGGTGCACACGCTGGCCGTACGGCCCGCCTCCCCGGTGGGGGCCGTCGCCGCCCTGGCCGCGGCCGCCGTCCTGGTCCGGCACGAGCGGCGGACGGCGAGCCCGTTGCTGCCGCCCGAGGTGATCGGCTCGCGGGCGATCGGGGCGGCCCTGGGCGTCCTGGTCGCGGTGTCCGCGTCCCTGTTCGGCACCCTGTTCGTCGCCACGTACGTGCTGCAGCGCCGCCTGGGCCTCGACCCGTTCCACAGCGCGCTGCGCAGCCTGCCGCTGGCGGTGCTGATGATCCTCGCCGCGTCCCTGTGTCCGGTGCTGCTGCGCCGGTTCGGGGCGCGCGGTACGACGGGAGCCTCGGCGGCGGCGCTCGCACTCGGTGTCCTCGTGCTGTCCCGGGCCACCGCCGCACCCGCCCTGGCGTGCGGGTTCGCGTTGCTGGGCGCAGGGTTCGGCACGGTCATGGTGGCCGCCACGCACGTGGTCGTGCGGCGGGCGGACGTGGCGGTGGCCGGAGTGGCGGGCGGGCTGCAGCAGACCGCGCTGAACGTCGGCCCCGCCATCGGCGTGGCCGCGGCGACCGCGCTGCTGCACGCGGGCACCGGGCCGGCGCTCCTCGCGCTGGCGGCCGTGGCCGCGCTCGGGGTGCCCCTGGCCGGCGCGCTGCCCGGGTCCGCGAGCGTCGCGTCGATCACACACGCCGCTGACGAGCGGGTCCCCGGCGGTGTTCCTGCGCGACGATAAGAGACGAGTGCGGGCCGGCGGGCCGGCCGGAGCGCACCGCGTACGACGCGAGCGGAGGAGAGCGATGGGACAGCTGCGACAGGAAGTCGACCCGGGCGAGGCGGGGCTGGACGTCAGGGCGCTGGACCGCCTGGACCAGCACTTCGCCCACTACGTCGACGCGGGGCGGCTGCCCGGCTACCTGGTGGCCGTGGCCCGCGGCGGCCGGGTCGCCCACCTCACCGCGTACGGCCGGCGCGACATGGCGGCCGGGCTGCCGGTCGAGCCGGACACGCTGTGGCGGATCTACTCGATGACCAAGCCGGTGACCGCGGTCGCGGTACTGATGCTGGTGGAGGAGGGCAGGCTGTCCCTGGACGACCCGCTCGACCGCCATCTCCCCGCATTCGCCGATCCCCGTGTGTACGAGGGCGGTTCGGGTGCCGACGTGCGCACCCGGCCGGCCTCGGGCCCCATCCTGATCCGGCATCTGCTCACCCACACCGCGGGCCTGACCTTCGGCTTCTACTACAAGCACCCGGTCGACGCCCTCTATCGCGAGGCAGGCCTGGAGTACTCGGTGCCGCCGGGTGCCGGTCTGGCCGAGACCGTCGAGCTGTACGCGCGGATGCCGCTGCAGTTCGACCCGGGCACGCAGTGGAACTACTCGGTCGCCTCGAATGTGCTGGGCCGGGTCGTCGAGGTGGTCTCCGGGCAGCCGCTGGACGCGTTCTTCGCCGAGCGGATCCTCGGGCCGCTCGGCATGACCGACACCGGCTTCCACATCGTGCCCGAACAGGCCGGCCGTCTCGCCGAGTTGTACGGCGAGACCGAGGAGGGCGGGATCGAGCCGGTACCGGGGCTGCCGGTGCACGGCCGGCCGCGGTTCCTGTCCGGCAGCGGCGGCCTGGTCTCCTCGGCCCCCGATTTCCACCGGTTCATGGAGATGCTGCGCCGGGGCGGCGAGCTGGACGGCATCCGGCTGCTGTCCGCGGACACCGTCTCCCTGATGACCCGCAACCAGTTGCCTGGCGACGCGATCCTGCGGGACTTCGGCGCGCCCGTCCACCAGGAGCCCGGCAACGACGGCCTCGGCTTCGGCTTCAACGTCTCCGTGGTGGTGGACCCGTCCCGCACCCTGGCCCCGTCGAGCCCGGGGACCTACGGCTGGACAGGCGTGGCCACCACCGCGTTCTGGGTCGACCCGCGCCACGACCTCACCGTGCAGTTCATGACCCAGGTCCGCCCGAAGACCCTGAAGGTCTTCCCGGAGCTACGGCGGCTGGTGCACCAGGCACTGGTGGACTGACCACGCTACCGGCCGAGTCGCAGGCCGGACTCCCGTCGCTCTCCGACGAGTTCGGCCGGTCACCGGTCGGCGCGGGCGGGGGTCTCGGCCGCCCGGTTCGGGCCCGGTGGCGGGCTGCCGTCGAGGATGTGGCGGACGCCCAGGGCGAGAGATGGGCGGCGGGCCCGGCACCGGATCGCGTCACCGGGGGCGGTGCGGGCGGTGGGGCACACGCCGGGCACCGCGCCCGGTGGCGGGAACGGATGGAGTGAGCCGGCGGGTCAGGAGCCGTGGGCGACGGCGTCCAGGTGGGGCAGGTGGTGGTCCATCCGCTCCCGCTTGGTCCGCAGATAGGTGATGTTGCTCTCGCACGGCTCGATCAGCAGCGGCACCTGCTCGGCGACCTGGATCCCGTGCTGGACCAGCGCCTCGCGCTTGCGCGGGTTGTTGGACATCAGCCGTACCGAGCGCACCCCGAGGTCGTGCAGGATCTGGGCGGCGACGCCGTAGTCGCGGGCGTCGACGGGCAGCCCGAGCGCCAGGTTCGCCTCGACCGTGTCCAGGCCCTCCGCCTGCAGGGCCATCGCGCGCAGCTTGGCGAGCAGTCCGATGCCGCGGCCCTCGTGGCCCCTCAAGTAGACGACGACGCCGCTGCCTTCGGCGACCACCGCGCGCATCGCCGAGGCCAGCTGGTCGCCGCACTCGCAGTGCTGCGAGCCGAACGCGTCCCCGGTCAGGCACTCCGAGTGCAACCGGACCAGAACGTTCTCGGTGCCGATCTCGCCGTGGACGAGGGCGACTTGCTCGTCACCGCGGTCGTGGTCCAGGTAGCCGATCGCCTGGAATTTCCCGTAGACGGTGGGCAGCGGTGCATTCACGACGCGTTCCGCGCCCGAACGCCGCGGGGACTTCTTGCCGAGTACGCCGATGTTTTCTGTCATGATCTGATTCCTAAGCAGAGACGAAAGGCCGTGAGAAGATGAGCGATTCGGGAGCGCGAGCGGCGGCATACGGGGTGGTGCCGACGGACACCACGGAAGAAGTACGGACGCGGGGGGCGGGCGTTTCAGCACAGGTCGCCGTCCTTCCCGTCGGGAGTTTCGAACAGCACGGTCCGTTCCTTCCGTTGGCGACCGACACGCTGGTCGCCTGTGCCGTGGCCCGGGAGATCGCCGCCGCGTACCCGGTGCACCTCCTTCCTCCGGTGACGGTCTCCTGCTCGCACGAGCACGCGGACTGGCCGGGGACCGTCAGCATCTCCGCCGCGACCCTGCACGCGGTGGTCCGGGACATCGCCGAGTCGCTGCGCCGCTCGGGCGTCGAGGCGCTCGTCGTGGTGAACGGGCACGGTGGGAACTACGTACTGGGCAACGTCGTTCAAGAGGCCTCCGCGCGCGGGGAGCGGATGGCGCTGTTCCCGGCCGCCGAGGACTGGGAGACGGCGCGGGAACGTGCCGGGGTGCGGACCTCGCTGCTCACCGACATGCACGCGGGAGAAATCGAGACGTCCATTCTGCTGCACGCTCACCCCGAATTCGTCCGCCCTGGTTACGAGTCCGCCGATTTCACCGCCGACGACCGCCGGCATCTGCTCACCGTGGGAATGTCCGCCTATACCGAATCGGGCGTCATCGGCCGTCCTTCCCTGGGCTCCGCGGAAAAGGGGAAGAAACTGCTGGCAAGCCTCGCCGAATCCTTCGAGCCGTACATCACGTTGCTCACGTCGCCCGCGGGGCAGGCGTAGCCCGACGCGGGGGCACGGTCGGGGGGTGGCGCGGGCGCTCGGTCGCGGTTCGCAGGGGGCACGCGGTCGGGGTTCGCCGCGGGCGCGGGGTTGCGGTTCTCCGCCGGCGTGCGGTCGGAGGTCGGCGTGGGGATGTCGCCGGGGGCCGTCGCGGGCGTGCCGCCGAGGGCCGACGCGGGCATGCGGTCAGGATGCGCCGCAGGCGCGCGGTCGGGGGTCGGCGTGGGGGCTTCGGGGCGCGGGGGCGCCTGGTGGTGGCGGGTGATGAGGACGACGGCACCGGGCAGGCTCGCCACGAAGCTGAGCACGCCGTACACGACGCCGACGGCGACCCCGGTGCTCGCGCCCAGGCCCGCGGCCCCGAACGCCCAGGCGGTGACGCCCTCGCGGGGGCCGAAGCCGCCCACGTTCAGCGGCAGACCCATCGCGACGAGGGCGAGGACCGCGAGCGGGATCAGCACCGCGACCGGCGCGGCCGAACCGGAGACCCGGGCCGCGACCACGAACATCGCGAGGTGGCCGGCGAGGACGACGGCGGAGGACAGTGCGATGCCCGGGCCGCCCTGCCGGGACAACAAACCCTGCCGCGTCTCGCGGAGTACGGAGCGGAGGGCACCTGCGCGACGCGCGGGCGCGCGGTTCATGCGGACGGCGAGGACGACGGCGAGCGCGCCGACGGCCGCCAGGGCCACCAGCGGGGCGAAGTCGCGAGCCTGTGCACGGACCGGGGACGGCAGGGTCAGCAGCACCGCCGCGCCGACGACCGTCAGCGCGAGCTGACCCGCGACCCGCTCCAGCACGACCGCCTTCACGCCGCGCCGGAGGTCACCGGCGCTCTGTCCGTGCCGCACCGCCCGGTGCACATCGCCCAGAATGCCGCCGGGCAGCGCCGCGTTCAGGAACAGTGCCCGGTAGTAGTCCGCGACGGCGGGCCCCAGCGGAAGCCGGATGCGCAATCCCCGGGCCACCAACTGCCAGCGCCACGCGCTGAACACGGTGGTGACCACGCCGATGCCCAGCGCGACCAGCACCGTCACGGTGTCGATACGCCGAAGCCCGTCGAGCAGCACGCCGGTGCCGAGCCGCCACAGAAGCGCGGCGAGCAGGGCCGCACCGACGGCGGTGCCGAAGTGGGTGCGCAGCGCACGGGAGCTGAGGCGGCGGGGAGCGGGGGGCTGCGCCGGGCCGGGTACGCCCGTCTGCGTGGCCTCTGCCCCGGCGCCCGGCGCTGCCATGAGCGTCACGGCGGCGTCGGGCGCCGACGGCTCCAGAAGTGCCGTGGCGGCGTCGGGAGTGCGGTCCGTACCGGCGGACTCGGCTGCCTCGGGCGTACCGCCCGTCCCGGTGGCGGCTGCCTCGGATGTACCACCCTTACCAGCGGTCGCCGCCCGCGCGCTCATGAGGTGCCCCGGGTCGGCCGGGGCAGCGCCAGCAGGTCGCTGTGGTGGACGACGGCCCGTAGTTCGCCGGCCGCGCAGGCGGCGAGCCGGTCGCGCAGGTAGCGGTCGGCGCGGTCGCGCAGGTCCGGCCGCTGTTCGACGGCCGCGCCCACCCAGCCGCGCAGCCACTGCTCGGTCAGCGCGGCCTCGTCCGGGCCGAGCTGCCACGGGCTCGGGGACACCTGTACGGTCGCCCCGCGCTCGGCGAACGCCTCGCAGGTCACCGTGACCGCGTCCGGGCCGAGCAGTCCGCCGCGCCGCTGGTGGGCGTTGAAGGCCTCCGCGATCTCGGCGTCCAGCGGGTCGGCCGGGGTGAGTTCCACGCGTCCGGCGACCGACAGCGTGAGCAGCGCGGGACAGCCGGCCCCGGTGCAGGCGTCGGCGAGGGTGGCGACCTCCTCGCGGGTGAGCACGTCCAGCAGTGCGGACGCGGTCACCAGCGAGGCCCCGGCGAGCGCGTCCGCGGTCAGGCGGGCCACGTCACCGCGGCGCGTCTCGACCGTGACGCGGCTGCCGTCGGCGGCGGAGCGCGGGGAGGCCGCGGCGGCGAAGTGCAGCAGGTACGGGTCACGGTCGTGGAGGATCCAGTGCTGTGCGCCGTCCAGGCGGGGCGCCAGCCAACGGCCCATCGACCCGGTGCCGCAGCCGAGGTCGTGCACGACGACGCCCGTCCGGCCGGGCAGGCGGAGCCGCAACGGGTCCAGCAACTCCTCCGCCCGGCCGGCCGCGTCGGCGCTCTCCCGCAACTGCAGCCACTCGGGCGCGTAGCGCGGCGGCTCCTCGGCGCCACCGTCCCGCAGCCGTACGGTGGCCCGCTCGCCTGGCCGGACGACGGGACCGGCACCGGCGATGACCGGAGCGGGGGCGCCCTCGCCGGCAGCCTCGGACGCGCCGGCACTGGTCGCCGCTTCGGAGGATGCGGGGTCGGGGTCAGCTGCGGAGGGGTCAGGGTCGGGGGCGGCCCCGGACGAAGCAGGATCGGCGGCTACCCCGGACGGAGCAACGTCGGCGGCAGCCCTGGAGGCCTCGTCGGCGGAAGCCGCGCTGCGGGCTCCCCCGCCGGACGCACCGACCGGCCTCCCGCCGGCGGCGCCGGAACCGGGCAGGCCGCCGGACGGACCCGCGTTCGCTCCGTCGGCCGACATCCGCGCCTCCTGGTAGCCGTCGTCCTCCAGTCCCCGGGCCACGGCCTCGGATTCCTTGCCGTCCGCTGTCACGGGCTCCGCCTCGCTGGGACCGGGCGGGCGCGGGACCGGCCCGCGCGGTCCCGGCTGGGCCGGAATCGATCCGGTGGATGCGGTCTTCGCGGTGCTCATGCCGCGCTCCTAGGTGCTTCGGGGAGCCGCTGGAGGACTCCGGCCAGGCTGCGGGCTGTGGTCGCCCAGCCGTCGAGCGCCGCGCGGCGGCCGCGGGCGGCGGCCTTGAGCCGGCGGCGTACGTCGGGCTCGCCGAACCAGCCGCGCAGTTCGGCCGCGAGCGCCGCCGGGTCCTCCGGCGGGACGAGGATGCCGGGCATCCCGCCGTCGGGGGCGCGGCCGACCGCCTCGGGCAGGCCGCCGACGTCGGTGGCGAGGACGGGGATGCCGCGGGCGAGGGCCTCGGTGACCGCCATGCCGTAGGTCTCGGCGTACGAGGTGAGGACCATCAGGTCGGCGGCGGCGTAGGTGGCGTCGAGGTCGGCGCCGGAGCGCGGCCCGGTCAGTCGCAGGCGGTCGGCGAGGCCGTATTGGTCGATGAGGGTGCGCAGGTGGGCGACGTACCCGGGGTCGTGGCCGAGGCCGCCGACGCACTCGCAGGTCCACGGCAGGTCCCGTACCGCCGCGAGCGCCTCCACGAGCCGGTGCTGCCCCTTGCGCGGGGTCACCGCGGCCACGCACAGCAGGCGGGAGACGCCGTCGGTGCCGGCCGCGAGGGGTGCGATGTCGGCGCCGGGGGCGGCGACGTGCACCCGGTCGGGGGCGAGCCCGTGGTGGGAGACGAGGCGGCGCACCGCCCAGTCGCTGGTCGCGATCACCGCGGGCACGGCCCGTAGCACCGCGCGCTCGCGGGTGTCGAGGTCGGCCGCGACGGCCGCGTCCAGGCCGGTCTCGTCGCCGAGCGGCAGGTGCACGAGTACCGCGAGCCGCAGGCGTTCCGCTTCGGGGACGACGATCTCGGGGACGCCGCAGGCGACGAGTCCGTCGAGCAGGACGACCGCGTCGTCCGGCAGGTCACGGAGTGTGCGGGCGAGCCCGTCGCGGGCGGCCCGGTCGGGGTGCGGCCAGGTGCCGGGTGCGGCGTGCCGGGTCACCTGCCAGCCGAAGCCGGGCAGGTCGAGGCAGACCCGGCGGTCGTAGGCGTTGCCGCCGCTGGGCGCGGCCGGGTCGTCGACACCGCCCGGCATGACGAAGTGCACGGTGCGCAAGGACATGGGGATGATTCCGGCGTTCTCGGCGGCGGTGGGCTGCGCGGGCACGTAGGCGAGGCGTGCCCTCTGCACGGTGCCCGCGCTGTCCCGGGCACCCGCGCTCTCGACGGCACCCGCGTTCCCGACAGCACCCGCGCTCTGCACGGTCTGGTCGATCCGGACGCCCCGCACGGTCCGGGCGCTCCGCCCGCCCAAGCCGGCGACTTCCCCGCCCGGGCCGGTGCTCTCCACGGTCAGGTCGGTCACAGGCCACGCTCGTAACTCGCCCAGGCGATGTGCGACTCGTGCAGGGTGACCGTGATCCCCGCGAGGCCCTTGGCGCCTTCGCCGAGGGCGCCCTTGTGGACGCGTTCGGCGAGCCGGTCGGCGATGACCTTGGCGAGGAACTCGGTGGAGGTGTTGATCCCGGCGAACTCGGGCTCGTCGTCGAGGTTGCGGTAGTTCAGTTCGGCGACGACGGCGCCCAGTTCCTGCGTGGCCAGGCCGATGTCGACCACGATGTTGTCCTCGTCCAGCTGCTCGCGGCGGAACGTCGCGTCCACGAGGAACGTGGCGCCGTGCAGTCGCTGCGCGGGCCCGAACACCTCGCCGCGGAAGCTGTGAGCGATCATGATGTGGTCGCGGACGGTGATGCTGAACAACGGACGACCCTCCAGGTGCGGCGCGTCTGGCCCCCGTGCCCTTGCCTGTCGGGGGATGCCGTGTAGTACGGCTCCTGGCTTCCCCGCGTTCAGCCCTCCCTCACTCTTTTCTCAGGTCAGGCCCGTCTCGGCGTACCGCACCCGGTGGCACAGGGCGGGGACCTCACCGGAGGCGAGCTTCGGCAGGACGTCGGGAAGCTCCTCGAAGGCGCTCTCACCCGTGATGAGCGCGTCCAGCGCCGGGTCGGCGAGCAGGTCGAGGGCGAG
The DNA here is from genome assembly GCF_043199855.1 of Streptomyces sp. NPDC048521. NCBI lineage: Bacteria > Bacillati > Actinomycetota > Actinomycetes > Kitasatosporales > Streptomycetaceae > Streptomyces > Streptomyces sp. NPDC048521. The sequence goes on from NZ_JBICWR010000002.1 coordinate 117,149, forward strand.
GGCCATACGGTCGCCGTAGGTACGGCCGGCGCGGGCGGCCGGGGAGACGGTGCCGACCTGGCTGCTGCGCACAGTGAGCCGGCGGGAGTGGAAGGCCTCGCCGAGCGGCAGGCTGACGCGCCGGTCGCCGTACCAGCTCAGTTCCACCACCGTGCCCTCCGGCGCGAGGAGTTGCAGGGCGCGGGTGAGGCCGGCCTCGGTGGCGCTGGCGTGCACGACGAGGTCGCAGTCGCCGAGGGCGTCGGCGGGCGCGGCGAAGTCGACGCCGAGCGCCTTTGCGGTCTTCGCGCGGGCCGGGTCGGCGTCGACGAGTTGCAGCCGGAGGCCGGGGAAGCGGGCGAGCAGCGCGGCCACCGAGCAGCCGACCATGCCGCCGCCGACCACCGCGATCCGGTCGCCGATCAGCGGCGCCGCGTCCCACAGGGCGTTCACGGCGGTCTCCACGGTCCCGGCGAGCACGGCGCGGGCGGCGGGCACCCGCTCGGGCACCACGGTCACGGCGCTCACCGGAACGACGTAACGGCTCTGGTGCGGATACAGGCAGAAGACCGTACGGCCGATCAGCGCAGTCGGGCCCTCCTCGACCACACCGACGTTCAGGTAGCCGTACTTCACCGGTCCGGGGAAGTCGCCCTCCTGGAACGGGGCCCGCATCACCGCGTGCTGGCTCTCGGGGACGCCGCCGCGGAAGACGAGTGTCTCCGTGCCGCGGCTGACCCCGGAGTACAGCGCGCGCACCACGACCTCGTCCGCGGCGGGCTCCGGGAGAGTGACGTCGCGCAGCTCGCCGTGGCCGGGTGAGCGGAGCCAGAAAGCGCGGGCGGAGCGGTTCATCGGCATCCTCCTGAACGATCGGGAAGTTGTTCACGTACCGAGAAGTGCACAGGCCGCGCACAGTACGCGGCGTTGATCGACTCTGTCACTCGGCCGGAGGGTGTGCGGTGGCCCTGAACAACACGTATGACGCGAGGCTCCAGCAGGAGACCGCTGTGGGAGCGGGCGTGCAGATCCTGCTGCTGGCCCTGCTCGGCTCGGCGATCGGCCTGGGGCCGGCCGGCTGGCTGACGGGGCTCGCCTTCGCGTTCGCCACCTGGGCGGTTCTCGCCCGGGCGCTGCACCGCTCCCGGCTCAGCTCCTTCGGGCCCGCGAACCGGGTCACGCTCGGCCGGGCGACCCTGGTCGGCGGGGTGACCGCGCTGGTCGCCGACTCCTTCCGGAGCGCGCCGCCGGTGACGCTGCTGGTCACCCTGACCGCCGTGGCCCTCCTCCTGGACGGCGTGGACGGCAAGGTCGCCCGTCGCACAGGCACTTCCTCCGCCTTGGGCGCCCGCTTCGACATGGAGGTCGACGCGTTCCTGATCCTGGTACTGAGCGTGTACGTGTCCATGCAGCTGGGCCCGTGGGTGCTGCTGATCGGTGGCATGCGGTACGCGTTCGTCGCCGCCGCCCGCCTCGCTCCCTGGCTGAACGCCCCGCTGCCGCCGTCCTTCGCCCGCAAGACCGTCGCTGCGGTCCAGGGCATCTGCCTGCTGCTGGCGGGCTCCGAACTGCTGCCGCACCTCGCGAACCTCGGAGTGGTCCTGCTGTCCCTCGGCTCGCTGATGTGGTCCTTCGGCCGGGACGTGCTGTGGCTGTGGCACAACTTCCGCACACCGGCGCCACCGGCACCGGCACCGGCACCGGCACCGACCGAGCCGAAGCTGCTGGAGCTGGCGGCACGCTGAACGCTGGACAACGTAGGGATGGGCCGGGACCGGATGCCGGTCCCGGCCCATCCCTCATGCCGTTCTGCCTGGGGCGGTCAGGACCGCACTCCCACGTTCCGCAAGATCGCGAAGGGCGCCAGCCGCGAGGCCCAGGACGCGGGAAGGCTGGGCGATGAAGAAGGACCGTCGGGGCTGGTGCTTCTGGAGAGTCCTTCCAAAAGCCATCACCATGCAGCGGGTCGCCGCTGCCGTCCGCCCTCTGTCGGTTTGGTGCAGGCCACGGTCCCGTCACACCGTGGCAGCTCGCCGTTCCAGCCGACCGCCCGTCAGCTCCCGCAGCTTCTCCCGCGTCTCCGGGTCCGTCGAGTACACGATGGTGCCGACCATGCCCCGGGTCAGCAGCACCTTGTACGTGTTGCGGATCAGGCGGTCCACGTCGGAGTCCGGAGTGGACTTCTTGAACACCGGGTCCTTGGAGGCAGTGCGGTCCGTGATCCAACGGTCGCCGCGCCAGAGCAGGTCGGGGCCGATGATGACGCCGGACCAGTCGTACTCGAAGCCCTGGGCGGTGTAGACGCACCCGACCTGGCCGAAGCCGGCCGGGTCGGTGGCCCACAGGGCGGCCGGGGGCGCGCCGGAGACGGAGCGGTCGCCGCGCAGGTTCCAGGGGCGCGCCCAGTCACCGATGACGACATCAGGCGGAAGTGGATCACCGGGCTTTGGCTCTGGAGACCAGCGCCAGCAGTATCCGGCGGACATGCGTGCGCCGTAGCCCTGCGCACGGCGGGCCTCCAGGAACGCCTCCATCTCCTGAGGGCTGTCAGCGACCAGCAGCTGCATGCGGTCGTCGGGTTCCCAGACGACCGGTCCGCCGGGTTCGAGGCCGAGCAGCCGGACCACCCAGCGCAGGTAGGCGTCGCTGCCGCCGCAGCGGAACTGGCTGTCCAACGGGACGACGTGGCAGGGGATGTCGCGCTTCGCCGCTGCCGCCTTGATGTCGGCGACGGTGCCCATCTCGCCGGGGCGCACCACCTGATGCTCGTCGAGGAAGAAGACGGGCACGTAGGCGACGTCGATGAGTTCGTCGATCTGGGCCCTGCCGCTCCGGTGCTCGGCACGCGTGTAGCGGTTGGCCGAGGTCTCCCGGATGCGATGTGCCTCGTCGCAGATCAGAGCACCAAGGCTGTTCTTCTCGGCGGTCATGAAGCTGTTGAAGTACTTGAACAAGTCCTGGACCTCCCGCTTCCGGGAGCCCGCGACCTTCCGCATCGTCTTGGTGAACGACTGCGAGCCGGTGGCATGCAGCGCCGGGACTCCGCGCCGGTACAGCTCGCCGAGCAGCTGAAGGGCGATCACGCTCTTGCCCGTGCCGGGTCCACCGGTGACGATCACGACTTCCTTGCGGTCGGCGTGCTTCGCCTTCTCCACCGCGTTGAGCACCATGCGGTAAGCGACCTGTTGCTCATCGAGCAACACGAACTGCTGACGTTCGCGCACCTCTTCGGCGGCCACGGACATCAGCTGCTTCGACGGCACAGTGGCGCCCGCGAGCAGTTCGTCCGCGGCCGGGGCTCCGAGGTGCTTGTCACTCAGCCTGGACCGGAGATGGTCGAGGAACGCGCCGCGGCGCTCCCCGGTGAAGAGCAGTCCGTGACCATCGCGTTCGATCTCGCGCAGGCCGCTCACGCCGAACTCCGTGGCGTTGTGCAGGAACGCCACGCCGTTGATCCGGTGCCCGTGGTCGGCCACCGCCCCGTTGAAGTTGACCAGGTAGTCGCAGTAGCGGCGTACCTGCTCGATGGGGTTGAGGACCGGGTGGGCGTAGGCGTCGACGTGACACAAGGAGGGGTCGTCCTCATGGGGCAGTGCCTGGCTCCACTGCTTCAGCTCCACCACGACGTACGACGGCTCCCCCGTGACGGGGTGTACGCCGGCGAGCACAGCGTCGGCGCGCTTGCTGTTCAGCGGCAGCGCGTACTCCAGCATGACCTCCACATCCCCCAGGCCCGCGTCGTTGAGCGCGGCGGTCAGGGCGGGAATGCTGCGCTCCCAGGAGCGCGCTTCCGAGGTGCCGGGGCGGTAGCCGTGCATGCGGGCGAACTGGTCGGTGAGGTGCAGGAACAGCGAACCGTCGAGTGCCATGACGGCGACCGTTTTTGCGGACGCGCGGAACAGCAAGGACTTCCCCCAGGCAGCACGAAGAGACTCGTGCGGGTGGGGGCATGTCCTTCGGAACTCCACGGAGGTGGAGCGGAAGCCCGTCGGGCCGCGATGACGATGAAACAGAGATTACCCGGCGGGGCGGACACCGATGCCGGTGGCTACCGGTCGGCATCGAGTCCGGTGCTGCCCCGCCCTTCTCAGCCGCCCGCAGTCACTGCCGCGCGCGTGCCGCCGCGATGCCGGCGTGCCGGTCAGGCCTCGTGCTGCAGGGACCAGGCCCGCACGGCCTGGTCCCTCCGTCCGTGGACGGTAGTCATCAGCTGGGCGTTTCGCTTGTCAGCGCGTCCCATGAGACGGCACAGGTGACCTGCCTTCAGCCGCTGACGTCGGGACCCTTACCCCTTCTGCTCCACCCGCACCCAGTCCACCTCCGCCTGGACTCCCCCGGCCGCGATCCGGTCCACGCTCGACTGGGGCAGGCCCCAGTAGGGGCTGGTCACCTTGTTCCAGCCGGCCGGGTAGGCGCCGCCGAGGGCGAGGTTGAGGATGACGTACTGGTTGTGGTCGTAGACCCACTGGCCGCGGGTGGATTCCAGCTTGTTGCGGGTCGTCTCCTGGACCAGGCGGTCGTCGACGGAGAAGCGCATCGCCGTCGGGGTCCATTCGACGGCGTAGGTGTGCCATTGGTCCGCCGTGGCGCCGCCGGTGTACGTCTGGCGGGCGCCGATGTTGCCGTCCGCCGAGTAACCGGGGCCGTGCAGGGCCGAGCTGGTCCAGTCGCCGTAGCCGATGTTCTCCATGATGTCGGTCTCGCCGGAGGCCGGCCAGGACACGGACGGATCGTCGACGTTGCTGCCGAGCAGCCAGAAGGCCGGCCAGAAGCCGTCGCCCACGGGGAGTTTCATGCGGGCGCTGACCTTGCCGTAGGTGAAGTCGAAGTGCGTGTTCGTGTCGATGCGGCCCGACGTGAAGTCGTACGTGCCGCCGCCTGCCCGGGTGCAGCCCTTGCAGTACTTCGCGTTCAGGATCAGGCTGCCGTTCTGTGTGCGGACATTGTCCGTGGAGTCGACGTACGCCTGTGACTCGCCGTTGACGGAGCCCATCTCGGTGCCGGTGCGGACGACCCGCCACTTGGAGCGGTCGAGCGAGGCCGTGGTGAAGTCGTCGAAGAACGTGGTGCGGTACGTGCCCGGCTGGTCCGCGGGCAGGGAAGGGTAGGCGGCCGTGGCGCTGCCGCCGGTGCCCCAGACCTGGAACTCGTAGAGGGAGTAGCCGAACTGGGCGGTGGCCGGGGCCGGGTTGTAGAAGGAGCGGCGTTCCTTGCCGAGCATGCGGACGTAGCGGCCGGTCGCCGGCGAGGGCAGCCTCACGGTGTCGTGCAGGCCGGCCGCGTCGCCGGGGGCCTTGACGTCGGCGCGGCGGGCGGCGATGTCGGCGGCCGACGGTTCGTACACCGTGCGCCAGGTGCGGTTGTCGTCGGACACCTGGAGGAGGTAGTCGACGGCGTACGCCGACTCCCAGTAGAGGTCTACCGTGTCGATGGTCGACTGTGCGCCCAGGTCGACCGAGACCCACCGGTCCGTGTTCCAGTCGCTCGACCAGCGGCTGACGTCGCCCTTGAGGTCGGCCGGCCAGCCGCCGTCGGTGAGGAAGGCCGGGGAGTGGCCCGCGTCCTGGTAGCAGTTCGCGTACGCCGGGTGGTTCAGGGCGAGGTTGCTGCGGGTCGTGGACGCCGGGGCCGGCTCGCCGCCGTAGACCTTGAAGTTCCAGAGGGAGTAGCCGTAGGGGGTGGCGCGTTCCAGGCCGCGCAGGCGGACGTAGCGGCCGGTGACCTCCTGCGGGTGGGTGTGCGCGGTGACCGAGCCACCCGTGCCGGCGGTCTCGGTGTAGAAGGGCGTCCAGTCGGTGCCGTTCTTCGAGGCCTCCAGGACGTAGCGCTTGCCGTAGGCGGCCTCCCAGTCGAGGACGACGCGGTCGACGCGGATCACGGAGCCGAGGTCGACGCGGATCCAGGCGTCGTCGGCGAAGTTGCTGGACCAGCGGGTGGCTCCGTTGCCGTCGAAGGCGAGGCCGGGGGCGCTGCCGGCGTTCTCGCTGCCGGATGCGGTGACGGCGGCCGGGTCCACCGCGTAGGCGGCGGCCGCGCGGTCGGTGTCCCAGGCGACGGCGGTGGGGGCGGCGGAGGCGGGGGCGGCCAGGAACGGTGCCGAGCACAGCAGGGTCGTGGTGGCCGCGAGGGCGGCGAGCAGGGTGCGGGGTGTGCGGGTGCGCGGTGTGCCGGTGCGGGGCGTGCCGGTGCGGGTGGACATGCGGCTCTCCTTGTGGGGTGGAGGTGCGCTTCCTGGGATGTGTCGCGACCCTGGACACGCGAAGCGAAACTGTCGCGTGCATGACAGGTCGGTGTGGAGCGGGTGCCGGTGGGCGTGGCTCCCCCGCCTGCGCCCACCGGCGGATCCGGGCCGGCTCAGGCGGCCCGGAGTGTGTGGCCGGGCCCTGCGCGGCCCGGAGTGAGTGCCGGGCCGTGCGCGGCCCGGGGTGTGCGGCCGGCCCTGCGCGGCCCGGAGTTCGTATCCGGGCCTGCGCAGACCGGGGTACGGGACCGGTCCTGCACGGCCCGGCGTACGGGTCCGGACCCGCACGGCCCCGAGGTGGCCCACCGGGACCGGCCTGCACGGCCCGAGGTGGCCCACCGGGACCGGCCTGCACGGCCCGAGGTAGCCCACCGGGACCGGCCTGCGCGGCCCGGTGTTCACCGGCTCGGCCCGACTCAGGCGACCCGACGTGCCTCGCCGCCCGACTCAGGCGACCCGACATGCCTCGCCGCCCGACTCAGGCGACCCGACATGCCTCGCCGCCCGGCTCAGGCGGCTCGACGTGCCTCGCCGCCCGGCTCAGGCGGCCCGGCGTGCCTGGCCGCGGTGGGCGCGGACGATGTCCGCGTACCGGTGTCCGCTGCCCTTGATCGTGCGCACCTGGGTGCGGTAGTCGACGTGGACCAGGCCGAAGCGCTTGGCGTACCCGTAGGCCCACTCGAAGTTGTCCAGCAGGGACCAGGCGAAGTAGCCGGCCAGCGGGGCGCCCTTGCGGGCGGCGGAGGCGCAGGCGGCGAGGTGGCGCTCCAGGTAGTCCTGGCGCTCGGGGTCGTCGATGCTGCCGTCGGGGCGGACCACGTCCGGGAAGGCGGAGCCGTTCTCGGTGACGTAGATCTTCCGGGCGCCGTACTCCTCGGTGAGCCGGAGCAGCAGCGTCTCGATGCCGGACGCGTCGATCTCCCAGTCCATGCCGGTGCGCGCGACGCCCTCGCGGCGGACCGAACGCACGTACGGCGCTTGGCCCTCGGGGTCGTCGGCGACGTACGCCGGGAAGTAGTAGTTCAGGCCCAGCCAGTCCAGCGGGGCCGCGATCGTCTCCAGGTCGCCGGGCTGCTCGGGGAGCTCGACACCGTAGACCTCGCGCATGTCCACGGGGAAACCGCGGCCGTGCACCGGGTCGAGCCACCAGCGGTTGACATGGCCGTCGTGCCGACGGGCGGCCGCCAGGTCCTCGGGGCGGTCGGTTGCCGCGTGCACGGTGGAGAGGTTGTTGACGACGCCGACCTGCGCGTCGGGGGCGGCGGCGCGGATCGCCTGGGTGGCCAGGCCGTGGCCGAGGAGCAGGTGGTAGGAGCTGCGTACGGCCGCGGTCAGGTCGGTCCAGCCGGGGGCCATCGTGCCCTCCAGGTGGCCGATCCAGGCCGAGCAGGAAGGCTCGTTGAGAGTTGCCCAGAGCTTGACCCGGTCGCCGAGGCGGGCGGCTACGGCCGAAGCGTACTCGGCGAACGCGAGGGCGGTGTCCCGCTCGGGCCAGCCGCCGCGGTCCTGGAGCACCTGCGGCAGGTCCCAGTGGTAGAGGGTGACGGACGGGGTGATCTCCGCCTCCAGCAGGGCGTCCACCAGCTCGTCGTAGAAGGCGAGCCCCTTGGGGTTCACCGGGCCCGTCCCGCCGGGGACCACGCGCGGCCAGGCCACCGACAACCGGTAGGCGTTGGCGCCGAGTTGCCGCATCAGGCCGATGTCGTCGCGCCAGCGGTGGTAGTGGTCGCAGGCGACGTCGCCGTTGTCGTCGTTCGCGATCTTCCCGGGGGTGTGGGAGAAGGTGTCCCAGATCGAGGGCGTACGGCCGTCCTCGGCGACGGCCCCTTCGATCTGGTACGCCGCTGTGGCCGTGCCCCACAGGAAGTCGTGCGGGAGTGCGGCGAGGTCGATGGGTTCGGACACGGAAGTCCCTTCGGAGTGCGGGATGTGGGTCACTTGACGGCGCCCGCCGTCAGACCGGCGACGAGATAGCGCTGCAGGAGCAGGAAGCCCGCGACCACGGGCACGCTCACCACGAGTGAGGCGGCCATGATCTGGTTCCAGTAGACGTCGTTGAGGGTGGAGTAGCCCTGCAGGCCGACGGCGAGGGTGCGGGTGGTGTCGTTGGTCATGACGGACGCGAAGAGCACTTCTCCCCACGCCGTCATGAAGGCGTAGACGGCGACCGCGACGATGCCGGGGATCGCCGCCGGCACGACGATCCGCAGCAGCGCGCCGAGCGGGCCGCAGCCGTCCACCAGTGCCGCCTCGTCCAGGTCGCGCGGCACCGAGTCGAAGTATCCGATCAGCATCCAGATGGAGAACGGCAGCGAGAAGGTCAGGTACGTCAGGATCAGGCCGCCGCGCGAGCCGAACAGGGCGATGCCGGTGGCGTTGCCGATGTTGACGTAGATGAGGAACAGCGGGAGGAGGAAGAGGATGCCGGGGAACATCTGCGTGGACAGCACGGTGACCGTGAAGACCCGCTTGCCGCGGAACTCGTAGCGGCTGACGGCGTACGCGGCGAACACGGCGATGACCACCGAGCAGACGGTGGCCGCGCCGGCCACGATCAGCGAGTTCATGAAGTACTTGGCGAGCGGGACCGTGGACCAGATGTCGATGTACGGCCGGATGGTCAGCCCGCTGGGCAGCCAGCGGAACTTGCCGGTGACGTCGGCGAGCGGTTTCAGCGAGCTGGAGACCATCACGTACACCGGGAGCAGCACGAAACCGGTGAGCAGGGTGAGGAAGATCCGCCGCGACCACTGGAAGGAACGCGGCGCCGCCATCGGTGAGTTCGGGCTAGACATGGGAGGCCTTCCGTCCGCGTGAGGTGAACAGCAGGTACACGCCGGTCACGACCAGCAGGAAGAGCAGCAGCAGCACGGACATGGCCGAGCCGGTGCCGAAGTTCCAGGTGACGAAGGAGGCCTGGTAGATGTGCACCGAGATAAGGTCCGCGGCCTCGGGGGCGGCCTTGCCGAACAGGACGTAGGGGGTGTTGAAGTCGTTGAACGTCCATAGGAACAGCACCAGGACCAGGACCTGGTTGACCGGACGCAGCGACGGCAGGGTGATGCGGCGGATCTGCTGCCACATCCCGGCGCCGTCCAGCGCGGCGGCCTCGTACAGCTCCTTGGGGATGTTCTGCAGTCCCGCCATCACGATGAGGAAGGCGAACGGCCAGCCCTTCCACACCGACACGGTCAGCAGGGCGTAGAAGCTGTTGTCGCCGATGAGCCAGAAGGAGGGCTTGTCGGTGAGGTGCAGCTGGTCGTGCAGGACGTGGTTCACCAGGCCGTTGTCGTGCTGGAACATGAACACCCAGGTGATGACGGCCGCGTAGACGGGCAGCGCGTACGGCACCAGGAACAGCGCGCGCAGCAGTCCGCGGCCGCGGAAGGTGTCCTGCATGTAGATCGCGGCGGCCGTGCCGATGAGCCAGCACAGGCCGACGGAGAGCAGGGTGAAGCCGACGGTGACGAAGAAGGAGTGCAGCAGGGCTTCGCCGACGGGGGCGTCGAAGTCCACCGACACCTTGTAGTTGCCGAGACCGGACCAGGGGGCGGTCCCCCAGTCGCGGATGTAGAACTGGGTGAGTTCCTTGAAGCTCATCACGATGCCGATGACCATCGGCACCAGGTGGACGAGGAGTTCGAGGAGCAGGGCGGGCAGGAGCAGCAGGTAGGGCAGTCCGATGCGGCGGATCCGCCCGGTGCGGCGGCGGTTGCCGCGCGCCGCACCGGGGGACGTCTCCCGCACCGGCTCCTTCAGAGCGGTGGTGGTCATCGTCCTGCTCACGCCTTCGGCATCTGCTGCTGGGCCTTCTCCAGCTTGGCCTTGACGGAGTCGGTGGTGACCGCGCGTCCGCCGGCGGCGTCGGCGAACAGCTCCTTGACGGCCGTGCCGACCGCCGTCTCGAACTGCGACTCCGCGGCCACCTGGGGCAGTGCGGCGGCGCTGGTGGCGAGGGTGTTCTTCAGCACGGAGGTGGCGGGGGCGTTGAACGCGGCGTCGCTCTGCGCGGCCTTGACGGGCGGGATGGAGGTGTACGCCTTGTTGAGGATCTTCTGCTCGTCGTCGCTGGTCATGAACTTCACGAACTTCGCCGCGCCGTCGAGGTTGTGGCTGTTCTTGAAGACGGCGATGTTGATGCCGGCGACCATCGAGTTGATCTGCGTGCCGGTGCCGGGGGTGCCGGACTGCACGGGCACGGGGGCGACGCCGTAGTCGTCCTCGCTCATGCCCTGGGACTTGAGGTTGGCGGCGGCGGACTGCCACAGCAGCATGGCCTGCTTGCCCTTGGCGAAGTCGCTGACGGACTGGTTCTGCGCGTACTCGGCGTCGCCGGTCGGGATGACCTTGTCCTTGGCCATCAGGTCCACGTACTGCTTGACGGCGTCGACCACCTTGGGGTTGGTGAAGTCGGGCTTGCCGTCGGCGGTGAAGAAGTCGGCGCCGTGCTGCTTGGCGAAGACGAAGACGTGGTGGATGTTCTCCGACACGTTCGCGCCCTCGGCGCCGAGCACCGACTTGCCCTTGGCCTTGATCTTCTTGCCGTCGGCGATCAGCTCGTCCCAGGTGGCGGGCGGCTTGGCTATCCCGGCCTCGGCGAAGATCTTCTTGTTGTAGTAGAGCGCGTACGACATCGAGTACAGCGGTACGGCGGCCGGGTCCTTGCCCTGGGCGCCGGTGGAGCCCAGCGCCGATTCCACGAACCGGTCCTTGCCGCCGATCTTCGCGAAGTTCTTCGCGTCCCACGGCTGCAGCGCGCCGGTCGCCTGCAGGGAGGCGCTCCAGGTGTTGCCGATGTTCAGCACGTCCGGGCCCTGACCCGAGGTCGTGGCCGTGAGGATGCGGTTGAGCAGGTCGGACCAGGGCACGACCTCCAGCTTCACCTTGATGCCGGTCTGCTTCTCGAACTTGTCGAGTTCGGGCTGGAGGACCTGCTTGTCCACCGCGATGCTGGCGCCCTGGTTGGAGGCCCAGTACGTGAGCGTCTTCGGTGAGTCGTTGGACCCGCTGCCGCTGGACGAACCGCCTCCGCAGGCCGTGGCCGCGAGGGCGAGAGACATGGTCACGGCGCCTACGGCCGCGGCTCGGATGCTGCGCATGGCTCCTGGTGTCCCTTTCCGGGAGTCGAGAAGAACCCCGAGGGCCGCTGACGCGAGCCGACACCCCGTTCGGTCCACGAAGCGCCCTCATGGCTTAATTTAGGACGTGAGTTAAACCTCATGAGAAACGAACGTCAAGGGATCCGGCAGCGGCAAACGGTCCGGAGGACCGGAAAACCGCGGAAAACTGGGAGGCCAGGTGGCAGGGCTGAGCGGCCGCACGGTGCGTGACCTGCGGCGGGAGAGCCGGAGCGCCGTTCTGCAACGGTTGTATGTCGATGGGCCGATGAGCCGGCACGCGCTGGGCCCGGCGACCGGTCTGAGTTCCGGTTCCGTCAGCAACGTCGTGGCCGAACTGCTCGCCGACGGCCTCGTGGAGGAGGCGGGTGTGATCGGCGCGGACGTCGGCAGGCCGCGCCGGCTGCTGCAAGTCCGCCGGGACAGCGGGCGACTGATCGGGGTGGACATCGGCGAGACCCGGGTACGGGTGGAGCTGTTCGACCTGGGCCTGAGCGAACTCGCCCGCGCCGAACGCCCGTTGGGGCCACGCGGGTACGAGGTGGACGCCGTCGTCGGCCATGTCGCGGACGGCGTCGCCGAGGTCCTGCGGACGGCCGGTCTCGCCCCCGCCGACCTGCTCGGCGTCGGCATCGGCGTACCCGGCATCATCGAGACCACCGGCGAGGACGGGGCCGTCGTCCACGGGCAGACCATCGGCTGGGACGCGGTGCCGCTGGAACGGCTGCTGCGGCTGTCCGTCCCGCTCCCCTCCCACGTCCCGTACTTCGTCGACAACGGGGCCAAGGCGCTGGGGCAGGCGGAGATGTGGTTCGGCGCGGGGCGCGGCGCGCGCAACGCCGTCGTGGTGCTGTTCGGTTCGGGGGTGGGCGCCTGCGTGGTCACCGAGGAGGCGGCCGAGGGACGGGCGGTGGAGTGGGGACATTTGACCGTGCGGGTCGGTGGGCGCCGGTGCCGGTGCGGGGCGCGCGGCTGTCTGGAGGCGTACGCGGGCGCGGAGGCGCTCGTGGCGCGCTGGCGGGAGGCGGGCGGGCGGCCGTCGGCCGGGGCCGGTGAGGAGCGGGCGCTGACCGAGCTGCTCGCCGCGGCGCGCCCCGCCGACGGTGGGGCACCCGACCCGGTGGCCACGGCCGTTCTCACCGAGACCGCCGCGTACCTGGGCGCCGGTCTGTCCGACCTGATCAACCTCTTCCAGCCCGAACGGGTCCTGATCGGGGGCTGGGCGGGTCTGCAGCTCGGCGGCGGGTTCCTGGACCGGGTCCGCGAGCACGCCCTCGCCCAGGCCCTGCGCCACCCGGCGTCCCGGGTGGGCATCGACCTGGGCCTGCTCGGCCCGGACGCGGTGACGGTGGGCGCGGCGGTCCTTCCCCTGGCCGCGTTCTTCGCCACGGGCGGCCGCCGCCCCCGCCCGGCACCGGATCAGGCGCCGCCGCCCGCGTGGCGGGCGGCGGTGGAGGGGCGGCTGGCGTGAAGGGGCGATTGGCGTGAAGGGGCGGCCGGCGTGAAGGGGGGCTTGGGCGGGCCTCTCGCCCACCTCGGCGTTCCCACCGGCCCTGACCGCCTCGCAGTCCCACCGACCCTGGCACCCGGGTCGAGTGCGCTTCCTTGCCGGAGTCAGGTCGCTTCCTGCCCGGCGGTCTCTCGCGACGAGCCCTCGGCGTCGCCGCCGAACACGACCGCGAGGAGCCCGGGGAAGCGGGCTTCGAGATCCTCACCGCGCAGGGTGAGGTAGTTCCGGCGCCCCGAGTGGCGCAGGCGGATCACGCCGCTCTCCCGCAGGACCCGCCAGTGATGGGTGAGCGTGGACTTCGGTGCCCCGGTCTCGATCTCACCGCAGTACTTCTCCTCGCCCGAGGCCAGCGCACGGACGATCTTCATCCGGACCGGGTGCCCGAGCGCGGCGAGGACATCCTCCAGCTGGAACTGCTCGCGCGCCGGGTGGAGAGGCGTGATCATAGTTCGATCGTACGGCACTTTCGTACCGATTCCGGGCATCGGAGGGGCGGCCCGGGGACAGCGACGCTAAGGTACGGAAATCCCGTACGTTCGTACATCAGCTGGGGAGTCGTATGTCTGGGGCAGTGTCCGACGCGGAGCTGGCGCGATCGCTGGACGGGGGGTTCATCAGCGGCCATGCCGAGGTCAACGGGGTTCGCCTGCACTATGTGGCGGGCGGCCGGGGGGAGCCGCTGGTCCTGCTGGGCGGGTGGCCGCAGACCTGGTGGCAGTTCCGCAAGATCATGCCGGCGCTGGCCGACCACCACCGGGTGATCGCGGTCGACCTGCGCGGCATGGGCGGCTCGGACAAGCCCGAAGGCGGCTACGACAAGAAGACCATGGCCCGGGACATCCACGAGCTGGTGCGCCACCTGGGCCATGACACGGTGAACATCGCCGGGCACGACATCGGCGGGATGGTCGCCTACGCCTTCGCCGCCAACCATCCCGCCGGCACCCGGCGCATCGCGCTGCTCGACATCGCCCACCCCGATGAGCGCTTCTACGCCTACTCCCTGCTGCCCACGCCGGGGCGCCAGCAGGTCGGCGGAGACATCCACGCGGCCCCTGGCCGGTACCTGTGGTGGTTCGCCTTCAACCAGGTTCCCGGCCTCCCCGAGCAACTGCTCACCGGCCGCTCCCGTCCCCTGATCGACTGGATGTGCGACTACCTGCTCGAAGACCCCGCCGCGATCGGCGACCACGCCCGTAACGTGTACGCGCACGCGTACTCCACCGCGGACGCCGTCCGCGCCGCCGGCGGCTGGTACCGGGCGTTCGCCCAGGACATCGAGGACGAGAAGACCTACGCCCCGGTGACCGCACCGCTCCTGGCGCTCGGCGGCGGTGAGGGCGGCTACCGGCTGCTGAGCGCGGTACTGGCGGAGAAGGGAACCGATGCGGAGGTGGTCGAGGTGCCGGGCAGCGGCCACTACATCCCCGAGGAGCAGCCGGAAGCGGTCGTACGGCATCTGCTGCGGTTCTTCGGCTGATCAGCCCCTGGCCCGACGTGCCGAGGCGCCGCCCCGCCCACCCCACACGCACAGGACACCCGCGAAGACCGACACAGCCAGCCCACCGAGGAGAGGGACCGGGCCATGCCCCTGCTGAACCTATGGCGTCAACAGCTGGGAGAAGTACCCGAGTCGGTCTGGCGGCAGGCCGAGCTGCGGGTGCTGATCCTCGCGGACAACGGGCTCACGCACCTCCCGCCCGACATCGGGCGGCTGCGCCGGCTGACCACCCTGGACCTCGGGCACAACCGCCTCACCTCGGTACCCGGCGAACTGGGCGACCTGACCGGGCTGAGCGGCTGTCTCTACCTGCACGACAACGAGTTGTCCGAGATCCCGGACTCCCTCGGGAACCTGACGCGGCTGCGCTACCTCAACGTCGGTGAGAACACCCTCACGACGCTGCCCGACGCGATCGGCCGCATGTCCGCCCTGATCGAACTCCGGGCGCAGCACAATCGACTGACCACACTGCCCGACGGCATCGGCGACCTCGGCGCCCTGCGCGAACTCTGGCTCCGGGGCAACGCGGTCGAGAGCCTGCCGCCCTCCACGGCCGCCCTCCACGAACTGCGCCACCTGGACCTGCGGGAGAACGCCCTCACCGAACTCCCCGAGGCGCTGGCCGGCCTGCCCCGGCTGCGCCAACTCGACGTGCGCAGCAACCGTCTCACCTCGCTGCCGGACTGGGTCGTCGGCATGCCCTCGCTGGAGAAGCTGGATCTGCGCTGGAATCCATGCGAACCCTCCCCGCGCATGCTGACCGAACTGGAGCGGCGGGGATGCGTCGTCCTGATGTGACGAGGGGGCCTACCCCTTCAGGAAGGCCAGCACCGCCAGCACGCGCCGGTTGGCCTCCGGCGACTGCTCTATCCCGAGCTTTCCGAAGATCGACGCGATGTGTTTGGCCACCGCGCTCTCGCTGATGTGCAGGCCTTGGGCGATGGCCGTGTTGGAGCGGCCCTCGGCCATCCGGGCAAGGACATCGTGCTCGCGCGGGGTCAGGGAATCGATACGGCCCCGCCTGCCGCTGCGGGTCAGGAGCTTGGCGACGACCTGGGGATCCATCACCGTGCCGCCGGCGGCGACCGTCCGCAGGGCGTCGATGAACTGGGCGGTGTGGGTGACCCGGTCCTTGAGCAGGTAGCCGACGGCGCCCTCACCGGAGGCGAGCAACTCGTGCGCGTAGAGCTGCTCGACGTACTGGGAGAGGATCAGGACGGGCAGGGCGGGACGGATGCGGCGGGCGGCCAGCGCCGCCTTCAGGCCCTCGTCGGTGTGGGTCGGAGGCAGGCGGATGTCGATGACCGCCACGTCCAGGTCCGTCACCGCCAGGGCCCGTTCCAGCGCGGGACCGTTGTCGACCGAGGCGACGACCTCGCAGCCGTGTTCGCGCAGGGTGCGGGTCAGGCCGTCGCGGAGGAGGAAGAGGTCTTCGGCGAGGACGACGCGCACGGGATCTCCAGGGTCACGATGGTCGGTCCGCCCGGCGGACTGTGCAGGGCGAGCGTGCCGTCGAAGGTACCCAACCGGCGCCGCACGCCCAGCAGTCCGGTCCCGGCGGCCGGGTCCGCGCCGCCGTGGCCGTCGTCGGTGACGTCGATGCGCAGGTTCTCGTCGGCGTGCGTGAGTGAGATGTCCACTCGGGTCGCGCCCGCGTGTTTGCCCGCGTTGGCGAGGAGTTCGGACACCGCGAAGTAGGCCGCCGACTCCACCGGCGCGGGGAGACGGGCCGGTGGCAGGCGTACGTCCACCTCGACGTCCAGGTGGCTGTCCAGAGCCAGGGAGCGGACCGCGTCGGCCAGGCCCCGGTCGGCCAGGACCGGGGGATGAATGCCGTGGACCAGGTCGCGCAGGTCCTGCAGGGCGCGTTCGGAGGTGGCGCGGACGTCGTGGAGGAGGGTGCGGGCGCCGTCGGGGTCGGTGACGAGCAGGCGGGTCGCCTCGTCCAGGGCGAGCCCCAGGGCGACCAGCCGTGCCTGGGCACCGTCGTGCAGGTCCCGCCCGATCCGGGTGAGTTCGGCCGCGTGCACGTCCAGGGCGGTGGCCCGGGTGTCGGTCAGACGGGCCACGCGCCGGGCCAGTTCGGTGGAGCGAGGCGCGGACAGCAGACGGCGGGTGAGGCGGGCGTGCAGCAGGGTCACGACCGGTGCCAGGCGCAGGCCCGCCGCCATGAGGACCAGGCCCAGCAGCAGGGCGGCCACCATCGTGGGCACGGAGGTGACGGGGACGAAGGCGTACCAGTTGTCCTCGCCCAGCCGCCGCCACACGAACGGCTGGACCAGCACGCCGAACGCCCCGTACTCGACCAGCGCGAGCGGCACCGTCACCACCAGGGCGCCCGTGTACGGCTCGAGCCAGGCCCAGCGCAGGTCGTGCCGGAAACCGTCGTCGGCGAGGATCGCGGCGCCGCGCCGGCGGGCCGTGGTACCGGCCGGGAGCGGGTCGGGCGGGCTGAGGGGGCGGCCGGTGCGGAGGGCGGCGCGGGCGCGGTAGCCGTCGGCCACGCGGCGCAGGACCGAAGCCGCCGCAGGCAGCAGCCGCAGGCCGAGTCCCAGCGGCAGCAGCACCAGGGCCCCGCCCACCAGCAGCCCGGCGCCCGACACCCGGAAAGCGGTCAGCCAGATGACCTGGCACCGGCCGAGCGCCACCCAGTGACCGGGCCAGGAGCGCCGAGCCACCTGCGTCCTCGCCGTCGTCATGCCCCGCCGCCGGTCGGTCGTGGCAGCCGGCCACGGCCGCTCCTGGCACGCCTACCGGACAACCCCGCCCCGTACACCTGTCTCACTCACCCCCGCAGTCGCCGGGATCGTAACAACCGGCTGCCGCCTGGACCGCCGCACCCACGGCACCGCCGCCACCGCGCATGCCGACCCGAACAGCACCATGGGCAGCGCCCTGCCGGTCTCCTCGTCCATGAACAGCAGCATTCCGAGGTTGACCAGGGCGTGGAAGCCACCGGCGAACAGCAGGCGGCGGCCTCCCGTCTCCCCTTCCAGGGCCAGGCCCAGGACGACGGACATGGCGACCGTGGCCAGCAGGAAGCCTGCCGCGTACGCCGGGCTCTGCGTCAGCACCTGGACGTGCCACAGGCCCCACACCGTCCCGACGGCCACCGACGCGGTGAGCGGACCGAAGCGGCGGCGCAGCAGGGGCTGCAGCAGGCAGCGCCAGCCGATCTCCTCGCCGCAGGCGCCGACGAGTTGGGCGAGGGCGATCACGAGGAAGGGGTGGTGCAGGGTGCGCGGGTCGGTGGTGTGGGCAGCGCCGGTGAGCAGGGCGTACGAGCCCGCCGACAGGAGGATCACCAAGGGCGGTGTGATGAGCAACGGCCACCGCCGGCAGGCCGCGCCTCCCGAGGTTCCGGCGAGCAGCCCCCGTGTCCAGGACGGCCACAGCAGGGCCACCGCGGCCACGCCCAGTGCCGGCCCGAACTGGGTGAGCTGAATGATCTCCTCGGGGATCCCCGTGGCCGGCTGCACCGCTCCCAGCGCTCCGGCCGCGACGAAGGCGATGGCCAGGTAGATCCCTGCCTGCGCTCTGTACGGCTGTCTGTTCTGCATGGCTACGACGATGCCGGGCGGCCGGCGCACGCGGACTGGACCTGCGTGCCGAATGCACCTGTACCTGGCTCCACCCCGTGGGGCGGCAGTGCGCGCGGTGCCCGGCAGGCGAGGGCGAACGGGATCGGGGCTGGCCTTGACGCCGACGTCAAGCAGTAGCGTCCCGTGTTCGTGATCAGGGACCTCGTCCTGAACCCCCGAGCGGAGCGGGAACGACATGAAATTCGCGATCTCCTACAGCACCCCCGTCCTCGGTGTGGATCCCGAACGGATCGCCGGCTTCGCCCGGCACGCCGAGGAGTGCGGCTTCGAGGCGCTCTATCTGCCCGAACACATCGCTCTCTATCCCGGCGCGCGGCTCGGCGCCATGACACTCCCGCCGTCGCTGCCCTACGGTGACCCGCTCGACTGTCTGAACTTCGCGGCCGCCGCCACGGACCGGATCCTCCTGGGGACCGGCGTCCTGCTGCTCCCCTACCACCACCCGGTGACGCTCGCCAAGCGCCTCGCGACCATCGACCTGCTGTCCGGAGGGCGGATGCGGCTCCTGACCGTGGGCATCGGCACCCTGCCGGGCGAGGCCCGGGCGGTCGGGGTCGACTTCCGCTCGCGGGGCCGTCGCGCCGACGAGGCGATCCAGGTACTGCGGCTGCTGTGGGCGGGAGACGGCGACGGCGTCGGTTTCGACGGGGAGTTCTTCTCGTTCGACAACCTGTGCAGCTTTCCCAAGCCCTTCGCGGACACCGTGCTTCCCGTCCATGTCGGCGGTTCCAGTCCGGCGGCCGCCCGCCGCGCCGGACGCCATGGCGACGGCTGGTTCCCGGGCGGCTCGCTCACCGAGGAGCAGCGGGCCGCCCAGCTGCGACTCGCCCGGTCGGCCGCTGCCGAGGCCGGCCGTGACCCGGCGGCCCTCGAGTACACGCGATGGGGGTCGATGGACATGTCCGCCGAACAGGTGGAGGAATTCGCCCGGCAGGGCGTGACCCGCATCGTGGTCAGTCCCCCTGCTCACGAACCGTCCCGTCAGCGAGAGGAGATGTCCGCGTTCGCCGACCGGTTCGGCCTCGCCCCCTGACAGGGCTCGGCAGGTCAACGCGTGGGGAGGTCCGCTGGGAGGGCGGACGGCCCGTGCCGCGAACCCGTCGGCTCGTGGCACGGACCGCCGGCGCCGCGGCGGATGCCGCGCGCCGCCTACCGGACCCGTACCGGTACCTGTCCCGGCACCGGGGCCAGGGCGTAACCGGCGGGCCGGGTCGTGAAGGTGCCCCGGCCCTGGGTGCGGCTGCGCAACCGCGTCGCGTAGCCGAACAGTTCCGCCAGCGGCACGGTCGCGGTCACCGCGGCCGTGCCGCCGCGGGTCTCCGAGCCGCTGACGCGCCCGCGCCGGGCGGCCAGGTCCCCGAGGACCCCGCCGACCGCGTCGTCCGGCACGGTGACCGTCACCTCGGCGACCGGTTCCAGCAGGGCCGTCGGGCAGGCGCGCAGGGCCTCGCGGAGACCGAGCCGGCCCGCGGTGCGGAAGGCCGTGTCGGAGGAGTCCTTCACATGCGTGGAGCCGTCGGTGAGCGTGACCCGCAGGCCGGTCACCGGGTGACCGCCGAGGGGGCCCTCGGCGAGGGCGTCACGGCATCCGGCCTCGACCGCGCGCACGTACTCCTGCGGCACCCGCCCGCCGGTCACGGCGGACCGGAACGCGAAGCCGGTGACGCCCGCTTCGGGACCGAGCGGTTCCACGTCGAGCACGACATGGGCGAACTGCCCGGCCCCGCCGTCCTGTTTGACGTGCCGGAACACGAACCCGCGCACGGCGCCGACGACGGTCTCGCGGTAGGCGACCCCGGGACGGCCGACGGTGACGTCCGGTCCCCCGTCACGGCGGATCTTCTCCACCGCGACCTCCAGGTGGAGTTCGCCCATCCCGGACAGCACGGTCTGCCCGGTCTCGGCGTCGGTGCGCACCACCAGTGAGGGGTCCTCCTCCGCGAGCCGTGCCAGCGCCGTCGCCAGCCGGCCGGTGTCCGCACCGCGCCGTGCCTCGACCGCCACGGACACCACGGGCTCGGCGGCCACGGTGGGTTCGAGGAACAGGGGGGCGGCGGGATCGCACAGCGTGGAGCCGGCCCGGGCCGACTTCACGCCCGCGAGCGCGACGATGTCACCGGCGACCGCCCGGTCGAGCTGGGCGTGCCGGTCCGCCATGACGCGCAGGATCCGCGCCACGCGCTCGGTGCGTCCGGTGCCCGGGTCCCGCACGGTGTCCCCTTTCTCGATCGTGCCCGCGTAGACGCGCACGTAGGTCAGTCGTCCGGTGGCGCTCGCGTTCACCTTGAACACGAGCCCCGCGAACGGTGCTTCGGGATCGGCGGCCCGTGACTGCTCGGCGCCCTCGTGGACACCGCGCACGGCGGGCACGTCGAGCGGCGACGGCAGGTAGGCCACCACCGCGTCCAGCAGCGGTTCGATGCCGCGGTTGCGGTAGGCGGAGCCGCACAGGACGACCACGCCGTCCCCGCTGCGGGTGAGGTCGCGCAGGGTGGCGGCGAGGGTCGCGGCGGAGAGCGTCTCCCGCCGGCAGAACTCCTCCAGGGCGGCCGGGTGCAGTTCGGCCACGGCTTCCTCCAGTGCCCGGCGCCGCCGCGCCGCCTCCTGCCGCAGTTCCTCCGGCACCGGCCCCGCCAGGGCCGTACCGTCGCCGTCCGCCCAGACCAGGGAGCGCATCCGTACCAAATCCACCACTCCCCTGAACCCGTCCTCCGCCCCGATCGGCAACTGGACGACGAGCGGGGCCGGGTGCAGGCGATCGCGGATCGAGTCGACGGCCCGGTCGAGGTCCGCGCCCGCGCGGTCCAGCTTGTTGACGAAGGCGATCCTGGGTACGCCGTGCCGGTCGGCCTGCCGCCACACCGACTCGCTCTGCGGCTCGACCCCGGCGACGGCGTCGAACACGGCGATCGCCCCGTCGAGGACGCGCAGCGAACGTTCGACCTCGTCGGCGAAGTCGACGTGGCCGGGGGTGTCGATGAGGTTGACGCGGTGGCCGTCCCACGCGCAGCTCACCGCGGCGGCGAAGATCGTGATGCCGCGGTCGCGTTCCTGCGGGTCGAAGTCGGTGACGGTGGTGCCGTCGTGCACCTCGCCCCGCTTGTGGGTGGTGCCCGTCGCGTACAGGATCCGCTCGGTGACGGTGGTCTTGCCGGCGTCGACGTGGGCGAGGATGCCGAGGTTGCGGACGGCGGCGAGGGTGGTGAGGTCGGTGCGCACGGCCCGGTGCCTTTCGGGAAGGGGCTCTGGAGAAGGGCAGCGCGATGTCCCGTGCGCCGGGTGGAGCTGACGGCACGGCGGCGGCCGGGCGTGTGCCGGGCGGGCGGCCGGGGTGTCAGCGGGGCGTCACGGGCATCCGGTGCCGGCCGCGCAGCGGGCACCGGACGGACGAGGACACGAGGATCACCTCGGTCCGCGAAGGGGGAACGACGACGGCGGTACGGTCACGCACGGCCTGGCTCCCCTCGGTCCTCATACCTCGTGAAGCGCGCCGCGGTGGTGTCGCTGCGGCGCGCGATGCATGAGCGAGTGTAGGAAAAGGAATCAGGCGGCGAGTACCGATTTTTTCGCCCGGCGTCATGTGTCAACGGGCGCTCTCCGAGGGACGATTCCCGCGTCCGGTTCCGGCGGCCACCGCTATCCGACGGCCGATTCCAGTGCCCGGGCGAGTCGGCGAAGCCATTGCTGTGCCGTCCCGCGCACCCAGGGGTGCTTGCGCCGGAAGCCGTCCCAGTCCACGTCCCGGCGCAGCAGCGCGGCCGGGCAAAGGACGTTCTGCTCGACGGGCGCCGTGCCACGGAACACCGAGCGCAGCAGGCGGAGCGGCAGCGCTGTGCCCTCCGCCTCGGCGAGGAGCACCGCGTCGTACAGGTCCTTGCCCTGCGCCCGGCCGCCGTCCTGGCTGTCGGTGTGCAGCCACAGCAGCTTCCACGCCAGGGACAGTTCGCGGCTCGCGGTCCGTACCGCTGTGGGAGGTCCGCCGTCGCCGCGCGGCACGAGGGTCCACACCGGTGGCTCGGGGAGCCGTTCGTCCCGGGCGAAGTCCAGTCGCACCTCGCCGGGCGGCAGGCCCTGCGCGTGCCAGGGTATGAGCAGCCGTACTCCTGGCGTGGCGTAGTACGCGTACGTCCACGTGCCGTCGACGCGGGCGCTCCCCGCGTCCAGGAACACACCGGGGGCGGCGTACGGGCGCCGGGTCACGCGTTCGAGCAGGTCCAGGTACGGGGGGCTGGTCTCCACGGCGTCGTCGTCGTACAGCCAGTGCAGTCCTTCGGGCGGGCACGCCGGCCGCAGGCCTGCGGTGTCGAACTCCTCGTACCCCCACATCTCGTACCGCGCGGCGCCGTCGGCCGCCTCGGGCCACTGCTGCACCGTGTCGATCCGGTCGAGGTACGGATACGGGTCCAGGGCATCGACGCCTACGGCGTGTTCCAGGACCACCCAGTCGAGGTCGGCCGGCTCGCGCGCCGCGTCCCCCACCCACGCCGGCATGACCATGCTGCCGCGCAGCACCAGGCTCCCGCTCCAGGGAGCGTCCGCGACGAGGGCCAGCACATGATCCAGAGCCGCGCGCCGGACCGCCGCCGGCCCCTCGCCGCGCGCGTCGGTCTCCGCGCGGACGGTCTCGTCCGGCTCACTGTCGCCCCGCTGTGCGTTCACGGGGCAGACCGTAGCGTTCACCACTGACAGGGGCGGGGCGGACGCGGCTGGTCCCACACGAAGAACCCCATGGCCGCGGCCATGGGGTTCTCACTGGTGTCCGAGGGGGGACTTGAACCCCCACGCCCGATAAAGGGCACTAGCACCTCAAGCTAGCGCGTCTGCCATTCCGCCACCCGGACTAGGTGTCTGCCGCCCGGCCGGGGTGTTCCCCGCGGCGACGAGACAACAATACCAAGGTTTCGGAGTGCGTTTCACCTGCGTATCCGTCCGCCGGGCAGTGCCCCGGGAGCCCCGGCCACGGGATCGGCGACTGTATGCAGTCGGCGAGATCCCGCGTACGGTGCGTGAGGATCATGGCGGGAAACGGATCACGGCATGAGCTGGTACTCCGGGAAGTTCCCGGGCGGCCGCTCCCCCGCCGGACCCCGGGTGACGGCCCGCACCAGCAGTTCGCCGCCGACGAAGGCGCCGCGCCAGGAGGCGCCGAACCCGCCGAACAGCTCCTCCCGGTCACCTCGGGAGCGCGGCACGCCATGGCCGGTCTTGAAGGCGCGGATCTGCGGGGCGAGCCGGTCGTAGGTGGCCCGGTCGTCGGTGGCGAGGGTGGCCACCAGCGCGCCGTTGGAGGCGTTCATGGCGGCCAGCAGTTCGGCCTCGGTGTCGACCAGGACGATCGTGTCGACCGGGCCGAAGGGTTCCGCGTGGTGCAGCGGCGAGGAGGGCGGCGGGTTCAGGAGGGTGACGGGGTGGACGTACGCGGAGGTGTCCTGTCCGGGCAGGAAACGCGCCTGGTCGGGCCGGCCGCGGTGCAGGGGTACGGCGCCCCGGTCGATCGCCTCGGCGACCTGGTCGGTGAGTTCCTTGGCCTTGGCCGCGTTGATCAGCGGCCCGAAGTCCAGGTCGGGGAGCGGGTCGGACGGGTCCGTGACGGCGAGCGGGTGGCCGACGCGGACGGCCCGTACGGCCGGCAGGTAGGCGGCCAGGAACGCGTCGAACAGGGAGCGCTGCACGACGAAGCGCGGGTAGGCGGTGCAGCGCTGCTTGCCGTAGTCGAAGAGCTTGGGGATCAGCGCGGTCAGCCGCGGCCAGTCGGAGAAGTCCCAGATGCCCCAGGTGTTGAGCCCCTCCTGTTCCAGGATGTGCCGTTTGCCGACGTCGGCGACGGCGGTGGCGACGGCGGCGCCGGTGTCGCGGCCTCCGACGAAGGAGACGCAGCCGATCTCCGGCGCCCGGACCAGCGCCTGGTTCAGCTCGCCGCCGCTGCCGCCGACCAGGGTGAGGGGCACTCCCTCGCGGGCCGCCAGCGCCGCGGCGAGGGTGAGGCACGCCACACCGCCGTCGGTCGGGGTCTTGGCGATGACCGCGTTGCCGGCCAGGGCCTGCACGAGGACGGCGTGCACGAGGACGCTCATCGGGTAGTTCCAGCTGGCGATGTTGGAGACGGGTCCGTCCAGCGGGGCCCGGCCGGCGAGCATGGGTTCGATGCCGTCGACGTACCAGCGGACGCCGTCGATCGCCCGGTCCACGTCCGCGCGGGCCAGCCGCCAGGGCTTGCCGATCTCCCAGACGAGCAGCAGGGCGAGCAGGTCGCGGTGCTCGGCCAGTGCGTCCAGGGTGGCGGCGACGCGGGCCCGCCGTTCGGGTAGGGGCACGTGCCGCCAGGCGCGGTGCTGGTCGAGGGCGGCGCGTACGGCGCGCTGGGCGGTGGCGCCGTCCAGGCGGGGGGCGCCGGCGATCGGGGTGCCGTCGACCGGGGTGGTCGCCGGCAGTGTCCGCCCGTCGGGCCGCCAGGCGGCGTCCCAGAGGTTGAGGACGCGGTCGTCCCGGAAGGCCTCGGGTGCGGCGGTGCGGCAACGCCGCCAGGCGTCGGCGTAGGAGGTGCCGGGTTTCAGGAGCGCCGGGGGTACGGGGTCCGCGGGCTCGGGGGCGGGGGTGAGGGTGGGTGCCATACGTCGTCTCCGCTCTCGCTGCACGGTCGGGGCGGGTGTGGTCAGCCGTTCTCGCTGCACGGTCGGGGCGGGTGTGGTCAGCCGTCCGTCGGTCCTGGTGTGGTCAGCCGTCCGTCGGTCGGGGCCGGTCGCTGCCGAGGCACTCCAGGACCAGGCGGGCCGTCTCGCTCGGTGTACGGCCGACCCGGACCCCCGCGGCCTCCAGCGCCTCCTGCTTGGCCCGGGCGGTGCCGGCGGAGCCGGAGACGATGGCGCCGGCGTGGCCCATGGTCCGGCCCTCGGGTGCGGTGAAGCCGGCGATGTAGCCGACGACGGGCTTGGTGACGTGGTCGCGGATGTAGGCGGCGGCGCGCTCCTCCGCGTCGCCGCCGATCTCCCCGATGAGGACGACGAGTTCGGTGTCGGGGTCGTCCTGGAAGGCGGCCAGGCAGTCGATGTGGCTGGTGCCGACGACGGGGTCGCCGCCGATGCCGACACAGGTGGAGAAGCCGATGTCCCGCAGCTCGTACATGAGTTGGTAGGTGAGGGTGCCCGACTTCGAGACCAGTCCGATGCGGCCGGGCTTGGTGATGTCGGCGGGGATGATGCCCGCGTCGGACTGGCCGGGGGTGATCAGGCCGGGGCAGTTCGGGCCGATGATCCGGGTGCCCCGGTGCCGTGCGTACGCGGTGAAGGTGACGGTGTCGTGGACCGGTATGCCCTCGGTGATGACGACGGCGAGGGGGATGCCTGCGTCGGCGGCCTCGGTCACGGCGGCCTTGACGAAGGCCGGCGGGACGAAGACGACCGTGACATCCGCACCGGTGGACCGCATGCCGTCGGCGACCGACCCGAAGACGGGGACCACCTGCCCGTCGAAGTCGACGCTCTGCCCGGCCTTGCGCGGGTTGACCCCGCCGACGACGTTCGTGCCGGCCGCGAGCATACGCCGGGTGTGCTTCATGCCCTCGCCGCCGGTCATGCCCTGCACGAGGACCTTGCTCTCCTTGGTCAGATAGATCGCCATGTCCCGGCTCCCTGCGCTGTGTGGGCGAGTTCGGCGGCCCGGCGGGCGGCGCCGTCCATCGTGGTGACCTGTTCGATCAGCGGGTGCGCGCGGTCGCCGAGGATCGCGCGCCCGCGGGCGGCGTTGTTGCCGTCGAGGCGGACGACCAGTGGCTTGGTCAGCCGGATACGGTCGACCGCCGCCACGATCCCGTCGGCGACCGCGTCGCATGCGGTGATCCCGCCGAAGACGTTGACGAAGACGGAGTGCACGGCCGGGTCGGCGAGGATCACCGACAGTCCGTCGGCCATGACCTGGGCCGAGGCCCCGCCGCCGATGTCGAGGAAGTTCGCGGGTCGGGCGCCGCAGCCGGCGACCACGTCCAGGGTCGACATGACCAGGCCCGCGCCGTTGCCGATGATCCCGACCTCGCCGTCGAGCTTGACGTAGTTGAGTCCGCGCTCGGCGGCCATCGCCTCCAGCGGATCGGGGTGCTCCTCGTCAGCGGCGCCCCAACGGGCCTGCCGGAAGCGGGCGTTGTCGTCCAGGGTGACCTTGCCGTCGAGGGCGAGGATGTGCCCCTGGGTGGTGCGCACCAGCGGATTGACCTCGACGAGCAGCGCGTCCTCGCGGACCAGTACCTGCCACAGCCGCACCAGGACGTCGGCGGTCTGCGCCGGCAGCCCGGCGGCGTTCGCGATCTGCCCCGCCTTGGCGGAGGTGACGCCCTCGGCCCGGTCGACGGGGATCCGCGCCACCGCTTCCGGCCGGGTCGCGGCCACCTCCTCGATCTCCATGCCGCCCTGCGCGGAGGCGATGGCGAGGAAGCCGCCGGCCGCGCGGTCCAGGACGTAGGAGACGTAGAACTCCTCGGCGATGTCGACGGGTTGGGCGAGCATCACCGTGCCGACCGGGTGCCCCTTGATGTCCATACCGAGGATCTGGCGCGCCGTCAGCTCCGCGGCGGCGGGGTCGGCGGCGAGCTTGACCCCGCCCGCCTTGCCCCGCCCGCCCGTCTTCACCTGTGCCTTGACCACGACCCGGCCGCCGAGCCGGCGGGCGATCTCGCGGGCCTCCTTGGGCGAGTCGGTGACCTCCGCCCGCGGCACCGGGATGCCGTGTTCCTCGAAGAGTTGCCTTGCCTGGTGTTCGTACAGGTCCATTCCGGCTCCTGTCTGCGAGGTCGTCGCCCGCCCCCGGGGCATTCGTCGTGGCCGAACTCGGGTGACCGAAAAGTGCGTACGCCCCCTGGACACCAACCACGGGATGCGGGATAACAAGCTTCATACAGTATTCGTCGACTGTATGCAATCTACTGCATACAGTGCCCTGCGAGCCGCCCAAACCCCTACGAAAGGGACAGGACTTCGCCATGCCCGACGACACCCAGGACGTCATCTCCGGTGGTCATCTCGTTGCCAAGGCGCTGAAGGCCGAGGGGGTCGACCGCATCTACACCCTGTGCGGCGGCCACATCATCGACATCTACGACGGCTGCGTCGACGAGGGCATAGAGGTCGTCGACGTGCGCCACGAGCAGGTCGCCGCACACGCCGCCGACGGCTACGCCCGCATCACCGGAAAGCCGGGCTGCGCGGTGGTCACCGCCGGACCCGGCACGACCGACGCCGTCACCGGGGTCGCCAACGCCTTCCGCGCGGAGTCCCCGATGCTGCTCATCGGCGGCCAAGGAGCCCTGACCCAGCACAAGATGGGCTCCCTGCAGGACCTGCCGCACGTCGACATGATGACGCCGATCACCAAGTTCGCGGCGACGGTGCCGGACACGGCCCGCGCGGCCGACATGGTGTCGATGGCCTTCCGCGAGTGCTATCACGGAGCGCCCGGCCCCGCCTTCCTGGAGATCCCCCGGGATGTCCTCGACGCCAAGGTGCCGCGCACCAAGGCCCGCGTCCCGAAGACCGGCGCCTACCGCGCCTCCACCCGCTCCGCCGGCGACCCGGAGGCGGTCGAGAAGCTCGCCGACCTGCTGGTGCACGCCGAGAAGCCCGCGATCCTGCTGGGCAGCCAGGTGTGGACGACCCGGGGCACCGAGGCCGCGATCGAGCTGGTGCGCGCCCTCAACATCCCGGCGTACATGAACGGCGCCGGCCGCGGCACCCTCCCGCCCGGGGACCCGCACCACTTCCAGCTCTCCCGCCGCTACGCGTTCTCGAACGCCGACGTCATCGTGATCGTCGGCACGCCCTTCGACTTCCGCATGGGCTACGGCAAGCGCCTCTCCCCCGACGCCACGGTCGTCCAGATCGACCTCGACTACCGCACCGTCGGCAAGAACCGCGACATCGACCTCGGCATCGTCGGCGACGCCGGCCTGGTGCTGAAGTCGGTGACCGAGGCCGCCTCCGGACGCGTCAACGGGGGTGCGTCCCGGCGCAAGGAATGGCTGGACGAACTGCGCGCGGCCGAGCAGACCGCGCTCGAGAAGCGGTTGCCGCAGCTGCGCTCCGACGCCTCGCCCATCCACCCCTACCGGCTGGTCAGCGAGATCAACGACTTCCTCACCGAGGACTCGATCTACATCGGCGACGGCGGCGACATCGTCACCTTCTCCGGGCAGGTCGTACAGCCCAAGAGCCCCGGTCACTGGATGGACCCGGGTCCCCTCGGCACCCTCGGCGTCGGCGTCCCCTTCGTGCTCGCCGCCAAGCAGGCACGCCCGGACAAGGAGGTCGTCGCCCTCTTCGGCGACGGCGCCTTCTCCCTCACCGGCTGGGACTTCGAGACCCTCGTCCGCTACGACCTGCCGTTCGTCGGCATCGTCGGCAACAACTCCTCCATGAACCAGATCCGTTACGGCCAGGCCGCCAAGTACGGCAAGGAACGCGAACGGATCGGCAACACCCTCGGCGACGTGGCGTACGACAAGTTCGCGCAGCTGCTGGGCGGTCACGGCGAGGAGGTCCGCGACCCCGCCGACATCGGCCCCGCCCTGCGCCGGGCCCGCGAGTCCGGCAAGCCGTCGCTGATCAACGTCTGGGTCGACCCGGACGCCTACGCCCCCGGAACCATGAACCAGACCATGTACAAGTGAGGTGGCCCGCATGACTGGAACGCCCACCAAGGCCCTGGAAGGCATCCGCGTCCTGGACATGACGCACGTCCAGTCCGGGCCGTCGGCCACCCAGCTGCTCGCCTGGCTCGGCGCCGACGTCGTCAAGCTGGAGGCGCCGACCGGCGACATCACCCGCAAACAGCTGCGGGACCTGCCGGACGTCGACTCCCTCTACTTCACGATGCTCAACTGCAACAAGCGGAGCATCACCCTGAACACCAAGACCGAGCGCGGCAAGGAGATCCTCACCGAGCTGATCCGGCGCTCGGACGTCATGGTCGAGAACTTCGGCCCGGGCGCGGTCGACCGGATGGGGTTCACCTGGGACCGCATCAAGGAGATCAACCCCCGGATCGTCTATGCCTCCATCAAGGGGTTCGGGGACGGTCCGTACACCAACTTCAAGGCGTACGAGGTCGTCGCGCAGGCCATGGGCGGGTCGATGTCGACCACCGGCTTCGAGGACGGGCCGCCGCTGGCGACGGGAGCCCAGATCGGGGACTCGGGGACGGGTGTGCACGCCGTGGCGGGGATTCTCGCGGCGCTCTTCCAGCGGGAGCGGACCGGGCGTGGGCAGCGGGTCAACGTGGCCATGCAGCACGCTGTACTCAACCTGTGCCGGGTGAAGCTGCGGGACCAGCAGCGCCTGGCACACGGGCCGCTCGCCGAATATCCCAACGACGACTTCGGCACGGAGGTTCCCCGGTCCGGGAACGCGTCCGGCGGCGGCCAGCCCGGCTGGGCGGTCCAGTGCGCGCCGGGCGGCCCGAACGACTACGTGTACGTCATCGTCCAGCCCGTCGGCTGGAAGCCGATCAGCGAACTCATCGGCCGGCCCGAACTCGCCGACGACCCCGAGTGGGCGACGCCGGAGGCCCGGCTGCCGAAGCTGAACAAGATGTTCCAGCTGATCGAGGAGTGGTCCTCCACGCTCCCCAAGTGGCAGGTGCTGGAGCGGCTGAACGCGCACAACATCCCGTGCGGGCCGATCCTGTCCACCAAGGAGATCATCGAGGACGCCTCGCTCGCCGCCAACGAGATGGTGGTGCGCGTCCCGCACCCCGAGCGCGGCGAGTTCGTGACCGTCGGCAGCCCGCTCAAGCTCTCCGACTCCCCCGTCGAGGTGAGCAGCTCGCCGCTGCTCGGCGAGCACAACGAAGAGGTCTACGTCGGCGAACTGGGCCTCGGTGACGAGGAGCTGCGCCTGCTGAAGTCGAACGGAGTGATCTGACGTGATGGCCGAAGACCGGGTGCTGAAGGTGCGGTCGCTCCTCGACTCCGTGCGGGCCGAGGGCCGTACCGCGCTGACGGCGCCCGAGGGCAAGGTGCTCGCCGACGCGTACGGGATCGCCGTACCGGGCGAGGCGCTGGCGACGGACGTCGACGAGGCGGTGGCCGCGGCGGCGCGGTTCGGCGGACCGGTGGTCATGAAGATCGTCTCGCCGGACATCCTGCACAAGACCGACGCCGGTGGTGTGGTCGTCGGGGTGGAGGGCGCGGCGGACGTACGGGCCGCGTTCTGCCGGATCGTCGAGAACGCGCGCGCGTACGACGCCGGCGCCCGCGTCCTGGGCGTGCAGGTGCAGGAGTTGCTGCCCCAGGGTCAGGAGGTCATCGTCGGCGCGGTCACCGACCCCACGTTCGGGAAGGTGGTGGCGTTCGGGCTCGGCGGTGTGCTGGTCGAGGTGCTGAGGGACGTGACGTTCCGGCTGGCACCGGTCTCCGCCGACGAGGCGCTGTCGATGCTCGACTCCATCCGGTCGGCGGAGATCCTGCGCGGGGTGCGCGGGCAGGCCGGCGTGGACCGGTGGGCGGTGGCCGAGCAGATCCGGCGCGTGTCCCAACTGGTCGCGGACTTCCCGGAGATCGCGGAGGTGGACCTCAATCCGGTGATCGCCACGCCGACGGGTGCGGTCGCCGCCGACATCCGGGTGATCCTCGCCGAACGGCAGCCGGTGCCGAGGAGGACGTACACCCGCGACGAGATCCTCACGTCCATGCGGCGGTTGATGCAGCCCTCCTCCGTCGCCGTCATCGGCGCCTCCAACGAGCCGGGCAAGATCGGCAACTCGGTGATGCGCAACCTCGTCGACGGCGGCTTCGCCGGCGAGATCCACCCGGTGAACCCCAGGGCCGATGACATTCTGGGCCGCAAGGCGTACAAGAGTGTCACGGACGTTCCCGGTGAGGTGGATGTGGCCGTCTTCGCCATTCCCGCCCGCTTCGTGGCCGCGGCGCTGGAGGAGGTGGGACGCAAGAAGATCCCCAACGCCGTCCTCATCCCGTCCGGGTTCGCGGAGACCGGCGAGCACGCACTCCAGGCGGAGATCGTGGCGATCGCCGAACGGCACGGCGTCCGCCTGCTCGGCCCGAACATCTACGGCTACTACTCCACCTGGCAGGACCTGTGCGCCACGTTCTGCACGCCCTACGACGTCAAGGGCGGCGTGGCACTGACCTCGCAGTCCGGCGGCATCGGCATGGCCATCCTGGGCTTCGCCCGCACCACGAAGACGGGCGTGTCGGCGATCGTCGGCCTCGGCAACAAGTCGGACCTGGACGAGGACGACCTGCTGACGTGGTTCGGTGAGGACCCGCACACCGAGTGCATCGCGATGCACCTGGAGGACCTCAAGGACGGCCGGGCCTTCGTGGAGGCGGCGCGTGCGACCGTGCCGAAGAAGCCGGTCGTGGTGCTGAAGGCGGGTCGTACGGCGGCGGGCGCGAAGGCTGCCGGTTCGCACACCGGCGCCCTCGCCGGCGACGACGCGGTCTACGACGACATCCTCCGGCAGGCCGGGGTGATCCGGGCGCCGGGCCTGAACGAGATGCTGGAGTACGCCCGCGCCCTTCCCGTGCTGCCCGCTCCGCAGGGCGACAACGTCGTGATCATCACGGGTGCCGGCGGCAGCGGCGTGCTGCTGTCGGACGCGGTGACGGACAACGGGCTGTCCCTGATGGAGATCCCGCCCGATCTGGACGAGGCGTTCCGCCGGTTCATCCCGCCGTTCGGCGCGGCCGGCAACCCCGTCGACATCACCGGTGGTGAGCCGCCGTCGACGTACGAGGCGACGATCCGGCTGGGTCTGGAGGACCCGCGGATCCACGCGCTCGTGCTCGGCTACTGGCACACGATCGTCACCCCGCCGATGGTGTTCGCCGAGCTGACCGCGCGCGTGGTCGCCGAGTTCCGCGAGCGGGGCGTCGAGAAGCCGGTCGTGGCCTCCCTCGCCGGTGACGTCGAGGTCGAGGAGGCCTGCCAGTACCTGTTCGAGCGGGGGGTCGTGGCCTACCCGTACACGACCGAGAAGCCGGTGGCGGTGCTCGGCGCGAAGTACCGGTGGGCGCGGGCGGCCGGACTGTTGGGGGGCGGTTCATGACGTGAGTGAACGCGGGGCGGCCGACAGTGCGGTCGGCCGCCCCGGGACCCGTGCGCACGCGAAAGGCATTGGACAGGGGGCGCTGGCCAGAGCTTTCGACGCAAGGGGTGCTGAGCGATGAAAACCACCGACTACTCGACGTCCGTCCCCTACAGAGAGGTGACGGACCACAACGGCCGCACGTTCCGGATCGGCGAGTCCGACACCGACATCATGGGCCGAACACGCAAGTGGATGGTCATCCTGCCCTGGGTGGGCATGATGGGCATCAGCTCCGCCGAGTACGCGTTCACGTCGGCGGAGAACACGCTCCACGAGGCTCACCTGTGGAGCAGCGGACACATCTTCTGGCTGATGGGCGTCTGGGTGTTCTTCCAGGCGGCCGTGGCCTTCCCCGCCGGCCGGCTGCGGGAGAGCGGCAGACTGCCCGCCCGTACGGCGATGATGATCGGCGCCGTCGGCACGATGCTGGGCTATCTGTCGCTGGCGTACGCGCCGCACGTGGCCGTGGCCTACTTCGGGTTCGGCATGTGCAGCGGCATCGGCGCCGGTCTCGTCTACGCGACCTGCGTGAACATGGTCGGCAAGTGGTATCCCGAGCGCAAGGGCGGCAAGACGGGCTTCGTCAACGGCGGTTTCGCCTACGGGTCCGTGCCCTTCGTCTTCCTGTTCACCGCGTACATGGACCTGAGCAACTACCGGACCGTGCTCGCCTGCGTGGGCGTCGGGCTGTGCCTGGTGGTGGCCGCGGCCGGCTGGTTCTTCCGGGATCCGCCGAAGAACTGGTGGCCCCCGCACGTCGATCCGCTGAGGATGACCGACGACCCGAAGATCCGCCGGGCACTGGAGAAGAACCCGCCGGCGGTCAAGCAGTACACCCCGAAGGAGGCCGCCCGCACGCCCGTCCTGTGGATGATGTGGTTCTGTCTGCTGTGCACGGCCGGCATCAACATCTTCGGCATCGCCTTCCAGGTGCCGTTCGGCAAGGACATGGGTTTCGCGGGCGGCATCGTGGCCACGGCGATGTCCCTGAAGGCCATCGTCAACGGCACCGGGCGCGGTGTCATCGGCTGGATCTCCGACCGCTACGGGCGCCGCAACACGCTGGTCATCGTGTGCGTCGTGCTCGGCACGGCGCAGTTCGGCGTGCTGGTCTCCGGCCAGATGGCCAGCATGCCGTTCTTCCTGTTCTGCTCCATGGTCTCCGGTTTCGGCGGCGGGGCGATCTTCCCGCTGTTCGCGGCCATGACGGCGGACTACTTCGGCGAGAACAACAACGCCACCAACTACGGAATGGTCTACAGCTCGAAGCTGGTCTCCGGGCTCGTCGGCTCCGGCATGGGCGCGGTCGTCGTCGGCGCGTGGGACTACCACGGCGCGTTCGTGCTCGCCGGATCGATCGGCCTGGCCTCCGCCGTACTGGCGCTCTTCCTGAAATCCCCGGGCAGGCCGAAGGCCCGGCGCATCGTCCCCAACCCGCACCCGCTCGGCGAGGAGATGGCCTGATATGACCGCGGACCCCATCGCAGCCGGCAGTTCGTCGGCAGACCCCGGCGCCGCACCCCGTCCCTACCGTGAAGTGACCGACTCCCACGGCCGCGTCTACCGCATCGGCGAGAGCGACCGGGACATTCTCGGCCACTCCCGCGCGTTCATGGTGTACCTCCCGTGGATCGCCATGATGGCGATCAGTGTCTCCGAATACGCGTACGGCTCCGCGGAGGACACCCTGTCCCACGCGCACGGCTGGACGCAGAGCAACACCTTCTGGATCCTCAGCGTCTGGGTGTTCTTCCAGGCCGGCATCGCCTTCCCGGCGGGCTGGCTGCGGGAGAAGGGCATCCTGACGGCGCGCAGGGCCATGTACATCGGGTCCGGGATGTGCCTGGTCGGCTTCCTCGCCCTGTCGCACCTGAGCAATGTGTGGCTGGCGATCCTCGGTTTCGGCGTGGTGGGCGGCCTGGGCTCCGGTCTCGTCTACGCGACCTGCATCAACATGGTCGGCAAGTGGTTCCCCGAGCGCCGCGGCGCCCGGACCGGCTTCGTCAACGGCGGCTTCGCCTACGGGTCCCTGCCGTTCATCTTCATCTTCAACTACGGCTTCGACACCGGGAACTACCACCGCGTGCTGGACCTGATCGGCTGCTACGTCATGATCGTGGTCATCGGGTGCGCGATCTTCTTCAAGGACCCGCCGAAGAACTGGTGGCCCGCGGACATCGACCCGCTGACGTTCTCCGGCAGCCAGAAGAACGCCATGAGCCTGGCCAAGAATCCTCCGGCGGTGCGGCAGTACACGCCGAAGGAGGCCGTCAGGACCGGCATGCTGCCCCTGATGTGGGTGACCATCGTGATGACCGCCGGTGTGTCGATCTTCGGCATCTCCTTCCAGGTCGACTACGCCAAGGAGGTCGGCTTCGGCCCGCTCGTCGCCGCCTCGTCGATGGGGGTCATGGCGGTCATCAACGGCGTCGGGCGGGGTGTCGTGGGCTGGCTGTCCGACAGGTGGGGCCGCAAGTCGGCCCTGGTGTTCGTCATCGTCGTTCTCGGGCTCGCCCAGTTCGGTGTGATCCTGGCGGGCGAGATGAAGAGCGAGTGGCTGTTCCTGATCTTCGCCTTCCTCTCCGGCTTCGGCGGCGGCGCGTTCTACCCGATGTTCGCCGCACTGACGCCGGACTACTTCGGCGAGAACTACAACGCCACCAACTACGGCCTGGTGTACAGCGGCAAGCTGGTCAGTGGCCTGTTCGGCGGCGGCCTGGGGTCCATGGTGGTGGGCGCCTGGGGCTACAACGGCGCCTACGCGCTGGCCGGTGGCATCTCGATGGTGGCCGCGGCTCTCGCCCTGCTGCTGCGCCAGCCGGGCCGGGACGGCGGGAAGAGGCTCGCGCTCGGGGAGCCGCGGCCGGCCTCCTGACGCCTGCCCGGCTTCCGTCCCGTCCTGGTGTTCCCCTTCCGTGATCGCTTCACCGATCGCGGAGGGGGGAACAGCGCGTCCCAGGGGCCGCGGTCACGCCGGTGCGCCGCCGCAGCGCCGGCCCGCGAGCGGGCCGGCGTGCCGCGGAGGTCAGGTCGTGTCGCGCTCGTGGTACGACCGCCTGGTGTGCTCGGTGTGTTCGCGCATCAGGTGGGTGGCGCGCTGCTCGTCACGGGCGGCGATCGCGGTGATCAGTTCGCGGTGCTCGATCCACGACTGCCGGCCTCGCTGGCGGGCCACCGGCGTGTAGTACCAGCGGACCCGCCGGCCGACCTGGTCGGCCAGTTCGGCGAGGACCGTGTTGCCGGCCAGCTCCATCACCTTGGCGTGGAAGGCCGCGTTGAGGGCGACCGCGCGGTCCACGTCCTCGGCCGCCACCGCCCTCTCGCCCTCGGCGCACAGCTCCTCGAGGACGGCGATGCCGGGGCTGTCCGCGTGCGCGGCGGCCAGCCGGGCCGCCTCCGCCTCCAGCAGCGTGCGGACCGTCAGCAGCTGGTCGGCCTCCTCCTCCGTCGGCTCGTGCACGAACGCGCCCTGGGCGGGCCGCAGATCGACCCAGCCCTCGGTGTTCAGCCGCTGCAGCGCCTCGCGCACCGGCTGCCGGGAGACGCCCAGGTGTCCGGCGAGTTCGCTCTCGACGAGGTGCTGGCCGGGCTGCAGGGCGCGGGTGGTGATCAGCTCCAGCAGCGCCTCGTAGACACGGTCGCGCAGCGGGCCGGGCCGTTCCAGCTTGGGCACGGCTCCCTGCGGCAGTCCGGTCGACAACATCGCGGTCCCCCTCCTGAGCTGGCTGCCGTACACAGCGTGCTGTGTGCGGTCCACGGTGGACTGCCCACTATGGATTGTCTTTCGTCTACAGTCTACGGTGCACAAAAGCCAAAGGGAGTGGGAGTCGGGCGCGTCACGCCGTCCCCCGCCCCCCCGCGGACGGCGTCACGGGCACCGCACGACCTGCCCGGCGTACGACAGGTTGCCGCCGAAGCCGAACAGCAGGGCCGGGTCGCCGCTGCGGACCGCGCCCCGCTCGATCAGCTTGGACAGCGCGAGCGGGATGCTGGCCGCGGAGGTGTTGCCCGACTCGGTGACATCGCGTGCGATCACCGCGTCGACCGCGCCGAGCTTCTCGGCGAGGGGCTCGATGATGCGCAGGTTGGCCTGGTGCAGGACGACCGCGGCGAGGTCGGCGGGGGCGATGCCGGCACGCTCGCAGGCGCGCCGGGCGATGGGCGGCAGTTGGGTGGTGGCCCAGCGGTAGACGCTCTGCCCCTCCTGGGCGAACCGGGGTGGGGTGCCCTCGATGCGCACCGCGTTGCCCATCTCCGGCACCGATCCCCACAGCACCGGCCCGATCCCGGGCTGCTGTCCCGGCCGGCACGCCTCGACCACGGCGGCCCCGGCCCCGTCGCCGACCAGGACGCAGGTGCTGCGGTCGGTCCAGTCGGTGACCTCGGACATCTTGTCCGCGCCGATGACCAGCGCCCGGGTCGCCGCGCCCGCCCGGACGGCGTGGTCGGCGGTGGCCAGGGCGTGGGTGAAGCCGGCGCAGACGACGTTGAGGTCCATCGCGGCCGGCTGCGGGATGCCCAGACGCGCGGCCACCCGGGCGGCGGTGTTCGGAGAGCGGTCGATCGCGGTCGAGGTGGCGACGAGGACCAGGCCGATGTCGGCCGGCGTGAGACCGGCGGCGGCGAGTGCCTTGGCGGCGGCGTGCGCGGCGAGTTCGTCGACCGGTTCGTCCGGACCCGCGATGTGCCGGGTACGGATCCCCACCCGGCTGCGGATCCACTCGTCACTGGTGTCGACCAGGCCGGCCAGGTCGTCGTTGGTGAGCACCTTGGCGGGCTGGTAGTGGCCGACGGCGGCGATGCGCGAGCCGTTCATGTGGTGGGTTCCCCTCGTTGCCGTGGGTAGGAGGATCCACCAGTCTGATCAGTGACTCGCGGGTACGAGGGCAGGTGAAGCCACAGGAAACGGGCGCCCGGGTTGTCGGCTTCGCTCAGCCCCTCGGACGCCCGAGCACTCATCCCGTGAACAGCTGTGTCGCCTTCTGTACGAGTTCGTACAACCCGTAGGCGAGGGGCGCCGCCACCCACAGCCAGGCGAGGGCGATCAGGCCCCGCCGGCTAGGCGGACTGCTGTCGCTGGACATCGGCGGCCTCCCTGGGGGCGGGGATGTGGTGGCGGGCATGGACGGGGCGGACGAGTTCGTTGGCGGCGAAGCCGACCACGAGCAGGCCGATCATGATGGCGAACGACAGCCCGTACAGCGACGCGCCGTGCTTGCCGGCCGCCTCCTGCCGGTCGGCGATCCAGTTGACGATCAGCGGCCCGAGCACCCCGGCCGTGGACCAGGCGGTGAGCAGCCGGCCGTGGATGGCACCGACCTGGTACGTGCCGAAGAGGTCCTTCAGATAGGCGGGGATCGTGGCGAAACCGCCGCCGTAGAAGGAGAGGATCACCAGCGCGCACAGCACGAACAGCGGCTTCGCCGAGTCCCCGAACAGGGCGATCAGCAGGTACATCAGCGCGCCGACGCCGAGGTAGACGCGGTAGATGTTCTTGCGCCCGATCAGGTCGGAGGCGGACGACCAGCCGATCCGGCCGGCCATGTTCGCTGCCGACAGCAGGGCGACGAAGCCGGCCGCCGCGGAGGCCGACACCGGGGTGGAGCTGTCCGCGAAGAAGTCCGTGATCATCGGTGCGGCCTTCTCCAGGATGCCGATGCCGGCGGTGACGTTCGTGCACAGGACGACCCACAGGCACCAGAACTGCGGGGTGCGCACGGCGCTGCGGGCGGACACCTGGACGCCGTCGAGGTTGCCGGGCCCGCCGTCGACCGGTTTCTCGGTGCGTGGCACGCGCACGAGGAGAACGCCGAGCGACATGAAGACGGCGTACGACAGACCGTGCACGAGGAACGCGGCCGCGATCCCGGAGTGGCCCGTGCCGAAGGACTGGAGCATCTGCGCCGACCAGGGCGAGGCGATCAGCGCGCCGCCGCCGAAGCCCATGATGGCGATCCCGGTGGCCATGCCCGGGCGGTCCGGGAACCACTTGATCAGTGTGGAGACGGG
Source organism: Streptomyces sp. NPDC048521 (assembly GCF_043199855.1). Lineage (NCBI taxonomy): Bacteria > Bacillati > Actinomycetota > Actinomycetes > Kitasatosporales > Streptomycetaceae > Streptomyces > Streptomyces sp. NPDC048521. Next base: position 155,205 of record NZ_JBICWR010000002.1, read on the forward strand.
CGAGATGTAGCCGATGCCGAGGCCGATCCCGCCGACGAAGCCGTAGCCGAGGACGATCAGCCAGTACTGCCGCGTCTGGGCGCCGAGCGCGGCGATCAGGAAGCCGGAGGAGAAGCAGACGAGAGCGACGGTCATCGCCCAGCGCGGGCCGTTGCGCTCGACGAGTGTGCCGCCGAACGCGGCCGACAGTCCGAGCATCACGATCGCCAGCTGGAACGGCAGCGCGCTCTGGGTGCCGTCGAGATGGAGGGCGGACTCCAGCGGTGGCTTGAACACGCTCCAGGCGTAGGCCTGGCCGATGGACAGGTGGACGGAGAGGGCGGCGGGCGGGACGAGCCAACGACTCCAGCCCGGGGGTGCGAGAGGGGGGCTGCTCATGGTGCCGGACGGTAGGGCGGCACAAGGGAGTTGAGAAGGCGCGGCGTCGACCGTATGCGGTGAACGGTATGCCGCATGCGCTCAACGGTCGTCGCGCGAACCCTTGCTGAGGACTTCTCCATACTGTAGACAATATTTCGTCGACAGGATTCAGCCTCCGCGGTATCCCCTCGAACCGAACGGAGTGTTCCCGTGAAAGTCGCAGTCCTCGGCGCCGGAGCGATCGGCGCCTACGTAGGTGCCGCGCTCCACCGCGCCGGTGCCGAAGTGCACCTCATCGCCCGTGGACCGCATCTGGCGGCCATGAGGCGGCACGGTGTACGGGTGCTCAGCCCGCGCGGCGACTTCACCGCGCACCCGCAGGCCACCGACGACCCGGCCGAGGTCGGCCCGGTGGACCACGTCTTCCTGGGCCTGAAGGCCAACGCGTACGCGGCGTGCGGGCCGCTGATCGCGCCACTGCTCGACGAGCGCACCACCGTGGTGGCCGCGCAGAACGGCATCCCCTGGTGGTACTTCCACCGGCACGGCGGCCCCTACGACGGCCACCGCATCGAGAGCGTGGACCCGGGCGGCGCCGTCAGCGCGGTCCTCGCCCCCGAACGGGCCGTCGGCTGTGTCGTCTACGCGGCCACCGAACTCCAGGCGCCGGGCGTCGTACGCCACTTGGAAGGCACCCGGTTCTCCATCGGCGAGCCCGATCGCACCGTCTCGGCACGCTGCCTGGAGCTGAGCGAGGCGATGAAGGCCGGCGGGCTCAAGTGCCCGGTGGAACCGGACCTGCGCAGCGACATCTGGCTCAAGCTGCTGGGGAACATCTCCTTCAACCCCATCAGCGCCCTCGCCCGCGCCACCATGCGGCAGATGTGCCGGCACGGCGGCACCCGCCGGGTCATCGAGACGATGATGCGCGAGACGCTCTCCGTCGCCGAGGCCCTGGGCTGCGAGGTCGGCGTCTCCATCGAACGGCGGCTCGCGGGCGCGGAGCGCGTCGGCGACCACCGCACCTCCACGCTCCAGGACCTGGAGCGCGGCAAGCCGCTGGAGTTGGACGTGCTGCTCGCGGCCGTCGTCGAACTCGCGGAGATCACCGGCGTGGAGGTGCCCACGCTGCGCACCGTGCACGCCATCTCGGACCTGCTCGCGCTGAGGAGCGCCGCATGAGGAAACGGCAAGCGAAGACCTACACCCGGCTCACCCACCCACTGGTCCGCGACGCACGCGACCAGCCGTTCCGGCGGGCGAGCTGGGAGGAGGCCCTGGACCGGGCGGCCCGGGGCCTCGAGCGCAACCGGGGCGCGTTCGGCATGTTCTCCTGCGCCCGCGCCACCAACGAGATGAACTACGTGGCGCAGAAGTTCGCCCGGGTGGTGATGGGCACCCACAACGTCGACTCCTGCAACCGGACGTGTCACGCCCCCAGCGTCGCGGGCCTGTCGGCCGCGTTCGGCTCCGGCGGCGGCACGTCGTCGTACGAGGAGATCGAGCACACCGACGTCATCGTGATGTGGGGCTCCAACGCCCGCTTCGCGCACCCGATCTTCTTCCAGCACGTGCTGAAGGGGATCCGCAACGGCGCCCGGATGTACGCCGTCGACCCGCGCCGGACGTCCACCGCCGAGTGGGCGGAGAGCTGGCTCGGGCTGAACGTGGGCACCGACATCCCGATGGCGCACGCGATCGGCCGGGAGATCATCCACGCGGGGCTCGCCAACGAGGCGTTCATCGAGCGGGCGACCACCGGTTTCGAGGAGTACCGCAAGCTGGTCGAGCCGTGGACGCCGTCGCTCGCCGAGAAGGTGACCGGCGTACCGGCCCGCGCCATCAGGGAGCTGGCGCACGCCTACGCCCGCGCCGAGCGCGCCCAGCTGTGCTGGACCCTCGGCATCACCGAGCACCACAACGGCACCGACAACGTCCGCGCGCTGATCAACCTGTCCCTCCTCACCGGTCACGTCGGCCGCTACGGCTCCGGGCTGCAGCCGCTGCGCGGGCAGAACAACGTGCAGGGCGGCGGCGACATGGGCGCGATCCCCAACCGGCTGCCCGGCTTCCAGGACATCCTCGACGCGGACGTCCGGCTGAAGTTCGAGTCGGCCTGGGACACCGTCCTCCAGCCGCACTACGGGCTGAACCTGACGGAGATGTTCGAGGCGATGGAGGCGGGCACCCTCAGGGCGGTGTACTGCGTCGGGGAGAACCCGGCGCAGTCGGAGGCCGACAGCGAGCAGGCCGTACGGCGGCTGCGGGCGCTGGACTTCCTCGTCGTGCAGGACATCTTCCTGACGAAGACCGCCGAGCTGGCGGACGTGGTGCTGCCGGCGACCGCCGGGTGGGCGGAGACGGAGGGCACGACCACCAACAGCGAGCGCCGCGTGCAGCGCGTGCGCCGGGCCGTGACCCCGCCCGGCGAGGCCCGCGAGGACATCGACATCATCTGCGCGCTGGCCGCCCGGCTGGGCCACGACTGGAAGTACACCGACGCCGAGGCGGTCTGGAACGAGCTGCGGTCGCTCTCCCCGGACCACTACGGGATGACGTACGCACGCCTGGAGGAACACCAGGGCATCCAGTGGCCCTGCCCGGACCCCGGCCGGCTGGAACCGACCTACCTGCACGGCCGGTTGTGGGAGACCGACCCCGGCAGGCGCGGGACGCCGGCCCCGTTCGGGCTGGTCCAGCACGATCCGCCGGTCGACCTCACCGACGAGGAGTACCCGATCCGGCTCACCACCGGACGGCGCCTGGACTCGTACAACACCGGTGTGCAGAGCGGCGGTTTCGCCTCCCCGCTCAGGCGCGGCGAGTACGTCGAGCTGTGCCCGGAGGACGCCGAGCGGTACGGGGTCGTGGTCGGCGAGGAGGTCCGGGTGTCCTCGCGGCGCGGGTCGGTGGTGGCGCCGGTGTGGATCGACACCGCGCTCCGGCCGGGCCTGGCCTTCATGACGATGCACTTTCCCGACGAGGTGGACACCAACCAGCTGACGATCGAGGCCAATTGCCCGATCGCGGGGACGGCGGAGTTCAAGGCGTCGGCGATCCGGATCGAGAAGCTCCCGGTTACGACGTACGTGAGGTGAGGGCGTGGACCTGCGCTTCGGCGACAGCAAACCGACGGACGAGGAACGGGCCGCCGTGGACGCCCTGCTGGGGCCTCCGGAGTCCTCCTGGGAGGGCGCCGACCGCACGGATGCCGACCTGCGGTGGGCGCGCGGCGGCCGGGAGGCCCGCGACCGGCGCGATCTGCTGCTGCCGGGGCTGCACGCCCTCAACGACCGTGTCGGCTGGATCAGCGAAGGCGGCCTCGGCTACCTGTGCCGCAGACTGACCGTGCCGCCGGCCGAGGCGTACGGCGTGGCCACCTTCTACGCCATGTTCTCGCTCCGGCCGCGTCCCGCGACGGTGCTGCACGTCTGCACCGACCTGGCGTGCACGGCGGCCGGGGCGGGCGAGCTGTGCGCGGGGATCGAGGCGCGGCTCGGGCCCGGCAGCGGGGTGAGCGTCGAGCGCGGCCCGTGCCTGGGCCTGTGCGAACGCGCCCCGGCCGCGCTCGCGGTCCGGGCGGGCGAGCAGGTGCGTACGGCGGTGTCGGCACCGGCGTCCGTGGCGGCAGCCGTACGTGCGGCGAGCGCACCGGACGCGGCACCCGAGGAGCCGCCGGCTGTGGCGGCGGTGCCCCAGGCGGGGGATCCCTCGCTGGTGCTGCTGCGCCGGATCGGCGTGGTCGACCCGTGCTCGCTGGACGACTACCGCGCGCACGGCGGCTACACGGCGCTGCGCCGCGCCTTCGAGCTGGGACCCGCCGGAGTGATCCGCGAGGTGACCGACTCCGGCCTGGTCGGGCGCGGCGGCGCCGCCTTCCCCACCGGCCGCAAGTGGCAGGCCACGGCGTCCCAGCCCGACCGCCCGCACTACCTGGTGTGCAACGCCGACGAGTCCGAGCCGGGCACCTTCAAGGACCGGGTACTGATGGAGGGCGACCCGTTCGCGCTCGTGGAGGCGATCACGATCGCCTCGTACGCGATATCCGCGCACCGGGCCTTCGTCTACATCCGCGGGGAATACCCGCGGGCCGTTCACCGCGTGCAGCGGGCGATCGACCAGGCCCGCACCCGCGGCCTGCTCGGCGACGACATCCTCGGCCAGGGCTACAGCCTGGACATCGAGATCCGGCGGGGCGCCGGCGCCTACGTCTGCGGCGAGGAGACGGCCCTGTTCAACTCCATCGAGGGCTACCGGGGCGAGCCGCGCTCCAAGCCGCCGTTCCCGGTGGAGAAGGGCCTGTTCGGCAAGCCGACGGCCGAGAACAACGTGGAGACGCTGGTCAACGTCCTGCCGATCCTGACGATGGGCGCCCCGGCGTACGCGGCCATCGGCACGCAGCGGTCCACCGGGCCGAAGCTGTTCTGCGTGTCCGGCAGTGTGGCGCGGCCGGGCGTGTACGAGCTGCCCTTCGGGGCGACGCTCGGTGAACTGCTGGCGCTGGCCGGGGTGCGCCCGGGGCTGCGGGCGGTGCTGCTGGGCGGGGCGGCCGGCGGGTTCGTACGGCCCGACGAGCTGGACGTCCCGCTCACCTTCGAAGGCACCCGTCAGGCGGGCACCACGCTCGGTTCCGGGGTGGTGATGGCCTTCGACGACACCGTGCCGCTCCCCCGGTTGCTGCTGCGCATCGCCGAGTTCTTCCGGGACGAGTCCTGCGGGCAGTGCGTGCCGTGCCGGGTCGGGACCGTGCGGCAGGAGGAGGCGCTGCGCCGGATCGCGGACCGCACGGGACCCGGCGCCGCGACGGACATCGCCTTGCTGCGGGAGGTCGGCCGGGCGATGCGGGACGCCTCGATCTGCGGTCTGGGGCAGACCGCGTGGAACGCCGTGGAATCCGCCATCGACCGTCTGGGGGCGTACGAATGACCGTGACACCGCTGGGGATCCCGCGCCGTCTGCTGGAGTTCACGATCGACGGCGAACCGGCCCGCGTCCCGGAGGGCTCGACCGTCCTGGACGCGTGCCGGGCGGCCGGGAAGGACGTGCCGACGCTGTGCCAGGGCGACACGCTGCGGCCGAAGAACGCGTGCCGGGTGTGCGTGGTCGAGGTCGAGGGGGCGCGGACGCTCGTCCCGGCCTGCTCGCGCCGCGCGGAGCCCGGGATGGAGGTCCGGACGGACACCGAGCGCGTCCGGCACAGCCGGAAGATCGTCCTGGAGCTGCTCGCGTCCTCCGTCGACTTGTCGACCACCCCGCAGGTCGCCGAGTGGCTCAAGGAGTACGAGGCGAAGCCGGACCGCTTCGGCCCCGACGCGGCCCGGCTGAACGAGCAGCCGAGGATCGACAACGACCTGTACGTGCGCGACTACGGCAAGTGCATCCTGTGCTACAAGTGCGTCGACGCCTGTGGCGACCAGTGGCAGAACACCTTCGCGATCTCGGTCGCCGGGCGCGGTTTCGACGCGCGGATCGCCGTCGAGCACGACGCGCCGCTGACCGACTCGGCGTGCGTGTACTGCGGGAACTGCCTCGAGGTGTGCCCGACGGGGGCGCTGTCGTCCAAGCCGGAGTTCGACATGCGGGCGGCGGGTACCTGGGACGAGTCCCGGCAGACGGAGACCACCACGGTGTGCGCGTACTGCGGGGTGGGCTGCACCCTCACGCTCCATGTGCAGGACAATGAGATCGTCAAGGTCACCTCACCGCACGACAACCCGGTGACCCACGGCAACCTCTGCATCAAGGGCCGTTTCGGCTACCAGCACGTACAGAACCGGGGCTGATCAGAACATGGGACGAGTCACGGAACGACGCAAGGTCCTCCGGATCCGGGACGGGGCGGTCTCCACCCGGCCGGACACGCTCGTCGCCGAGGAACCCCTGGAGATCCGGCTGAACGGCAAGCCGCTCGCGATCACCATGCGTACCCCGGGCGACGACTTCGCGCTGGCGGCGGGATTCCTGGTGAGCGAGGGCGTCCTGGCCACCGCCTCCGATCTGCGCAACATCGTCTACTGCGCGGGCGCGACGGCGGACGGTTCGAACACGTACAACGTGGTCGACGTGAAGACCGCACCCGGCGTCAGCCTGCCGGACTTCACCCTGGAGCGGAACGTGTACACGTCCTCCTCCTGCGGGCTGTGCGGCAAGGCCAGCCTGGACGCCGTCCGCACGACCACCCGTTGGCCGATCGCCGACACTCCCCCGCTGCGGGTCTCCCCCGAGCTGCTGGCCGCCCTACCCGACCGGCTGCGGGCGGCCCAGCGGGTGTTCGACCGGACCGGTGGCCTGCACGCGGCGGCCCTGTTCACCGAGGACGGGGAGCTGCTGGACACGAAGGAGGACGTGGGCCGGCACAACGCCGTCGACAAACTGGTCGGGCGGGCGCTGCAGAACGGTGACCTGCCGTTGTCCCGGACGATCCTCCTCGTCTCCGGCCGCGCCTCGTTCGAACTGGCGCAGAAGGCGGTGATGGCGGGCATCCCGGTGCTGGCGGCGGTGTCGGCGCCGTCGTCGCTGGCGGTGGACCTGGCGGCGGAGACGGGTCTGACCCTGGTGGGTTTCCTGCGGGGCGGCTCGATGAACGTGTACGCGGGCGAGGACCGGATCGCCCTCCGGGAGGCGGCCGCCCAGGGCTGACCGGTCCCCCGCGGCACGGCGGCGGGGCCCCCGTCGGCGGGGAGCGCCCCCTGCGCCACGGGGCCCCGCCTCACCCCGCACGGTACCGCCGAGGACAACAGCCGTTCGCGGGCGGCGATCGAGGGGGTGGGCGCCACGCCTCGAGGGCGTGCTGCGGAACTGGTCCCGGTCCTGGGCGCCGGGAGAGGAGGGCCGGCTCCGTGACTCCGCGATCTCTCGATCACCGAGGCGGAGCGGCCGGACTGCCGGGCAAGGCTCGTGAAGCGCATGGCCCGTGGCGTCGCACGGGGGGAGGACCGGGGCCCATCTCCCCGAACCGGCCTGAGTCCGTCTCGCGTGCGTCCCGAACCGCTCCTGGGGGACACCACGAACGTGGCCGGTCGACCGTGTGCGCTCTCCCCGGGCGGCCCCCAGCCGCTGGATGCCGACGTGGTGACCGTGAACAGGTCTCACGGGCGGGGGGGCGGGGTGCGCGCCCGTCAGCCGTCGGTTCCGGAGATCCGGATCAGCAGGCCCATGAACTGGTCGCGTTCGGCGGCCGACAGCGGCGCGAGCAGTTCGTCGTTGGCGTCGCGGGCCACCTGCTCGCAGCGGGTGAGGAGGCGGGCGCCTTCGCCGGTGAGGGACACGGCGTTCTTGCGCCGGTCGCGGGGGTCGGGGGCGCGGACCACGAGGCCGGCCGTCTGCAGGTCGTTCAGGACGCCGACGACGTCCTTGGGGTCCAGGCCCACGCTGCGGCCGAGGTCGGCCTGGGCGACCGGGGCGAGGTCGCGGACGGCGGAGAGCACCACGTGGTGCCACATCTTCAAACCCTCGGCCGCGAGGGCGTCGGCCACCAGGGCGCGGCCCCGCGCGGCGGCCCGGCCCAGCAGCCAGCTGGGGAGGGAGCGGATCGCGGGCAGGGGTGCTTCGGCCATGGCGCCAGCCTATCCGGAGAACCATTGGACATCCCAACGAACCTCCCCTACCGTTGGGACCACCAACGAGTTCGTCGGGGTTCCCCATGACCGATCGGCCGTCGCGCCGGCCTGGAGGTTGCCATGCGTCGTGTCCGGTACGAGTCCACGGCCGGTCCCCTGTTCCTGGAGGAGGCCCCCGTACCCGAGCCCGGCCCCGGTGAGCTGCTGGTGCGCGTCGAGGCGGTCGGGGTCACCCTGCCCGTCGTCCGCAAGGTCACCGAGGCCGCCGAACCGATCCCGCTGGGCGGCGAGATCGCCGGTGAGGTCGTCACGGGCGGCGAGGGCGTGACCCGCTTCCAGGCGGGCGACCGGGTGACCGGGCTCTGCTTCGGCCACGGCTACGCCGACTTCGCCCTGGTGCACGAGGCCATGGCCTCGCCGATACCGGAGGCGGCCACCGCCGTGGAGGCGGTCGCGCTGGTGCGCAGCGGTCTGGTGGCGCTCGGGGCACTGGCGGCGGCGCGACCCGCACCCGGCGAGGCGGTGCTCGTCACGGCGGCGGCGAGCGGTGTCGGGCACCTCGCGGTCCAGCTGGCGCGGGCCCGGGGTGCGGGCCGGGTGGTCGGTGCCGTGTCCGACCCGGGCAAGGCGGACTTCGTCCGTTCGCTCGGCGCGGACGACTGTGTCGCCTACGGTGACGCCGCCTGGGGGGAGCCGGTCGACTGCGTCCTGGACGCCGTCGGCGGCGCTCTGCTCTCCCCCGCCCTCGCCGCACTCGCCCCGCACGGCCGTCTGGTCGCCTACAGCTCGGGGGGCGGCACGATCCAGGCGTACGAGCTGCTGGTGGGCGCCAAGTCGGTGATCGGCTTCCAGATGGCCCTGATCGCCCGCGGCCGGCCGGAGCTCTACGAGCAGTGGCGGCGGGAGCTGTGGCGCCTGTTCGCCGAAGGCACCGTGCGGCCCGCCGTGCACGGGGAGTTCGCGCTGGAGGACGCGGCGAAGGCACACGCGGCGATCGAGACACGGGCCAACCTCGGCAAGGTCGTCCTGCGCCCGTGAGCGCCCGCAGCCGCCACGCAGCCCTCGGTGTGCACATCGGTCAGCGCATGGACAGCCGCGCCTTCCTCACCGGGGTGATCGACGAGGTGCACGGGTGGGGCCGGGCGCTCGGCGACGAGGAGCTGCCGGACCCGAAGGCGCCGCGGTCACCGAAGCACCCGGTCCTGCGGCTGCCCCTGGGCCACACCAGCGGTCGACTCCCCCGCCGCGTCCGACGTCCCCTCCGGATCACGGGCCCGGCGCTTGGCGATGACCGCGCACACCATCAGCTGCATCTGGTGGAAGAGCATCAGCGGCAGCACGGCCAGGGAGGCCTGGACGCCGAACAGGACGCTCGCCATGGGAAGTCCCGAGGCGAGGGACTTCTTCGATCCGGCGAACTGGAGGGCGATCCGGTCCTCCCGGTTGAAGCCGAGTGCCTTGCCGCCGTACCAGGTGAGGACGAGCATCACAGCCAGCAGCACCGCTTCGACGGCGAGCAGCGCGGCCAGCCGGACGGGGCTGATCCGGTGCCAGATGCCCTGCGCCATGCCTTCGCTGAAGGCCGTGTAGACGACGAGCAGGATCGAGCCGCGGTCGACCGGTCCGAGGACCTTCTTGTGCCGGGCGACGAAGCCGCCGATCCAGCGCCGCATCACCTGCCCGGCGAGGAACGGCACCAGCAGCTGGAGCACGATCTTCACCAGTGAGTCGGCGGAGAACCCGGCCTCGCTGGTGCCGAGCAGGGCCGCCGCGAGCAGCGGGGTGAGGACGATGCCGGCGAGGGAGGAGAAGGATCCGGCGCAGATCGCGGCAGGCACGTTTCCGCGAGCGATCGACGTGAACGCGATGGACGACTGGATCGTGGACGGCACCAGGGTCAGGAACAGCAGGCCCTGGTAGAGGGGCTGGGTCAGCAGGACCGGCACAGCACCACGCAGCGCGAGCCCGAACACCGGGAAGATGACGAACGTGCAGATCAGCACGGTGAGGTGGAGCCGCCAGTGCCTGAGTCCGTCCAGGGCCTCCCGGGTGGACAGCCGGGCGCCGTAGAGGAAGAAGAGAAAGGCGATCGCGGCCGTCGAGGCGCCCGAGGCCACGTCCGCGGCGGCGCCCCGGGCCGGAAGGAGTGCCGCGAGGCCCACCGTCCCGAGCAGCAGCACGATGTACGGGTCGATCGGCATCCAACTCGGCCAGCGCAGGCGTTTCACGGTGCTCCGATTGCTGTGCGTGTCTGTGCGTGTCAGTGGAGGCCCCGCGGGTCACGGGCACGCAGGACCCCTCTCCATCGTCCTCCTCCGCTCACTGATCGGGAATCCCGCACACCACTCTGACTGTCATCATGTTCCGCGATGGCCCGGTAGGCTGGGGAGCCGTGTACGACCCGACGCATCTGCGCACCTTCCTGGCGGTGGCCCAGACGCTCAGCTTCACGCAGGCCGCCCGGCGGCTGGGGTTGCGCCAGTCCACGGTCAGCCAGCATGTGCGCCGGCTGGAGGACGCGGCCGGCCGGCAGCTGTTCTCCCGGGACACCCACTCGGTGGAGCTGACGGAGGACGGCGAGGCGATGCTCGGCTTCGCCCGCCGGATCCTGGAGGTGCACGAGCAGGCGACGGCGTTCTTCACCGGCACGCGCGTGCGCGGCCGGCTGCGGTTCGGCGCCTCGGAGGACTTCGTCCTGACCCGGCTGCCGGAGATCCTGGAGGGCTTCCGGTACGACCACCCGGAGGTCGACCTGGAGCTGACGGTGGAACTGTCCGGGACCCTGCACGAGCAGCTGGCCGCCGGGAAGCTGGACCTGGTGCTGGCCAAGCGGCGCCCCGAGGATCCCCGCGGTGACCTTGTCTGGCGCGACGACCTGGTGTGGATCGGCGCCGAACGGCTGCGCCTGGACACCGACCGGCCCGTACCGCTGATCGTGTATCCGCCGCCCGGCATCACCCGGGCCCGCGCGCTGGAGGTCCTGGAGCGGCAGGGCCGGGACTGGCGGATCGTGTGCACGAGCGGCAGTCTCAACGGGCTGATCGCGGCGGCCCGCGCCGGCCTCGGTGTGATGGCGCACTCCCGGCGCCTGATCCCGCCCGGCCTGTCCCGGCTGCCCGACCGGGCCGGCCTGCCCGACCTGGGCAGGATCGACTTCGTCCTCGTCCACGGCCGGCGCCGGACCGCGGCGGAGAGCGCCGCGAACGCCCTGGCGGCGGCGATCCAGGCGGGCGGCGAGCGCCTGCGCCGACACGGCGCCTGATCCCGCCCGGCACCCCGCCCGCACCACGGACACCGCCCCGGCACCGACCTCCAGGCACCCCCGCGAACCCGCCCCGGCACCGACCCTCGCCAGGGGTGAGCGGAGCGCGCCGGCGAGGGCCCCGGGGCTTGTTTTCCGGGGCCGCCCTCGGGCCGCGGCGGAGCGGCACCGCGCGGTGCGTGGCACGTACAGATTCGGTGGAGATTACGGCACCGAAACTTACTGACCCGTCAGTATTGTGTCCGGCCCTTCCCCATGTGAGGGCATTTTCCGGCCACCGTCCCGGAAAAACGTGAGGTTTGCTCGGTTTCCTACCCCCTCCCGCCCGGTGACCGTGTGGGGTAGCTTTCACCGCGCTGTGCCGAGCACCACCGGCGTGACCAACAGCGAGGATCGGGGAGCGAGGTTTGCGCGAGTTCACCAACCCGCCGTTGGGGTCGGCGCCGCCGGTGGGCGGTCTGGCCGATGTCGTCTTCGAGCATGCCCGCACGGACCCGCTGCATGTCGCCCTCGGCCGCAAGGACACCTCCGGGCAGTGGCGGGACGTGACCTCCGCCGAGTTCCGCGACGAGGTCCTCGCCCTCGCCAAGGGCCTCCTGGCGCGCGGCATCCGCTTCGGCGACCGCGTCGCCATCATGTCCCGCACCCGTTACGAGTGGACCCTGTTCGACTTCGCCCTGTGGTCCATCGGCGCCCAGGTGGTGCCCGTCTACCCCACGTCCTCGGCGGAGCAGTGCTTCTGGATGCTGTACGACGCCGAGGTGTCGGCGGCGATCGTGGAGCACGAGGACCACGCGATGACCATCGCCACCGTCATCGACCGGCTGCCCCAGCTGCGTCAGCTGTGGCAGCTGGACGCGGGCTGTGTGCAGGAGCTGTACGACGCCGGGGCGCATCTGGACGACGAGGTGGTGCACCGGCACCGGCAGGCGGTCACCCCGGACTCGGTCGCCACGATCATCTACACCTCGGGCACCACCGGCCGCCCGAAGGGCTGTGTGATCTCGCACGGCAACTTCATGTTCGAGGCGGACACCGTCATCCAGCGCTGGGAGCCGGTGTTCCACTCCAAGAAGGGCGACGAGGCGTCCACCCTGCTGTTCCTGCCGCTGGCGCATGTCTTCGGGCGGATGGTGGAGGTCGCGGCGATCCGCGGCCGGGTCCGCTTCGGGCACCAGCCGCAGCTGCACGCCGCCGCACTGCTGCCCGATCTGGCCGCGTTCCGGCCGACGTTCATCCTCGCGGTGCCGTACATCTTCGAGAAGGTGTTCAACGCGGCCCGCCGGAAGGCGGAGAAGGAAGGCAGATCCGGGCCGTTCGAGAAGGCGGTCGACGTCGCGGTCAAGTACGCGGAGGCCGTGGAGGCGAAGGCGTGGGGCATCGGGCCCGGCCCGTCGGCGGGGCTGCGCATGCAGCACCAGCTCTTCGACAAGCTCGTCTACTCCAAGGTACGGGCCGCGATGGGCGGCCGGATACGGAACGCGATGTCCGGTGGTTCCGGGATGGACCGCCGGCTCGGGCTGTTCTTCGCGGGCGCGGGCGTGCAGATCTACGAGGGCTACGGCCTGACCGAGTCGACGGCCGCGGCCACCGCCAACCCGCCCGAGCGCACCCGGTACGGCACGGTCGGCCAGGCCATCCCGGGCATGACCGTGCACATCGCGGACGACGGGGAGATCTGGCTGCACGGCGACAACGTCTTCCAGGGCTACCTCAACAACCAGAAGGCCACCGACGAGACGCTGCACGACGGCTGGCTGGCCACCGGTGACCTCGGCTCCCTGGACGAGGACGGCTATCTGACGATCACCGGCCGCAAGAAGGAGATCCTGGTGACCTCCGGCGGCAAGAGCGTCTCCCCGGGCGTGCTGGAGGAGCGGGTCCGCGAGCACCCGCTGGTCAACCAGTGCATCGTCGTCGGCAACGACCGCCCCTACATCGCCGCCCTGGTCACCCTCGACCAGGAGGCGGTCGAGCACTGGCTGCAGATGCGCGGGAAGCCGGGGATGGCCCTGGCCCAGCTGGTGCGCGACGCGGACCTGGAGACGGAGGTGCGGCGGGCGGTGGTCGCCGCCAACACCCTGGTCTCCCAGGCCGAGTCCATCCGTACCTTCCGCATCCTGGCGCAGCCGTTCACCGAGGAACACGGGCTGCTGACGCCGTCGTTGAAGCTGAAGCGGAAGGCGATCGAGAAGGCGTACGCGGACGAGGTCGACGCCCTTTACCGGACCTGACGCGCCGTCAGAGCGGCAACACGTGGGCGAGGCGTTCACATGCCTGCACCGGGTTCACGAGGGAGGCCGGTGGCGGGATACGGTCCCGGTCGATCGCGGCCGATTGCGCGGTCAGGAATGCAGAGCGGGCCGTGATCGTTGACGATGGGAGTACCACCTGTCGACAACCGAAGGATCACAAAGCTCGTGAGCAGCAAGGTCCCCCCGATCATCCTCAACAACGGCGTCGAGATGCCCCAGCTGGGCTTCGGCGTATGGCAGGTGCCGGACGACGAGGCCGAGCGGGCCGTCGCCACGGCACTGGAGGCCGGGTACCGCAGCATCGACACAGCGGCGATCTACGGCAACGAAGAGGGCACCGGCAAGGCCATCGCGGCCTCCGGCCTGCCCCGCGAGGACATCTTCGTCACCACCAAGCTCTGGAACAGCGACCAGGGGTACGACTCCACGCTGCGCGCCTTCGACGCGTCGCTGGAGAAGCTGGGTCTGGACTACCTCGACCTGTACCTGATCCACTGGCCGCTGCCGTCCCGGGACACCTACATCGACACCTACAAGGCGTTCGAGAAGCTGCTCGCCGACGGCCGGGTCCGTGCCATCGGCGTGTCCAACTTCCTTCCCGAGCACCTGCAGCGGCTGATCTCGCAGACCTCGGTCATCCCGGCGGTCAACCAGATCGAGCTGCACCCGCATCTGCAGCAGCGCGCCGTCCGCGAGTTCCACGCGGAGCAGGGCATCGCCACGGAGGCCTGGTCACCGCTCGGTCAGGGCAAGGGCCTGCTGGAGGTGCCGGCGATCGTCGCGATCGCGCAGAAGCACGGCCGCACCCCGGCCCAGGTCGTACTGCGCTGGCACGTCCAGCTCGGCAACGTCGTGATCCCGAAGTCCGTGACGCCGTCCCGGATCAAGGAGAACATCGAGGTCTTCGACTTCAGCCTGGACGACGAGGACCTCGCGGCGATCAGCGCGCTCAACGAGGACAGCCGCCTGGGCCCCGACCCGGCCACCTTCGACGTGGGCTGACACCCGCCAGGAGGACCAGGCCGCACCGTGCGCCCCGCCGGCCGGCGGGGCGCACGGTGCGGCCGTTCAGTCGGCCCGCGCGTCCGCGTGCAGGACCTGGAACTCCTCCAGGCCGACCACCGTCACATGCGCCTTGGCCGCGCCCTCGTGCCGGGCCGCCGCCTGGCCGGCGCGGGACGCAGCCAGGGAGCGGTGGTCGGTGAAGAGCGTGCCGACGATCCCGCGTCCGCGCTCCCGGTCCAGGAGCAGGGCGGCCCTGGCCAGGCCGGGCAGGTTCTCGAAGCGGGGCAGTACGCTCGCGTGGAACGTGTCGGCGAACAGGTCCGCGTCCGCCGGGTCGAACTCCACCCGGGTCATGCGCAGTCCGCCGCCGGCGGTGGGGTGCGGGAGCGTGTGGAAGACGGCGACCTCGTAGTTCTCGACCGCGACCGTCCCCGCGAAGGGCTCCAGCAGCGCGGGCCGCCGCTCGCGCATCACCTCGTCGCTGTTGCGCCGGGCCTCCTCGGACTCCCACCAGCTGACCGTGAACAGTTTGCCGAGGTCACGGTCGACGAAGACACCCGCTCCCCGGTAGCCGGGCCGTTCTTCGAGCAGGTCGCGCCCCTCGGAGTTGAGGGCCCGGATCGCCGTGTCGAGTCGGGCCGGATCGCCGGTCGCGTACACCGTGCGTACGAACATGACGCCTCGCCTTCCGGTGCGATGGCCCGGACATGGCCAGACACATCCGGAACATGCCCCATCCCCAGTCTTGCCCGTATCGCAAATCACCGCAATACGCACGGGTTTCGAGACCCGGCAACGCAAGGATTGACGCGGACATGCAATCGGGTCCACCTTGTACGGCACCCGGTAAGGAAACTTTCCTAACAGAAGGGTCCCCACAGTGCGTCTTCGAACACTGACCCTCGCCGCGGCCTCCGGAGCCGCCCTGCTCGCCGCCGGAGTCCTGCCCGCGAACGCGTCCGCCACCGCGGCGCCGAAGTCAGCCCCCACCTCCGCCCAGGAGGGCACGGTCAGCGCGGCCGACCTGCTCGCCAAGGTGACGTCCTGTTCGCAGATATCCAACGGCAAGTACAAGAGCGACGACGAGACCTCGGCCACGATCCCCGTGTGCGGCAAGAACGGCGCGGTGTTCTGGAAGGCCGACATGGACATCGACTGCGACGGCCAGCGCACCACCAACTGCAACGAGGACCGCGACCCCTGGTACCAGGACGACACCGCCTTCCACCAGTCCGACGGCAAGCCGCTGAAGGCCGAGACCCTGCCGTACGTCGTGGTCCCCAGTTCCAGCAGCATCTGGAACTACGCCGGCGCCGGCATCCAGGGCGGCGGTGTGGTCGCCGTCATCTACAACAACAAGGTGGAGTACGCCGTCGTCGGTGACACCGGCCCCACGAAGATCATCGGCGAGGCGTCGTACGCCACCGCCAAGGCGCTCGGCATCGACCCCGACCCCGAAACCGGCGGGGCCGACTCCGGGGTGACCTACATCCTGTTCAAGAACTCCAAGGTCTCCCCCATCGAGAGCCACAGCGCGGCGGTGACCCTCGGGGACCAGCTCGCCAAGCAGTTCCTCCAGAACAACTAGGGGATCCGACCCCGCGTTGGGGAACGGGTCCGGCGTCATCGCTCGGCCGCGCGCAGGACATCCTTCGACCGGCCGAGCGTCCGCCCGGTCCCTGCGCGGACTGCTGCCGATGCGGGGACGGCACTGGGGCGGACGTCTGTTCCACGATCCTTGTCCTCACGGCGCGTTCCAGGACGATCCGGCGGGCCGGACGACCGCCTCCCGTGGCCGGTGCGGGGTCATCGGACCGGGCAGCGGCGTGGAGTCGCGCAGCGCGCGGGCCGGTTCGCCGTGTTCGGCGCGTACGACCCGTACGACCCGCGGCCGGGCGGCCGGGTCGGCCGCGCTGAGCAACCGGCCGAGGAGCAGCGTCCGGCCCCCAGCAGGAACGATGCACGCCGCCACGTCCGTGGCGGCGTGCGTCCGGGCCGTCGGGTTACAGCGGACGTACCGCCGTGTGGACCGTGTAGGCGCCCAGGACGAACACGTCCGGTCGGTGGTGGACGCTCGCCGGGTCGGACGGGTCGAGGAGGCGGTCGAGGGTGCTCCGGTCCTCCGGGTCGAGCGCGTCGCCGAGGCCGTCGCGCAGGCGGGACAGGGACGCGGCGACGTAGGCGCGGGCGCGGTCGGTGACGGGGGCGGGCAGGTCGAGCAGGAAGCTGCGGGTCCGGGTGTGCTTCAGGCCGGCGGAGGTCAGCAGGGCCGGCCAGTCCTCGGTCTCCGCGACGGAGCCGGGCAGGCCGGCCCGCATCCGGGCGAACCACTCCTCCTCCAGCGCGTCCAGCCGCGCCTGGAGTCCGGGGCGGCCGATGCCGATGTCGCGGGGCAGGAAGCGTGAGGGCAGCCCGCCTTCGAGGAGGGCCAGGGTGCCGCCGGGAGCCAGCCGCTCGGCGAACGCGGTGAGCCCGGCTCGCTGGTCGCCGAGATGGTGCAGGCTGCGGCTGGCCCACAGCAGGTCGGCCGGATACTCCAACTCCTCTAGCACACCAGGCAGTTCACCCGCGAGCGTGTCGAAGCGGTCGGCGACGCCCTGCCGTGCCGCGCGTTCGCGGGCACGGTCCAGCAGTGGCTCGGTGCCGTCCACGGCGACGATCCGGGCGCCCGGGAAGGCCTCGGCGAAGAGGCAGGAGACGACGCCGGGCCCGCTGCCCGCGTCCACGATCAGACCCGGCTCGGTCACCTCCTTCGCGAGCCAGGCCATGGCCCGCTCGTAGACGGGGGCGAACAGCTCGGCCTGGGCCTCCAGCAAGGGACCCTGCTCGCTCCAGTCGATGTCGGTGGTGTCGTGGCCGTGCTTGTGATGGTGGTCGTGCGCCATGGTGGTCAGCCTCTCGTCCGGATGCCGCCAGCGTGCGACGGCACACCGGGAACGGGCCAGCCCTGTTGCCGTTACGGCAAAAGGGAGCGGCGAGGACGCAAGAAACGGCAAGCCGGACGGCCGGACAACCGGATGCCTGGAGGACCGCCGGTCACCGACGATGACCCGGTGGCTGACGACCCGACGGCCGACGGTCCGGTGAGCGGCGACCCGGGCGGCTTGCCGCTGCGCTTCCCGCACGCCGAGGAGCCGGACGGCGCGGGCCGGCACGTCGAAGGCAGCTACCTCCCCGACGGCGAGAGTCGGTACTTGACCTGTGCCGCCCGTTCCCGGTGCACGGGCCCGGCCGCACCACCGCACGCGGCCCCGCTTCCTGGCACAGCCGCCGCCGGACCCGGCGGTGCCGTACGGGCTGGACCGCCCGGACGGGGCCCGCTCGCCGGTGGAGCGGGCGATCCGCCGGGGACTGACCGGTGAGGCCTGGCCCCGGCGGACGCTCAGCCCGTCCCTGTTACGGCAGCGGCGGGTAGGCGTTCTGCATCAGCTGCTGGAACTGGGCGGAGAACCAGTGCCCGGCCAGCGGCGAGTTCGCCAGCGCGCCCGTGGGGTTGTTCCCGTTGCGGGCGTTGCCGCCGTAGGTGGGGTCGCACATCCGGTCGAAGCCCTTGCCCTCGTCGTTGTCGATGGCGGAGCTGGCTCCGTCCGACTCCCCCGGGGGCTTGACCCACACGTAGGCGTCGATCCCGGCCGCCGGTGCCGCCGTCGGCCGTTCGCCGAGTCCTGCCCCGCTCTGGTTGCACCAGTTCCCGGCGTGGATGCGCCGGTCGGTGCGGCTGCCGTTGACGTAGTCGTCGACGGAGGTCAGCGGGCCGGACTTGGTGGGCCGGGCGGAGCCGCCCCAGCCGTTGCGGGAGGTGTCGATCAGCATGCCGAGGTTGCTGTTGAAGCCGGCGGCGACGAGCTTGTCCCGCAGTGCCTGGGCGAAGGACTGCTCGTCCACGTACTGGTTCCAGTCGACCCACTTCGACTGGCGCACGGTCTGGCCGTTGATGCTGTCGGTGACCTTGAAGTACGGCTCCTTGGTGGGGCTGTAGTTGGCGGTGTTGACGATGAAGCCGGCCACGTCGTTCACGCTCGCGCCGTTGGTGGTGGCGACCTTGTAGAACTCCTGCACGGACGGGTTGAAGTTGGAGTCCCAGCCGAGCCAGCCGTGGTGGCCGGCGTCGATGTAGTTGTAGACGTTCGGAATGGCGCCGAGCTTGTCCAGGGCGTAGCTCACGCCCTTCTCGTAGTTGCCGTTGGACTTCATGGTCACGCAGGCGTCGGTGGTGGTGTTGGTGCCGCCGGCGTTGGTGACCAGGTTGGGCAGCGAGTCCGGCTCGATGACGGTGGCGATCCGCAGGCCCGCGTACTTGGCGTCGGACAGGACGGACGCGATCGGGTCGATGTACTGCGTCTTGTACCTGTCGATGTCGTTCGGTCCCAGTTCGCCGTTGGAGGCGAGGGCGGCGCAGTCGCGGCCGGGAAGGTCGTAGATGACCAGCTGGACGACGAGCTCGCCGGAGCCCTTCTGCTTCAGGGCCTCGTCCAGGTGGGCGCGCAGCCCCATGCCGCCGTTGACGCCGTCGATGGCGGCGATCCGGTCCAGCCAGACCGCGGTGGGCTGGCCGGCGATGCGGCTGCCGCCCGGTTCGGCGGCGGCCTTGGCCGACCACTGCGGGTTCACGTAGGCCTTGGCGCCCGTGTAGGGATTGTCGACGCGGCTGCCGGTGCCTCCGCCGCCCGTGCCGCCACCGGTGTCCCCGCCGGTGCCACCCCCGGTGCCGCCACCGGTGTCCCCGCCGGTGCCGCCACCACTGCCGCCGCTGCCGCCGCTGCCGTCGTCGGCGTTGCAGGTGACGCCGTCGAGCGTGAACGTGGCGGGGACGGAGTTGGTGCCGCTGTAGGAACCGTTCAGGCCGAAGCTGACCGTGCCGCCGGTCGCGAGCGTGCCGTTGTAGCTCTCGTTGGCGGCGGTGACCGAGGTGCCGCTCTGGCTGATCTTCGCGTTCCAGCCGCTGGTGACCTTCTGGCTGCCGTCGTACGACCACTTCAGCGACCAGCTCGACTTGGCAGCGGCGTTGTTCGTGAGGGTCACGGCGGCGGTGAAGCCGGTGTCCCACTGGCTCTGGATCTTGTAGTCGACGGTGCAGGGCACAGCGGAGACGGTGGCGCCGGAACCGGCCGGCAGGGCGGCGAACGCCGTTCCGGAGGCTCCGGCGAGGAGTCCCAGGGCGGCCAGCAGCGTTGTTCGGGTACGACTCATGAGTGCGGGTTCCTTCTTCCGTGGATGCGGGCGCTTACGGGTTGACGGCGCGCAGGTGGTCGCGCAGCCCGATGCCGTACGCCGTGGGCGTGCCGTCGTAGGAGGAGATGAGGGACGGGCCGGAGGAGCAGTCCCAGGTGTTCCAGGTCCAGCCCAGGTAGGACAGGTTCCGGTCGTCGAACCACTTCATGACCTGGTCGGCGAACCCGTGCGAGCAGGTGTTCTCGCCGATCTCCCCGGCGATGAGCGGCACCTGGGCCGCGACCGGGGCGAGGGTGGAGTTCCAGCAGCTCTCGTTCGCGCAGGTGTTGAAGTTGTAGACGTGGTAGGCGGCGGCGAGATTGCCGGCCGGGTCGGTGGGCCTGTACGTCAGCCACTGGCTGAGGTCGTTGGAGTAGGCGAGCCCGCCGGCCATGATGACGTTCTCGGCGCCCGCGCCGCGGATGCTGTCCACGAGGTCCTGCATGCCGGCGACCTCATAGGAGATGCCGGGGCAGGTGCCACCGTCCCGCCAGCACGTCCAGGCGTCCGCGGTGCTGGAGGTCGCCCGGTCCGGGTAGGGCTCGTTGAACAGGTCGAACACGGCCGCCTGGTCGTCCTTGAAAGTGCTCGCCACCGAGGCCCAGAAGGAGGGGGCGTACTGCATGTCGGGCATCGGCTTCTGGCAGCCGGCGTGCACGTCGGAGCAGCCGGCGGAGTTGCCGGTGTACTGGCCGTGGGACCAGTGCATCTCGAGGATCGGTGTCATGCCGTGCGCCTCGACGCGGGCCACCAGGTCCTTGACGGCGTCGACGTAGTGGGCGCCGCCGTACTCGGGTGCGATGTTCGAAAGGCCCAGCCAGCACTCCTCGTTGAGCGGGATGCGGACCGCGTTGGCCTTCCAGTCGGCGATCGCCTTGATCGCCGCGTCGTCCACGGGGCCGTCCCAGATGCCGTAGCCCTGCACACACATGAACTCGCCCCCGGAGCGGTTCACGCCGAGCAGCCGGCGGGTCCTGCCGTCGGCGTCCACGAGCTTGCTGCCCGAGACGTGCAGGGCGGGTGCGGTGCCGTCGGTCGGGGGCGGGTCGGTCGGCGGGGGCGTCGTCGGTTCCGAGTCCACGTTGCACGCCGTGCCGTTGAGCTTGAACACCGTCGGCACGGCATCGCTCCCCGACCTGGAGGCGAGGAATCCGGCGCTGACGCTCGCGCCCGTGCCGAGCGAGCCGTTCCAGCTCTCGCCGGCCGCGGTCACGGTGGTGCCGGACTGGGACCACTTGGCGTTCCAGCCCTGAGTGACCTTCTGGCCGCCGGAGAAGTCGAAGGTGAGCGACCAACTGCTCAGCGCGGCCCGGTTGTTGGTGATCCTGACGGAGCCCTGGAAGCCGTCCGTCCACTGGCTGGTGACGGAGTACTCCACCGTGCACGCGGGCGTGGCTCCCTCGGCCGTGACCACCGGGACGACCACGCCTCCGAGGAGCGCGACCGCACCGGTGACGGCTAAAAGTACTGAACGCGGGGGGTGTCGCATGAGCGACTCCTTGCAGTGTGGCGCGCCGTGACAGGCGCGTCGACTGAAACGGAATCGCTCCCACTGGTGCGAAGGAAGGTAGCGGCAACTGGCGTGGTTGCCCAGAGGAGTTGCTCGACTTTTCCGCGACTCGCTCCCTCGAATCTTTTCGACTCTTCAAGCACCTTGACCGCTCACAGCCCGGTCTCCACTATGGGAGCGCTCCCACTGGTTCAAGCCTTGACTTCTTCGAGCCGCACGCCCGCAAGGAGGAACCAGCACATGGATCCCGGACGCAGACGCAGCATCGCGCGGCGGTGGTGGACCGCCGCATCGGCCGCGCTCGCCCTGCCCCTGACGATGCTCGCCACCGGAACGACCACCGCGCACGCGGCGGCCGTCCAGTGCAGCGTCGACTACAGGACGAACGACTGGGGCTCCGGCTTCACCGCCGACCTCACGATCACCAACCGCGGATCGGCCGCGATCGACGGCTGGACGCTCACGTACGCCTACGCGGGCAACCAGAAGCTGTCCAACGGCTGGAACGGCACCTGGTCCCAGTCCGGGCAGGCCGTCACCGTGAAGAACACCTCCTACAACGGCACCATCGCCGCCGGGTCCGCCGTCTCCACCGGCGCCCAGTTCAGCTACAGCGGCGCCAACACCGCACCCACCTCCTTCGCGGTCAACGGCACGACCTGCGCCGGCGCGCACCAGCCGCCGCTCACCGTGCTGACCAGTCCGAGCGCGGGCGCGGTCTACACGCAAGGGGACGCGGTCCCGCTCGCGGCGACCGCGGCGGCGGCCGACGACGCGACGATCGGGAAGGTGGAGTTCTACGACGACACCACGCTGCTCGGGACGGACACGAGCGCGCCCTACACGCTCTCCGTCTCCAGCTTGACCGTGGGCAGTCATTCGCTGGTGGCGAAGGCGTACGACAGCCTGGGCGCGTCCGCGGACTCCACCCCGGTCGGCATCACGGTCGCCGCCGGACCGGCGGTGGTCGCCTCACCGCCCCAACTCGGCGTCCAGCAGGGCACGTCGGGCACCTTCGCGGTGAAGCTGTCGACGCAGCCGAGCGCGAACGTGACGGTGAGCGTGGCCCGCACCGACGGCAACACCGGTCTGTCGGTCACCGGCGGCTCGTCGCTGACCTTCACGCCCGCCAACTGGAGCACCGCGCAGACGGTGACCGTCACCGCCGACTCCTCCGGCACCGGCAGCGCGACCTTCACCGCCTCGGCCACCGGCCACACCAAGGCGACGGTCACGGTGACGGAGCTGCCCGCGTCCAAGGCGTACGACGCCCGCTTCCTGGACCTGTACGGGAAGATCACCAACCCGGCGAACGGCTACTTCTCTCCCGAGGGCATCCCGTACCACTCGGTGGAGACGCTGATCGTCGAGGCGCCGGACCACGGCCACGAGACCACCTCGGAGGCCTACAGCTACCTGCTCTGGCTGCAGGCGATGTACGGCAAGGTCACCGGTGACTGGTCGAAGTTCAACGGCGCCTGGGAGACCATGGAGAAGTACATGATCCCCACGCACGCCGACCAGCCGACGAACGCCTACTACAACGCCTCGAAGCCGGCGACGTACGCGCCCGAGCACGACACCCCGAACGAGTACCCGGCGAAGCTGGACACGTCGGTGCCGGTCGGCCCGGACCCGATCGCCGGCGAGCTGAAGTCGGCCTACGGCACGGACGACGTCTACGGCATGCACTGGATCCAGGACGTGGACAACGTCTACGGCTACGGCAACGAGCCCGGTAGGTGCGAGGCGGGCCCGACGGCCACGGGACCGTCGTACATCAACACCTTCCAGCGCGGCCCGCAGGAGTCGGTCTGGGAGACGGTCCCGCAGCCGACCTGCGACGCCTTCAAGTACGGCGGCAAGAACGGCTACCTGGACCTGTTCACCGGCGACTCCTCCTACGCCAGGCAGTGGAAGTTCACCGACGCCCCGGACGCGGACGCGCGCGCGGTGCAGGCCGCGTACTGGGCGGACGTGTGGGCGAAGGCGCAGGGCAAGGGCGGTGACGTGTCCGCGACGGTCGCCAAGGCGGCGAAGATGGGCGACTACCTGCGGTACGCGATGTACGACAAGTACTTCAAGAAGATCGGCGACTGTGTCGGTCCGTCGGCCTGCCCGGCCGGCACCGGCAAGGACGCCTCGCACTACCTGCTGTCCTGGTACTACGCCTGGGGCGGCGCCACCGACACCAGCTCGGGCTGGGCCTGGCGCATCGGCTCCAGCCACACCCACGGCGGCTACCAGAACCCCCTCGCGGCGTACGCGCTCAGCTCCTACGCCGACCTCAAGCCCAAGTCGGCGACCGGCGCGGCCGACTGGGGCAAGTCGCTCCAGCGGCAACTGGAGTTCTACCAGTGGCTGCAGTCGTCCGAGGGCGCCATCGCGGGCGGCGCGACCAACAGCTGGCAGGGCCGCTACGCCACCCCGCCGTCCGGTACGCCGACCTTCTACGGCATGTACTACGACTGGCAGCCCGTCTACCACGACCCGCCCTCCAACCAGTGGTTCGGGTTCCAGGCGTGGTCCATGGAACGGGTCGCCGAGTACTACCAGCAGACCGGGAACGCCGCGGCGAAGGCGATCCTCGACAAGTGGGTGAAGTGGGCGCTGTCCAGGACCACGATCAACCCGGACGGCACCTACCGGATCCCCTCCACCCTCCAGTGGTCGGGCCGGCCCGACACCTGGAACGCCTCGAGCCCCGGCTCCAACAGCGGACTTCATGTCACCGTCGCCGACTACACCGACGACGTCGGCGTGGCGGCCGCGTACGCCAAGACACTGACGTACTACGCCGCCAGGTCCGGTGACGCGGCCGCGAAGTCGACGGCGAAGGCGCTGCTGGACGGCATGTGGGGCAACTACCAGGACGCCCTCGGCATCGCCGTCCCGGAGACCCGCAGCGACTACAGCCGGTTCGGTGACAGCGTGTACGTGCCGAGCGGCTGGAGCGGCACGATGCCGAACGGCGACGCGATCAACTCGACGTCGACGTTCTCCTCGATCCGGTCCTTCTACCAGAACGACCCGGCCTGGTCGAAGATCGAGGCCTACCTCAAGGGCGGTGCCGCGCCCGTCTTCACGTACCACCGGTTCTGGGCCGAGGCGGACATCGCCCTGGCCATGGGCTCGTACGCGGAGCTGTTGGAGTAGGCCCGTTTTCCGGCGGTCCCCACCCGCATGGGGACCGCCCCTCTTCGCAGCGGACTCCCCCGTGCGAAGAACCCGCATCCTCACGGCGGTCCCGGCGCCGCCCGCCGGCCTGTGACGCCGGACACCGTGCGTTCACACCCGCGTGATGTGCGAGCCCGGGGCCCTTTGGCAGGATCTCCACGAAGGGCGGAGTTCCTCCGCCGGCAGGGGCGGGACCGGCTTCGGCCGGGGTGCGGGCAGGAAGGCGTGTGAGTGGCGGGGGCAGGCGGATCGTTGACCCGTAGCGGTCTACGCGGCCGGGAGGCCGAACTCGAGGGGCTGCAGGCACTGATCGCCTCGGTGGCCCGCACCGGGAGCGGCGGGATGGCCCTGCTCCAGGGGGAACCGGGCATCGGCAAGACCACGCTGCTCGCCGAGGCCGTCTCCAGGGCCACGGCAGCCGGATTCTCGGTCGGTTGCGGCAAGGCCGACGAACTGCATCACATCGTGCCGCTGTCGTCGTTGGCGGCCTGCCTCCTGCACGGCGATCAGCCGCTGCTGTCCGGGGATGCCTTCGGTGATCTCGCACGCCGTCACGATCAGCGGATCTGGCTGGTGGAGCGCCTGGCGGAGGCGATCGAAGCCCGAGCCGGCAGCGTGCCGGTGCTGATCGCGCTGGACGATGTGCAGTGGGCCGACCCGCTGAGCCGGTTCGCCCTGAAGCAGCTTCCGACGCGCTTGCGGACCTCACCGGTGCTGTGGCTGCTGACCGGGCGACGGGAGCCCGCCGACCCGGCGGAAGAGATCGTCGCGGCCGCGACCGGCAACCTCCCGACGGCCACGGTGCCCTTGGGACCGCTGTCCGGCGCGGCCATCGGCCAGCTGGCCGGCGACACCCTGGGCACAGCGGTCGACGAGCAGGTACGGGAGCTGCTCGACGGGGCCGGCGGGAACCCGTTCCTGGCCGTCGAGATGCTCGCGGGACTACGGACCGCCGAGTCCTCCGGCGAGCCGGTGCCCCCTGGGCTCGTGGTGGGCGTGCGCGGCAGACTCAGGTCCCTGCGGCCCGGCACGCTGCGCTTCCTCCAGATGGGAGCGGTGCTGGGACGCAGGTTCGGCTTCCCCGACGCCGCCGCGCTCTGCGGCCGGCCGACCGCCGCGTTGATCGCCGAACTCGAGGAGGCGGTGCGCACGGGGCTCCTGGACGACGACGGCGATCACCTGGTCTTCCGGCACGACCTGCTGCGCCAGGCGGTCTACGTCGACATCCCCCCGTCGGCCCGGAAGGCGCTGCACCGAGAGGCTGCCCACCGGCTCGTCGCGGCGGGCCACCGGCCGATCGACGCGGTGCCGCACATCCTCAGGGGCGCCGCGCCCGGCGACGAGGAAGCTGTGGCGCTGCTGAGGCGAGCCGCTGACGACGTACTGCCGGTGACACCGGGCCTGGCGGCCGACCTGCTGACCCGCGCCCTGGAACTGGTGCCGGCCGGACGGCCGCTGCGGTTCGAGGTGGGTGAGCAGGCGATCGTCGGCCTGACCCGGGCCGGCCGCAATCGAGAGGCGTTGTCGACCGGTGACCGGCTACTGGCCTGCCGGCCCCCACTGGAGGTGTTCAGCCGGCTGCAGGCCGCCCTCGGCGGGACGCTGTGGAACATGGATCTCGCCGAGGAGTTGCGCCGCCGGACCGAGACGGCCCTCGCCGTGCGGGGCGCGGCCCCGGAGGTCGGGGCAAGGCTGGCCGCACTGCGTGCGCTGGCCCTGTCCCGGGGGCACGATCTGGTCGCGGCGCGTGCGGCGGGCGAGGCCGCACTGCGTGCCGCCACCGCGATCGGGGACCGGGAGGCGCACGTCCTGGCCCTCTCCGGGCTCGGCGAGATCGCGCAGAACGCGGGTGAGAACACCGTCGCCCTGGAGCGCTTCACCGCGCTCAGCGCCGTGGACTGCGCCTTCCTTCCGGAGGAGATCGTCGCGCACCAGCACATGGACGACTTCGCGTCCAGCGAGCGGCTGCTCCTGGGGGCGGCGGACACGGCCGGGCCGACGCGTCAGGCGATGCTGCTGTGGGCCCAGGGCCAGCACGATCTTGGGCTCGGCCGGCTCGACGACGCCGACGCCGGCTTCGAGACCATGGAGCGCCTGGAGGACGACGTACAGGTGCCCGTCCAGCAGGTGAACGCCCGCGTGATCCGCTCGTGGATCGCCCTGCTGCGCGGCGACGGGGAAGCGGCGCGGCAGCACCTGGTCGCGGCGCGAGAACGACTGGCGACGAAGCCGAATCCGGGCAACACGGCCGCGGTGCGCTTCCTGGAAGCCGTCCACGCCGAGGCCGACGGGCACCTCGAGCTTGCCGTCGACAAGATCCGGCAGGTACAGCGGGAAGGTTTCTTCATGCGCTGGCGGCTGTTGCGCAACTGGGTCGACGCCGCGGTACGCATCGCCCTGCGCGGCGCGGACCGCGCGCTCGCCGAGGACCTGGCCGCACAGGCCGGGGCCCACGCCGAGCGCAACCCCGCCGTGGCCACCGCCACGGGCATCGCGGCACAGGTCCTCGGGCTCGTGAAGGACGATCTCGCCCTGCTCGAACACTCCGCTGAGCTGCTCGAGGCGAGCCCTCGCCCGCTGGTCCGGGCCGCCGCGTACGCCGACCTCGGCAAGGCGCTCCTCGCGGCGGGACGCAGACCGCAGGCGGTGGCCGCCCTGAGCCACGCCCACGGCGCCTTCACCAGGTCGGGCGCCCACGCCGCCGCGGCACGCCTGCGGCGCGATCTGGACGGTGCGGGGGCCGGCGGCCGCGGGGCGGCGGACATGCCACGCCCGGTGCACGGATGGGGAGCGCTCACGGCCTCGGAGCAGAAGGTCGCACGCCTCGTCGCCGAGGGCCACACCAACCGGTCGGCGGCCGATGTGCTCGTCGTCTCACCGCACACGGTCAACACCCACCTGACCTCCGTCTTCCGCAAGTTGTCGGTCAACTCCCGGGTCCAGCTGGCGAATCTGGTGATGGCCCTGTCCGACGGGTGAGCGGACCTGTTGGTACGTTCCCGCGATGCCCTGCCCCTCCCGGACGCGGTTGGCTGGACAACCCCACACTCGGTCGGAGGCCACCGGCATGCGCAGACCCACCCCCGTCACACCGACCGTCGTGCTGGTGCACGGGGCGTTCACCGACGCCTCGTCATGGGCGGGGGTCATCAGCCTGCTGCACGCGGACGGGCTCGCCGTGCGCGCCCCGGCGAACCCGCTGCGCGGCCTGGCGCAGGACGCCGCCTCCATCGGGGCCGTCGTGCGCGCCCTCGACGTTCCCGTCGTACTGGTCGGCCACGGCTACGGTGGCGCGGTCATCACACACGCCGCCACCGACGCCGACAACGTCGTGGCCCTGTGCTACGTCGCGGCGTTCGGCCTCGACACGGGCGAGTGCGTCCTGGACATCACGAATCGCTTCGCTCCCGTGGCGGTGGCCGACGCGGTCATCACGGCCGCGCTCCCCGCCCCGATTCCGGGCGGCCCGGAAAGCGAGCTGTACATCCGCCGGGAACGGTTTTCGCAGATGTACGCCGCCGACCTGCCGTCCGGCGTCACGGATGTGCGGTCCCTGGCGCAACGCCCGATCGCCCGCGGCGCCCTGACCGGCAGATCGGGCCCGCCGGCCTGGGCCTGCAAGCCCTCGTGGTACGCCATCGCGGCCGCCGACCGGATGCTCAACCCCACCGCCCAGCGCTTCATGGCGCAGCGCATGGCGGCCACCGAATACACGCTGGACGGTTCGCACGCCGTCCTGCTGTCACAGCCCGGCGCCGTGGCGGCGATGATCCGGGAGGCCGCCGAACGCGGTACGGAGGGCGGAGAAGCCGACGGACTTGGCAGCCCATGACGTCCGATAATATTCGCGTTTCAGAAGATATGAGTGTGGATCACCTCGGCGACGCCCGTCGACACGCAACTCTCCTGCCACAGACGTCACTCGGTAAAGGCACCACCATGATCTCATCGGCCAGACCGTCGGCGCGGCGGACGGCCGCCCTCCTGCGGGCCGGCGTCGCCGCCCTGCTACTGACCGCCACCGGGTGCGCCGGCGGCGCCGGGGACGGGTCCGCCGCAGGCGATGCCACCTCCATCACCGCCCTCGACTACTACACCGACGCGTCCGAACACGCCCAATGGGGCGCGTTGCTCACGGCCTGCGGCAAGACCGCCGGTGTCAGGGTCGAGCACACGAGCGTGCCGGGGGCGTCGCTCGTCCCCACGGTCCTGCGGCAGGCCTCGTCGCGGACCCTTCCCGACCTGTTGATGCTGGACAACCCCGACCTGCAGCAGATCGCACAGACCGGCGCGCTGACCCCGCTGGACCGGTACGGCATCGACTCGGGCGGCTTCGCCCAGGGCATCCTGTCGGCGGGCACCTATCAGGGAAAGGTGTACGGACTGGCGCCCAACGTCAGCACGGTCGCCCTCTTCTACAACAAGGACATGCTGACCGAGGCCGGCGTCACGGTGCCGAGGACCTGGGACGAGCTGAAGGCGGCGGCGGCCGAGCTGACGCGCCCGGGCCGTCACGGCATGGCGGTCGACGCGAACGCCACCTTCGAGGGCGCCTGGCAGTTCCTGCCCTTCCTGTGGTCCAACGGCGGGGACGAGAGGCGGTTGGACACCCCGCAGGCCGCGCAGGCGCTCCAGCTGTGGGTCGACCTGGTCAAGAGCGGATCCATGTCGAAGTCGGTGCTGAACTGGACCCAGGCGGACGTCCACGATCAGTTCGCCGCCGGCAGGACGGCCATGATGATCAACGGTCCCTGGCGCATCCCGGCCCTGAACCAGGACAAGAACCTGCGCTGGGGCGTTGCCCCGGTCCCCGTCCCGCGGATCGGGCAGACCCCGGTCACCCCGCTCGGCGGTGAGGTGTGGACGGTCCCGCAGAGCGCCTCCGAGGCCCGGCAGGAGAAGGCCGCCCAGGTGCTCGCCTGCCTGAACGACTCCGCGCACATGCTCACCGTGGCCGAGCAGCACTTCACCGTGCCCTCCCGCTCCACGGTGGCCGCCCGGTACGCCGAGCGGGTGCCGTCGATGGCCGCCTTCGTCAGGAGCGTCCGAGCGGCGCGGGCCCGTACCAGCGAACTCGGCGTCAGGTGGCCCAAGGCGGCGACCGGCATCTACACCGCGATCCAGTCCGCGCTCACGGGCGAGCAGACGCCCGAGGAAGCACTCGAGCATGCGCAGCGGATGGCGACCGGTTCCTGAACGGCAGGGCCGGCGCGAGGGAACGGGGACGTTTCCGGGAGCGGCTCGTCCTCTTACATCCCTGATCTAGCGGATTCACGCGATGTGTCAGGCCCAGGCCCCCTGGCACGGTGTTCGGGAAAGCGCACACCGGCTGAAAGGCGGAAACCATGCCGGACACCATGCCGGACACCACGAGTCCGGAGTCCCGGCACCTCCCGGGCGCCCTCTCCACCACCGACTCGCCGCCCGCCGACCGCAGACGTGCGTACTGGCGCGAAGCGCTGTCCCGGACGTTCGGCCTGGTGGACATCGCCGTCCCGGACGAGGTGCGTTCCGGCACGATCCGCACGACACCGCTCGGCCGCCTCCAGGCGGTCGCCGTCGACGGCGACCGCCCTTCCGTGCTGCGCACCCGCCGGCTCGTCGCGCGGGGCCGCGAGGAGGAGTACGTGGTGGTCAAACTGCTGGAAAGGGGAGTCGCCCGAATCCAGCAGGACGGCCGCGAAGCGCTCCTGGAACCAGGGGATGTCTTCCTCTACGACAGGGCACGCCCCGTCCGCCTGGACCTGCCCCAGCCGTTCCGGACGAAGTCCCTCGTCCTGCCGAGGGAGGTGCTGGGCCTGGACGAGTGCGAGATGGCTCGCGTCACGGCCTCCCCGCTCGGCTCCGCCACCCCGCTGGGCGGGCTGATGGCGCCCTTCCTCGCCGGGCTCGTGGACGACGCGGGAACGTACTCGCCCCGCACCAGTGAGCTGATGGCGCGCAACGTCGTGGATCTGATCGGCGTGATGGCCGACGAGCTCCTCGGCCGGTCGAGCGCGGACACGCCGGGCGCGAACGGGGCACTGCTGCTGCGCGTTCAGGAGTTCGTCGACCTTCACATCGCGGACCCCGACCTGACCCCGCAGGTCATCGCCCGCGCCCACCACATATCCCTGCGCTACCTGCACAAGCTGTTCGAGAGCGAAGACGTCACGGTCGGCCGGTACATCCAACGGCGTCGGCTCGAGGAGTGCCGGCGTGAACTCGCGCGCCGCGGGAACGGCGCCACGATCTCCGCGGTCGCGCACCGATGGGGTTTCACCAGTGCCGCGCATTTCAGCAGGGTGTTCCGGGCCGCCTACGGGATGTCCCCACGAGAATGGCGCGGCACCCAGGGTGTGACGCCGCCCCCCGCGTCACACCCGCAGCTCGTCGACGCCTGACACGGGTTTCCGTGTTCTTCGCGGCGGAACCGGCCGCCGTACGCCGTGGCCGTGGCGCGGTCGGGGACCGCTGCACTGACGGAACCGAGCCCGTGCACGGTCGGGCAAGCGCGGCTCCGCCGTCTCACTAACGTGATCCGGGCGCGAAGCCGGCCCGCTGTGCCCTCGCACGGCGGGCCCGCGGCAATGCCGGAATACGAGGAGCCCCATGGCCAAGCAGACCATTGCCGAGCAGTATGTCGACCTCATGGCCCGTGCCGGTGTGCGCCGCATGTACGGCGTGGTCGGAGACAGCCTGAACCCCGTCGTGGACGCGGTCAGACGGCACGATGCCATCGAGTGGATCCAGGTCCGCCACGAGGAGGTCGCGGCGTTCGCCGCCGGCGCGGAAGCCCAGCTCACCGGTCGGCTGGCGGCCTGTGCGGGCTCCTGCGGGCCGGGCAACCTCCATCTGATCAACGGCCTGTACGACGCCCACCGCTCGATGGCGCCCGTGCTCGCGCTGGCCGCGCACATACCCAGCGGGGAGATCGGGACCGGCTACTTCCAGGAGACCCACCCCGACCGGCTGTTCGCCGAGTGCAGCCACTACGCCGAGCTGATCTCCTCACCCCGGCAGATGCCGCGCGTGGTGCAGACGGCGATCCAGCACGCCGTCGGCCGGCGCGGCGTCTCGGTGGTGGCGCTCTCCGGTGACACCGCCTCCGAGGAATCCCCGGACTCGGCACCCGAACTCGCCATGCCCCTGGACCTTCCGGCCATCCGCCCGAGCGACCAGGAACTCGCCCGGCTCACGGACCTGGTGGACGCCGCCGAACGCGTCATGGTGTTCTGCGGCCGGGGCGTCGCCGGTGCCCACGCCGAGGTGATGGCCTTCGCCGAGAAGGTCAAGGCACCGGTCGGACACGCGCTGCGCGGCAAGGAACACATCCAGTACGACAACCCGTACGACGTCGGCATGTCCGGTCTGCTCGGCTACGGAGCGGCGTACGAGGCGATGCACGAGTGCGACCTCCTGCTGCTCCTCGGCACGGACTTCCCGTACACGGACTTCCTGCCCCGCGATGTGCGGACCGTCCAGGTCGACGTGCAGCCGGAGCGGCTGGGCCGGCGCACGCAGCTCGACCTCGCCGTCTGGGGAGACGTGCGCGAGACCCTGCGGTGCCTGACCCCCGCGGTGCGGGAGAAGTCCTCGCGCCGTTTCCTCGACCGCATGCTGGAGCGGCACGCCCACGCGCTGGAGGGTGCGGTGAGCGCCTACACCCGCAACGTCGACAGGCACACTCCGGTCCATCCCGAGTACGTGGCCGCGGTGCTGGACGAGGAGGCCGCCGACGACGCGGTGTTCACCGTGGACACCGGCATGTGCTGTGTGTGGGCGGCGCGTTATCTGACGCCGAACGGCCGGCGCCGCATCCTCGGTTCGTTCGTGCACGGCTCGATGGCCAACGCGCTGCCCCAGGCCATCGGCGCCCAGTTCCTCGACCGCGGCCGGCAGGTCGTCTCCCTCTCCGGCGACGGCGGGTTCTCCATGCTCATGGGCGACTTCCTCACGCTCGTCCAGTACGGACTGCCGGTGAAGGTGGTCGTGTTCAACAACTCCTCCCTCGGCATGGTCGACCTGGAGATGATGGTCGACGGGCTGCCTCCGTACGGCACGACCTACCCGCACGCCGACTACGCGGCCATCGCCACCGCGGCCGGTGCCCGCGGCATCCGGGTGGAGAGGCCCGGCGAGGTGCGCGACGCGCTGCGCGAGGCCTTCGCCCATGAGGGGCCCGCGCTGGTCGACGTCGTCACCGATCCCGCCGCGCTGGCCGTCCCGCCGAAGATCACCGCCGAGCAGATCAGAGGCTTCGCGCTCTCGGCGAGCCGGACGGTCCTGACCGGAGGCGTCGGACGCATGGTCCACCTGGCCCGGGCCAACCTGCGCAACATTCCCCGCGGTTGAGGGCTCCGCGCGCTTCTCGGCGAGGCGGCCGCGGCCGGGAGCGGCCGCTGAGGGCTGCCACGGGTCGTCACCGGCGCGGCACGGTGGCCACGGCGACCAGGACCGCCAGCGTCATGCCGGCGAGCAGCGCGGGTACCGGCGCCCAGGTGGCCATGAGGACACCGATCGCGGCGACGGGGAACGGGATCCGTTCGGCCACGGTCCTTTGGTGGGGCCGCAGGTGCACCGCCCATACGGTGATCAGGAACACGGCCGCCGGCACGGTGACCGCGGCGCCGGCGGCGGTCGGCGATGCGCCGGTGTGACGCGTGACGTGATCGGCGTACGCGGCCAGGCCGGCGCCCTCGGCGGTCGCCGAGGCGAAGATCAGGTAGTGGCCGTAGGCCCAGGGAAACCTCCTGCGGTGGGCCTGGTGCGTCGTGGCGAGCAGGATGTGTGCGGGTCTGGCGAAGTACAGCCACCACATCGCGTAGGCCATGAGCAGGCCGCCGCCCGCCAGCGCGTACAGCGCGCCGGTGCCCTGGTGCCGGTCGAAGGCGCCGCGGACGGCGACGGTGGCGGCCGCGACGGACTCGCCGAGCACGATGAGGGTGAACAGCTCGTAGCGCTCGGCGATGTGGTGCGGATGCCAGGGGGTCATCCCGGCGGCCTGCGCCCACAGGGGTACGGACAGCTCGGCCACGATCAGCACCACGATGCCGGGAAGCCGCACCGGCGACGGGACGAACAGCAGTCCCACCCAGCCGAACTGGCAGACCGTCACTCCAGCGGCGAAGCGCAGCGTCGTCCTCCGGTGGGCGGGGTCGGACAGCGCGGCACGCAGCCAGAGCGCGGCCAACGCCGTCCGCAGCACGACGTACCCGAGCGTGACGACGCGCAGATCCCCGCCTTCGAAGGCGCGGCGCACCCCGGCGGCAAGGACGAGCGAGCCGGTGATCTGCGCCAGCACCGTCAGCCGGTACGGGATGTCGTCCGGGTCGTAGGCGGAGGCGAACCAGGTGAAGTTCATCCACGCCCACCAGATGGTGAAGAAGACCAGCGCGAAGCGCAGGGCACCGGTGGCGTAGTCGCCCGCCGTCAGCGCCCCGTGCAGGCTCGCGGAGGCCTGCGCCACCGCGACGACGAAGCACAGGTCGAAGAAGAGTTCCAGCGAGGTGGCGGACCGGTGCGGCTCTCCGGGGTCGCGGCCCACCATGGTGTGCCATCGCCTGGCACCCGGGTCCGTCCGCACGGTCGTGGCGCGGTTCAGCGGAGGACTCCCAGGGCCGGCTCGACGGTGCGGTGGAAGGGGGCACACGGGGGGATCCGGGGCCGGGTACCGGCGGTCGGCCCGGCAGCGCGCCGGGCCTCGACGGCGCGGGCAGCGGCCGTCGCGCGGCGCGGCCCGGTGGCCACCACGACCGCCTGTTCGTTCGCGCTCACGCCTCTCCTCGTTCCGACGGCTCTTCGGGCATGGGCCGTCCCGTTGACACTAGGACGGCCGGACGACGGCCCGAGTCCGCCCGTGCACGGAGACTTGCCCCGGAGTGAACACCCGCACGGACCCGGCGAGGATCGAGGGCCGCCGCCTCCGCCGTGTCCAGCACGGTCCGGGCCCTCGAACGCGAACTGGGCACTGCCTTGTTCGACCGCCACGCGCCGAGCGGGAAGGTCATGGTGGTACGGCGTCCCGGCGAGGCTCCTGCCCCGGTCGCCGCGCTACCACGGCACATCACCTGACGGCCTTGCCCTCCGGCGACCGGGGCAGGAGCCCCGCCCAGGCGGCCGTCGGCTTGCGGAAGGCGCACAGGCTGAAGGACGGGTCCCCGCGGGGCCGGTCCTGGTCCGGGAGGTGGGCCAGTCGCGTGGCGAACTCCTCGGTGCGCGGCTCGCCCGGTGGCAGCAGGGTGAACCAGCCGCGGCGCAGGTCCGCGATGGTGTCGCGGGGGCTGCGGCCCTGTCCGACGCCGCGGAAGCAGGCGCGGCCGGAGGGGAGCAGCCCGTGCCGGGCGGCGTGCGCGGTCACCGTGCCGGCGGCGTCCGCGGCGGGGCGGCGCGGGCGGGAGGCGAGGACGGCGTCGATGTCGCTGCCGACGTCGTGCGCTGCGGCCTTGTCGACGGTGGTGACGTAGACCCCGCCGGGCCGCAGCACCCGGGCGCACTCGGCGACGACGGCGCGGACGTCCTCGGCGTCCAGCAGATGCAGCAGCCAGACGGTGGTGACCGCGTCGACGCTGCCGGTGCGCAGGGGCAGCCGGCGGCTGTCGGCCCGCACGATCGCGCCGGGCAGCCGGGCCGAGGCCATGCGGGCCATGGCGGGGGTGAGGTCGGCGCCCGTCACCCGCAGCCCGGGGCGGGCGGCGGCGAGCCGCCGGGTGACGATCCCGGTGCCGCAGGCGACGTCGAGGAGGTGGCCCGGGGTGTCGGGCAGCAGGGCGAGGAGGGCTTGCGCGGCGGCCGCGGCACGGGCTTCGCCGCCGCGGGAGGCGTCGTAGTGGCCGGCTTCCTTGTCGTAGTCGAGCACGCCCCTCAGTGTGCGCCGTGACCTGGGGCGATGTCCTCCACCCTACGGGCGAGGCCGAAGTCCTTCGCGGTGACGACACCGCCCGCGCTGTGGGTGTTCACGCTGAGGGAGACGGTGTTGTAGCCGAGGGTGAGGTCCGAGTGGTGGTCCAGCTCGTCCTGGATACCCGCGATGTGCACGACCAGCGCCGCCGCCGCGAAGTGCGAGCCGAGCCGGTAGGAGCGGGTGAGCCGGTCACCGTCCACCGACCAGCCGGGCAGCTCGGCCAGCCGGTCCTCGATCTCCTTCTGCGACAGCGGTTCGACGGCCATGACGGGATCTCCCTCGGTGTCGGCGGGCGTCTCCCTCGCGGGCGTCCCCTCGAGGGCGTCCCCCTCCGGAGTAGGCGGGTACGTGTTCAGCCTGCCACGCCGGCGGCGGCCGCACTCGATAGGGTCGTCCGTATGACCATGGTCGCGCCCGGTCCCTCAGCGTCCGCCGCCGTCGCCGACAAGGGTGTCGGCCCGCACCTGCGCGCCTGGCGGGAGCGGCGCCGGATCTCCCAGCTGGAGCTGGCGCTGCGCGCCGACTCCTCCGCCCGGCACATCAGCTTCATCGAGACCGGCCGGTCCCGGCCGAGCGAGGAGATGGTGCTGCGGCTCGCCGAGCATCTGGACGTGCCGGTCCGGGAGCGCAACGCCCTGTTGCTGGCGGCGGGTTACGCCCCGCACTACCCGGAGACGCCGCTGGACGACCCGGCGCTGGACGCGCTGCGCGACGGCATGGAGCGCCTCATCCGGGGCTACGAGCCCTACCCCGCGCTGGTGGTCGACGCCGGCTACACGGTCCTCGCGGCCAACCGTGGCATCGCGATGCTGCTGGAGGGTGTGCCGCAGGAGCTGATGACACCGGAGCCGAACGCGATGCGGCTGACCCTGCACCCACGGGGTCTGGCGCCGCGCATCCGCAATCTGCGGGAGTGGCGCGGCCATCTGCTGGCGCAGATGGAGCGGGAGATCGCCCTGCACCGCTCCGACCGGCTCCGCGCCCTGTACGAGGAGGTGTCGGCCTACCCGGTGCCCGAGGACGCGGCCGGTGAGGAACCGGCCGAGCCCGTCGCGTACTTCGCGCTGCCGCTGCGGATCGAGCACGACGGCCGGATCCTGTCCTTCGTGTCGTCGATCTCGACGTTCAACACGCCGATGGACGTCACGGTCGCCGAGATCGCGATCGAGACGTTCCTGCCGGCGGACCCGGCGACCACCAAATACCTGCACACGCTGGCCGGGTGAACGGCCGCGTACGCGAGTCGGCCGACGCCGAGTCTGCTCGACCGCGTGTGCGAGACGCCATCCCGTGACAGACTGCCCGCGTACTTCGGCGCGTAGGGGAGGGCGTGGCGTGAGTGAGCGGCGGGCTGCGCCCACCGTGGGCCAGGTGGTGCTCGGCAAGCGGTTGCAGGAGTTGCGGGAGGCGGCCGGGCTGAGCCGTGAGGAGGCCGCCCGGGTGCTGCGGGTGGCGTCGGCGACCGTACGGCGCATGGAGATGGCCGAGGTCGCGCTCAAGATCCCGTACGTGCAGGTGCTGGTGTCCACCTACGGGGTGGCCGAGGAGGAGGCGGCCGCGTTCGTGCGGCTGGCCGAGGAGGCGAACCAGCCGGGCTGGTGGCAGCGGTACCACGATGTGCTGCCGGACTGGTTCAGCCTGTACGTCAGCCTGGAGGGCGCCGCGCGGGTCATCCGCTCCTACGAGCCGCACTTCGTGCCCGGGCTGCTGCAGACGGAGGAGTACGCGCGGGCGGTGCTGGAGGCCGGCACGGTCGGGCAGCGGGAGCCGGAGACGATCGAGCGGCACGTGTCGCTGCGCATGGAACGGCAGCGGCTGCTGGAGCGGCAGGATCCGCCCCATCTGTGGGTGATCATGGACGAGACGGCGCTCAGGCGTCCGGTGAGCGTGCGGTCCGAGGTGATGCGGGACCAGCTGGACCGGCTGCTGGAGTACGCGGAACGGGACGGGGTCACACTGCAGCTCGCCGAGTTCGCGGCCGGCCCGCATCCGGGGACGTACGCGCCCTTCACGCTGTTCCGGTTCGCCGAACCGGAGTTGCCGGACATGGTGTTCACCGAGTACCTGACCGGTGCGCTCTACCTGGATTCGCGCCGCGAGGTCGCCGCGCATCTGGAGGTCCTGGACCACATGACGGCCCGGGCGGCCTCGGTCCAGCGCACGAGGAAACTCCTGCGACAGTGGCGCGAGAACCTCTGACCCGGGCCCTCCGGCACCGCCCGCCTCCAGGATGACCCGTACGGGTCTGTGAACGGGTGCGTTCCGGCGCCCTCCCCTAGGTTCGAAGCACGGGGCGAACCGCACCGGTGCGTGCCGCTGGACGGTGAACCTCCATCCGGTGCGCCGGCGGCAGACGTCCGACGACGCGAAGGAGGCGTGATGCCCTCGGACGCGGTGCTGTACCAGGCGGCGGCGCTCTGCCTGACCTACCCGGACGACGACTTCGTCGCCCGCCTGCCGCTGCTGCGCGAAGCCGCCCCGCAGCTGCGGGCGTTCACCGACCACGCGGCCGTCACCCCGCCGCAGGAACTGGCCGCGCACTACGTGCAGGTCTTCGACGTCAAGAACCGGCACACCCTCTACCTGAGCCGGTGGCGCGACGGCGGCACCCGGCGGCGCGGGATGTCCCTGGTCCGGTTCGCGGAGGTGTACCGGGAGCACGGCCTGGAGTGCAGCGGCGAGGAGCTGCCGGACTTCCTGCCGGCGGTGCTGGAGTTCACCGCGCGGACGGGCGACACCGGACTGCTCACCGAACACCGCGACGCCCTCGAACAGCTGCGGACGCGGTTGACCGACTACGGCACCCCGTATGCCGGCGTCCTGGACGCGGTGTGTGCCACCCTGCCGCCCGCGCCCACCGGAGTGCGCCCATCGTGACCGCACGGCAGCCGTAGCGCGGGCCGCCGCCGGGATCGGGCTGTCGCGACGGCCGCACCCACCACCAGGCGACCGGCCGCTGCTCACGCCGTACAGCCGGCTGGTGCACGGGGCCGGGAGCGGCTGGGCGGTCAGGCCGCGCCGCCCTTCGCGTCCCGGTCCTCGTCGACGATCTCCGCGTCCACGACGCCCTCCTCATCGGCGCCGGCACTCTGTTCCCCGGCCGGACCGTCGTCGGCGGACGGCTGGGCCTGGGCGTACATCGCCTGCCCCATCTTCTGGCTGACGGTGGCGAGTTTGTCGACGCCGGCGCGCAGGGCGGAGGTGTCCGCGTTCTGCTCCAGCAGGGTCTTGAGCTCCCCCGTCGCCTCCTCGACCTCCCGGCGGGTGTCGGCGGGCACCCGTTCCTGGTTGTCGCGGAGGAACTTCTCGGTCTGGTAGACGAGTTGTTCGGCCTGGTTGCGGGTCTCGGCGGCCTCGCGCCGTTTGCGGTCCTCCTCCGCGTACTGTTCCGCGTCCCGCATCATGCGGTCGATGTCCTGCTTGGGCAGGGCGGAGCCGCCGGTGACGGTCATCTTCTGCTCGCGGCCGGTCGCGAGGTCCTTGGCGGAGACGTGCATGATGCCGTTGGCGTCGATGTCGAAGGCGACCTCGATCTGCGGGATGCCCCGCGGGGCGGGCGGCAGGCCGGTGAGGTCGAAGACGCCGAGCTTCTTGTTGTAGGCGGCGATCTCGCGTTCGCCCTGGTAGACCTGGATGCCGACCGAGGGCTGGTTGTCGGCGGCGGTGGTGAAGATCTCCGAACGGCGGGTCGGGATCGTGGTGTTGCGCTCGATCAGCTTGGTCATGATGCCGCCCTTGGTCTCGATGCCCAGGGACAGCGGGGTGACGTCGAGCAGGAGCACGTCCTTGACGTCGCCGCGCAGGACGCCCGCCTGGAGGGCCGCGCCGACCGCGACGACCTCGTCGGGGTTGACGCCCTTGTGGGGCTCCTTGCCGGTGAGTTCCTTCACGAGGTCGGTGACCGCGGGCATCCGTGTGGAGCCGCCGACCAGGATGACGTGGTCGATCGCGGACAGCTCCACACCGGCGTCCCGCACCGCCTGGTGGAAGGGCGTCTTGCAGCGGTCCAGCAGGTCGGCGGTCAGCTCCTGGAACTGGGCCCGGGTCAGTTTCTCGTCCAGGTGCAGCGGACCCTCGGCGGAGGCGGTGATGTAGGGCAGGTTGATCGAGGTCTCGGTGGACGAGGACAGCTCGATCTTGGCCTTCTCCGCGGCCTCCCGCAGCCGCTGCACCGCCATCTTGTCGGCCGCGAGGTCGATGCCGTACTGCCCCTTGAACCGTTTGACCAGGTGGTCGACGACCCGCTGGTCCCAGTCGTCGCCGCCGAGGTGGGTGTCGCCGTTGGTGGCCTTCACCTCGATGACGCCGTCGCCCATCTCCAGCAGGGACACGTCGAAGGTGCCGCCGCCGAGGTCGAAGACCAGGACGGTCTGCTCCTCGCCCCGGTCCAGGCCGTAGGCGAGGGCGGCGGCGGTCGGCTCGTTGATGATCCGCAGCACCTTCAGGCCGGCGATCTCCCCGGCCTCCTTGGTGGCCTGCCGCTGGGTGTCGTCGAAGTACGCGGGTACGGTGATCACCGCGTCCGTGACGTCCTCGCCCAGGTAGGCCTCCGCGTCCCGCTTCAGCTTCTGCAGCACCCGCGCCGACAGCTCCTGTGCCCGCAGGCGGGTGCCGTCGATGGTGCCCTGCTCGGGGAAGCGCCAGGCCGTGTCGCCCATGTGCCGCTTCACCGAGCGGGCGGTGCGCTCCACGTTCGTCACGGCCTGCCGTTTGGCGACCTCACCGACCAGCACCTCGCCGTTCTTCGCGAACGCCACCACGGACGGTGTGGTCCGCGCACCCTCCGCATTGGCGACGACCGTGGGCTCGCCGCCCTCCAGGACGGCCACCACCGAGTTCGTCGTCCCCAGATCGATCCCGACCGCACGTGCCATGGTCCGTCCCCTTCCACCCGGGCGCCTTCGGCACTTCCAGCACAGGACGTGCGTACGGCGCTGTCAATGCACGGGTTCCCAGGAAACGGCGATGCCGCGCCCCGGTGGGGGGCGCGGCACGCGGGGACGTACGAGCGTCAGGCCAGCTCGGCCGTCAGGGTGATGGTCGTACCGGTCAGGGCCTGGCTGACCGGGCAGTTCTTCTTGGCGTCCTCGGCGGCCGAGGCGAAACCGTCCGCGTCGAGGCCGGGCACCTCACCGCGCACGGTGAGGTGGATGCCGGTGATGCCCTCGCCGGGCTGGAAGGTGACGTCGGCGTTGGTCTCCAGCCGGGTGGGCGGGGTGCCGGCGCCGGCCAGGGCGTGCGAGAGGGCCATGGAGAAGCAGCTCGAGTGGGCGGCCGCGATCAGCTCCTCGGGGCTGGTCTTGCCGTTCGCGTCCTGGGCGCGCGAGGCCCACGTGACCGGCTGCTGGCCGATGCCGGAGGAGTCGAAGGTGACGACGCCGCTGCCCTCGAGCAGGTTGCCTTCCCAGACCGTGTGTGCGGTGCGCGTGGTAGCCACGGTGGTTCCTTTCGCGTGTGGTCCCGTTTCCAGGATTCTCTGCTCCTATCCGATCACATTCCGGCTCATCGCACTCCGAAGACCGGCCCACGCGGGGTGAACGGGAGCTGACTTCCCTGCGGGATCATGTAGGCGTGCTCCCGGCGCACCCGCGGCACGTCGCACCAGCCGTCGGTGATGACCAGCACCGGAGCGGTCGGCGGGAAGTCCTCACCCGGTGCAGTAGGTCGATGCCGGGCTGCAGTGAGCGTGCCGCCGCGCCCGTGCGCGCCTCGGCGTAGGAGGCGATCGCGCCGAGCACCCTTGACCACGCCGAACGTACAGCGGGCGATCTCCTCGGGCGCCCCAGAGGAAGACGGGCCGGGCGGTGGCGAGGCCGAGGAGGAGTTCGGGGACGCGGGCGGGAGTGACGGCGACGGCAGCCTGCGAAGCGGGGATTCGTGTGGGCGTGCGGCGGTGCGGGCGCAGCCGGATTTCAGGCGGCCCGCTCCTCCTCCACGGCCGTGGTGAGCGGTACCTGCGGTCCGTCCAGCTCGCCCAGCCAGCGGCGCAGGACGTGGTGCACCTGCTCGGCGCCGGTCAGCCGCTCCCCGTCCCCGACGGGTGCGGACAGGTCCAGCGGGGAGAGCAGGAACGGGCGCGACTGGGCGCCGCCGAGGCCGCCGTGGGAGCCGATCTGTTCCTCGAAGGCGAGGACTTCGCCGTCGGCGGGGTCATGGGCGGAGTTCACCATGATGTCCGCGGTGTGCGGGAAGGAGTGGGTGCGGCGGACGGCGTCGGCGGCGCCGGGGCCGAAGCGGGCCAGCGGGCCGGAGGTGTCGTCGAGTTCGGCCAGCGGGATCTCGGCGCCGTAGGCGCCCAGCACGACACCGCCGTGCGCCTCGCTGCGCACCAGCAGGAAGCCGATGCCGGGGTGGTTGGCGAGGGTGGTGAGCAGGGCGGGGTGGCGGGCGTCGATCTCCTCCTTGGTCATGCGGTGCGGCACGTCCGGGAAGGAGACCAGGCCGAGATTGCCGGAGGCCAGCACGATCGGTTCCGGGCCGCGGGCGGAGCGGTGGTGCGTGCCGTTCTCCTCCACGGGCCGGCGCAGGGCCGCGCGGACGGCGGCGCGGGCCTCGGCACCGCTGTGGGTGCGTTCGGCGCGGCGGGGGACGGGCAGTCCGCAGCCGGCCCGGACCAGGTCGCCGAGGGTGAGGCCGTAGCGGGCGTGGAAGGTCTCGCCGGGGCTCTGCCCGTGGTCGGAGAGGACGACGATCCGGTACGGGCGCGGGGCGTGTTCGGCGACCCGTGCGAGGAGCGCGAGGGACCGGTCGAGGCGCTGCAGTACCTTCTCGGCGTCCCGGCTGTGCGGTCCGGAGTGGTGGGCGACCTCGTCGTAGGCGACGAGGTCGGCGTAGACGGCGGTGCGGCCGGCCAGCATGTCCCCCAGCACCGCGGCGACGACGACGTCCCGTTCGACCACGGTGGCGAAGGCACGGACGAAGGGATAGAGCCCGCCGCGGCTGACCCGGGGCCGCTGTCTGCGGATGCGGGCGCGGGTGGACTGGCCTATCTCGCGGACCACCTCGGCGACGAAGGACAGGGCGGTGCGCACGGCGTTGGCGGGGTCGGAGAAGTAGGCGAAGTACCCGGCGCGGGAACGGTTCTCCCGGCTGCGGCGGCGGACGGCGATGGACAGGACGAGGGCCTGTTCGCCGGCGCCCCCGCTGAACAGGTTGCCGCGGCTGGCGCCGTCGAGGGCGAGCAGTCCGCCGTCGCCCGTGTGCGCTGTCGCGCGGCGCTGCAGCTCGGCGGCGCTGGTCGGGCGATTGCAGACCATCACCTCGCCCCGGTCCTTCTCGTACCAGCGGAAGGCCGGCACGTCGAAGGTGCTGCCGTGCAGGATGCCGAGCTGGCTGGCGCCGGTCTGACTGGACCAGTCGGTGTGCCAGGGGGTGAGGCGGTGGGTGGGCCGGGGGCGGGCGGTCGTCGGCCGCGTACCGTCGGCGGATTGCGGGGGGTCGCCCGCCGGCTGTGCGCCGTCGGCTGCCGCCAGCCAGCGGGCG
This sequence comes from Streptomyces sp. NPDC048521, assembly GCF_043199855.1. Lineage (NCBI taxonomy): Bacteria > Bacillati > Actinomycetota > Actinomycetes > Kitasatosporales > Streptomycetaceae > Streptomyces > Streptomyces sp. NPDC048521. The sequence goes on from NZ_JBICWR010000002.1 coordinate 197,908, forward strand.
ACGGTCGGCATCAGGCCCTTGCCGACGGCCTCCATGAGCACGTCATGGCCCACGCCGTCGAGCTGGACGCAGACCAGGCCGGGGGCGGACGGACAGGGCGGCTCGGCCCGGCGGCCGCGGGTGGCGAGCCGGTGCAGGCGGCGCCGGTAGGTCTCGTCGTCGCGTACGGCGAGGGCGGCGCCGGTGGCCGAGGCGACGGCGGACATCACGGCGGCGACGATGACGGCGGTCTCCGGGGCGGCCTCGCCGCGGCCGGAGGGATTGATGCGCAGGGCGAGCAGCAGCAGGGAACCGTTGAGGAAGAAGACCAGCAGGCCGAGCACCAGGGCGGGCACGAGCAGCAGCAGCCGGACCAGGAGCGGCCAGACAACGGCCGAGAGCACACCGAAGGCGCCGGCCCCGCAGGCGGCGGCGATGGCGATACGGGTGGCGCTGTCGCCGTCGGCGGACTGGAGCTGGAAGTCGGGCAGGAGCCCGGCGAGGACCAGCATGGTGAGCGTGGAGGCCGCCCATACGGCGATGCTCCGCCCGACCTGACTGGCGATCCGCCGCCACCGCACGCCTCGCATGCCCCGCACACCTCACGTCCCGGCCCTCCCCCAGCCCGGGCGAGGGGACCCCCATCTCGCTTCGCTCGGCCCATCGGGCCGGGCTCCACCTTGTCATACCGGGCAGGGCACGCTCGGGGCCGTATCGGGCGAAACCCGGTCCGGGCGGGTCACAGGGGGCGCGTCACCGTCCGTCGTAACCGGCCGTCGGCATCGACAGGCGCCGGTGCACGCGTGCCTTCATCTGGGCGTCGTACGACGGCTCGGCCCGTCCGACCGTCTCCACGCGCACGCCCCGGCGCGCGCACTCGGCGGTGAACTCCTCCACCGACGACAGGGCCCGCTCGAGCACCCGCAGACTGGGCGCGACGAACACGTCCACCCCCGGCCGCACCCCGTCCCACAGGGCGCAATGGTCGAAACGCAGGCCGCCGACGAGCAGTTCCCGGGCGACGACGTAGCCGCGCTCGGCCGCCCAGCGGGCGCACATCGCGTGCTGGCTGCGGGAGTCCACCAGGAAGGGGTCGGCCTCCAGTTCCTCCAGAGGTGTCAGGCTGGCGATGGCGGTGACCCGCACCGGCGTGATCGCGCCGAAGGCACCCCGTAGCTGTCCCATGGCGTCCCCCTCACCTCCGGGTTTCGCCGCCGACCCTACTCCTGCCCGTAGGCTTCGGGGAGTCGCGTGAAGGAGGCGAAGGAGGTGCCGGTGGAGATCACCTGGTGGGGTCACGCAACCTGCACGGTGGAGGATGCGAACACACGGGTGCTCACCGATCCCCTGTTCGCCAGGCGGCTGGCGCATCTGCGGCGCCGCCGGGGTGCCGTACCGCCCGCCGAGGCCCGCCGCGCCGACGTCGTGCTCGTCAGTCACCTGCACGCCGACCATCTGCATCTGCCCTCGCTGGCCGGCCTCGCCCCGGGCACGCGCCTGCTCGTGCCCCGGGGCGCACCACGTGCGGTACCCGGTTTGCGCCGGCTGCGGTGGCTGCGGATCACCGAGGTGGTGCCCGGGGACGAGGTGCGGATAGGTGACCTGCTGGTGCGGGTGGTGCCGGCACTGCACGACGGGCGGCGGCTGCCGGTGGGCCCGCACCGCTCGCCGGCGCTCGGCTACGTCGTGGCGGGCGAGGCGCGCACCTACTTCGCCGGGGACACCGGGCTGTTCGACGGCATGGCCGAGCGGGTCGGGCCGGTGGATGTGGCGCTGCTGCCGGTGGGCGGCTGGGGGCCGTATCTCGGTGAGGGGCATCTGGACGCCGGGCGGGCGGCGCGGGCGCTGGCCCGGCTGGCGCCGCGCGTGGCGGTGCCGGTGCACTACGGGACGTACTGGCCGATCGGGATGGACGCGGTGCGCCCGCACGAATTCCATGCGCCGGGCGACGAGTTCGTGCGGCTGGCGGCCGTGGCCGCGCCGCAGGTGGCGGTGCACAAGCTGGGGCACGGGGAGAGTGTCCGGCTGGAGGTCGCCCGGTGAGCCGGCCGGCCCTGGCCGCGGTGCTGGCCGCCGCGTCCACGTCGACCGTGCCTCCGGAGTCGACGCAGCAGGCGCTCGGCTATCCGTCGTTGTTCCTGCTGGTGCTGATCGGCGCGCTGGTGCCGGTGGTGCCGACCGGGGCGCTGGTGAGTTCGGCGGCGGTGGTGGCGTTCCATCAGACGGCACCGTTCTCGCTGTTCCTGGTGTTCGTGACGGCGTCGCTGGCCGCGTTCCTGGGGGATGCGGCGCTGTACTGGCTGGGGCGGCGCGGGATGCGGTCGAAGAACGGCTCGCGGTGGCTGGCCGCGATCCGGTCGAGGGCGCCGGAGGAGCGGCTGGCGCAGGCGCGGGGGAAGCTGGCCGAGCATGGGGTCGCGGTGCTGGTGTTGTCCCGGCTCGTCCCCGCGGGGCGCATACCGGTGATGCTGGCGTGCCTGATGGCCGACTGGCCGCTGCGGAGGTTCGCGCGGGGAAATGTGGCCGCGTGCCTGGCATGGGCCGCCACCTACCAGGTGGTCGGTGTTCTGGGGGGTTCGTTGTTCGAGGAGCCGTGGGAGGGGGTCGTGGTGGCGGTCGCGCTGACCGTGGTGATCAGCGCGGTCCCGAGTGCGGTGCGGCGTTTTCGATAGCGCCGTCGGGGGTGTCCGCCGGCTTTGGGCCGCGGCTTCGCATGCGGCTGGTCGCGCCGGTACGACGGAGCCGCGCACCGGCACAGCCCCGCGCCCCTTACGGGGCGCCGCCCTCCAGCACCTTCGATCCGCCCACCGGGAGATCCCACAGGTCCGCCCGCTCCAGTCCCGCCTTCTCCCAGGCCACCCGCACCCGGGTGAGCGGTTCGAGGACCGGCTCCGCCGAGAGGATGAAGGTGCCCCAGTGCATCGGGGCCATGCGGTGGGCGCCGAGGTCGAGGGTGGCCTGCACCGCGTCCTCCGGGTCGCAGTGGACGTCGCTGAGCCACCAGCGGGGGTCGTAGGCGCCGATGGGCATCAGGGCGAGGTCGATGCCGGGGTAGCGGCGGCCGATGCGGGAGAACCAGTGGCCGTAACCGGTGTCGCCGGCGAAGTACAGGCGCTGTCCCTCGGGGGCGGTGAGGACCCAGCCGCCCCAGAGGCTGTGGCAGGTGTCGGTGAGGGTGCGCTTGGACCAGTGGTGCGCGGGCACGAAGTCGAAGCGCACGCCGGACAGTTCCGCGCCTTCCCACCAGTCCAGCTCGGTGACGCAGGTGAACCGGCGGCGGCGGAACCAGCGGCCGAGGCCGGCGGGTACGAACACCGGGGTGTCGCGCGGGAGCCGGCGCAGGGTGGGAGCGTCGAGGTGGTCGTAGTGATTGTGGCTGATGACGACGGCGTCGACCCGGGGCAGGGTGTCCCAGGCGACGCCGACGGGGGTGATGCGGGCCGGGGTGCCGAGGATGCGTCGGGACCAGACGGGGTCGGTGAGGACGGTCAGGCCGCCGATCCGCAGGATCCAACTGGCGTGTCCCGCCCAGGTGACGGCGAGGGTGCGGGTGTCGACGCGGGGCAGCGGGGCGGGTGCGTACGGGAGCCGGGGGATGTCGGCGAGGCCTTCCGGTCCAGGGCGTACGGCGCCTTCGCGGGCGAAGCGGGCGAGGGACTTGAGGCCGGGCAGGGGGGCGGTGAGCCGGTCGTGGAAGGTCCGTGGCCAGACCCGGTGTTCGCCGAGGGGGCGGGGCTCGGCCAGCGGTGGGAAAGGGCGCGCGAGCGGGGCCGGCACGTCGGCTGCGCCGGTCGCCTCGGTCGTCGTGGTGCCCGCGGTCGTCGTGGTCGTGGTGGTCGTCGTGGTCGTGGTGGTCGTGGTGGTCGATCCGGGCTCATGCGTCTGCTGCGTCATCGAGGAGGCTCCCATCGCTGAGCGTCGTCGCGGAGATCGTCGAGGACCGACCGCAAGGAGTTCAACGCGCGTTGCACGTGCGGCAGTTCCAACGGCGCGGGTGACGTGAGGCATTCCGTGCGTTCCTCGTCCGTGCCGCCCAGCAGGGGGCCGGTGGCGAGCCGTACGCGCAGGGCCCCGAGGTCGTCGCCGAAGCGGTGGCCGCCGGGCGCGGGCATACCGAGCCGGGCGGTGAGGAGGTCCTCCAGTTCCTGCGCGTCGCCGACGCCTTGCGCGGCGAGCGGTTCACGCAGCGGACCGAGGTCGGCGTACAGGTGGCGGCCGGCCTGGGGCGGGCGGGCGAGCGCGCCGGCGGCTACGACCGCGGCGTACGCGGCGGCGGCCACGCGCGCGTGCAGCCGTACGGTGGCCTCGCGGCGCTCGGTGACAGGCGGGGGTTCGTCGAGGGCGTATCCGGCGGCCGCGGCGACGGGGACCGCGATCCGGGCGCCCAGCGCGGTGAGGATGTCCAGCACGCGCGCGTGGAGGCGCTGCCCGGTCTCGGTGGCCGGGAAGCGGGCGACGGCGGCGGGCCAGCCGGGGGGCAGCAGGGAGCCGGCCAGATCGGTGACGACGGTGACCCGGTCGGGCCACATCTCGGCGGGGCTGAGCAGCACGGTCCCGTGCGGGTCGTGCAACGTGTCGCGCCAGGTCTCGTCGCTGACCAGGTGCAGTCCCTCGGCCGCGGCGGCCTCGACGGTCTCGTGCAGCAGTTCGGGCGGGGCGACGGTCGCGGTGGGGTCGTCGGCGACGGACAGCACCAGCAGCCGTGGATCGCCGCCCTCGGCGCGGACCCGGCGGACGGTCTCCAGCAGGGCGTACGGGTCGGGGACGCCACCACTCTCGGGGGGTGTGGGCACGTGGAAGACGGGCCGGCCGAGAAGCCGGGCGTAAGGCGCCCACCAGGCGGCGCAGGGGCGGGGTACGAGAACGTCGGCGCCGTCGCCGGAGAGGGCGGCGGTGAGGGCGAGCAGCAGTGCGGGAGCGCCGGGACCGGCGGCCACCTGGTCGGGGACGCAGGGCAGTCCGCGGCGGGTCCAGTAGCCGCAGGCCGCTTCCAGCAGGACGGGGGCGCCGCCGACGGGCTGGGCGTCCGCGCGGTCCGCGGCGGCGGCGAGCACGGCGGACAGCTCGGGGAGCACGGGCAGGCCGTCGCCGGGCAGGGGCGGGCCGTAGCGGACGGGGCCGTGGCCCTCGGGGTCCGTCCGCCGCATGTCCGCCTCCGCGCAGTCCGTGGTGCCGGGTGCCGTCCCGTCCGGGCCGTGGTGCCGCCGGGAACCGCTGTGTGGTGTCCGGTGAGGTGCGGGTGCCCGCCGGCCGCCGTCCTTCGGCCTACCGGGCGCCGTTGTCGCCGGTTCCGCTGTGCCGTGTGTGCGTCCGGTGCGCGTTCCCGCGCCGGCTACCGTGTGCCGTCGCGTCCGGATCTGTGCTCTCCTCGCTGTCTGCCGCCGCGCCGGGTGCGGTGGGTGTGGTGCTCGTTGCCGGTGTGTCCTCGGGAGGGTGTGTACCCGCCGGACGGCGCTCCATGGCCGGTCCCCGGAGTTGTCCGGGTCACAGACCCGTGGGCCGGCCTCCCGCGGACCGCCTGCGCCCGTACACCCGGTAGGCGGCCGCGCCGCAGCCGGCGGCCATGAACACACCGCCGGCGGCGAGGGCCGGTAGCGAGTCGTCGAAGATGCCTCCCGCCCCGGCCTCCACTCCGCGCTGCACGGACGCCTGGCCGCATCCGCCGGTGCCCTGCGGCTCACGGCAGGTACGGCCGTCCGGGCATGCCCCGCCGTGCGACTCCTCGCACCTGCCGCCGCCGTCGGTGCAGGACGCTCCGCGGGACCCCTCGTCCTCGTCCTTCTGGCACGGGGACCGGTCCGGGCACGCCTCGTTCTCCTGGCAGGACCCCTCTTCCTGGCAGGACGCCCCCTCCCGGCACCGGCCGTCGTCGCCGCACGGCTCGGCGTCCTCGCAGACCTGGGTGCCGCCGCACGGCCCCGGTTCGGCGCACGCGCCGCCGTCGTCGCCGTGGGCGACGGTGTAGGTCGCACTCCACGGCCTGCCCGTTCTGCCGGTGGCGGCCGGGCAGGTGCCGTCGACGGTCCAAGCGGCGTCCCGGTCGGTACCGGCGGGATCGCCCTCGACCTCGGCGTCTGCCGGGTCGCCCTCGGCCTCGGCGCCGACGGAATCGCCCCCGGCCTCGGCGTCGGCGTCGGCGTCGGCGTCCGCGGGATCGTCAGCGGCCTTGGCGCCGACGGAATCACCCTCGGCGCTGGCGGGATCGCCGGCGGCCTCGGCGCCGACGGAATCACCCTCGGCCTCGGCGTCGGCGGGATCGCCGGCGGCCTGCCCGCCTATGTCTGCGTCGGCGGCCTGCCCGCCTATGTCAGCGTCCGCGGCCTGCCCGCCTGTGGGCGCGTCGGAGGCCTTCGCGTCGGCGGCCACGCGGGCGGTGCCCCGGTAGGCGAGGCCGGTGGCGCCGGTCTCTTGGTCCGCGTCACCGGTGACCCGGGTCAGGTGCGCGGTGCCGCCCTCGAAGCCCGGTGAGGCGGCGTCCAGGGTCTGCGGCGCCGGGCCGGTGACGGCATCGCAGGTCACGGACACGGTGACGGTGCCGCCGGGCAGGACGGTGCCGGGACTGGCTTCGGCGGCGGGATCCGCCAGGGCGGCGGGCCCGGCGAGGGCGAGCGCGGCACCGGCGGCGAAGACGACGGACAGGGCACGGGCGGTGCGGCGCATGGGACGTGCTCCTCGGCGGCTACGGCGGCTGGGCCGGGCGGCGATACGCCGGGGCACCGGGAACGGCGGTACGGCGGTACGGCCGTGCGGCGCCACGGGTACGGGGCACGGGTCGTGCCCTCGCTGCCATCACAGCCCGCGCGGCGTCGTACCGCGCGCGGCCGCAGCCCATTCGCGGGACACGAACGGCCGGCCGGGTGACAGGGGAGGCTCCGGCAGGCGGGTGACGACCGGACGTGCCGACAGGCAGCGCGTGACCACCCGACGCACCGCCAGGCCTGCGTATGACCACCCGACGCACCGCCAGGCGGGTGGGTGGACGACGGCCCGCGGAGGTTTTCCGTCTCCCCCGCAGGTGACTCGGTAAGCGCTGACCGGATCGTCCGCTTCGTACTGCACCGGGGAGGTCCCTCCATGAGCACCAAGGTCTCCGACCACATCCTCGAGCGCCTGCGCGCCTGGGGCGTCGAACAGGTCTTCGGCTATCCGGGCGACGGCATCAACGGGCTGCTCGCGGCCTGGGGCCGCGCCGACGACCAGCCGCGGTTCATCCAGTCCCGGCACGAGGAGATGTCCGCGTTCGAGGCCGTCGGGTACGCCAAGTTCAGCGGCAGGCTCGGCGTGTGCGCGGCGACCTCGGGGCCGGGCGCGATCCACCTGCTCAACGGCCTGTACGACGCGAAGCTGGACCATGTGCCGGTGGTGGCGATCGTCGGCCAGACGAACCGGACGGCGATGGGCGGCTCCTACCAGCAGGAAGTGGACCTGCACACGCTGTACAAGGACGTCGCCTCGGAGTTCGTCGAGACGGTGACGGTGCCCGAGCAGCTGCCGAACGTGCTGGACCGGGCGATCCGTACCGCCTACGCCCGGCGCTGCCCGACCGCGCTGATCATCCCCGGTGACGTGCAGGAGCTGGACTACTCACCGCCCACGCACGAGTTCAAGATGGTGCCCTCCAGCCTGGGCATGAGCGACTACACGGCGACCCCGACGGACGAGGCGCTGCGCCGGGCGGCGGACGTCCTGAACGAGGGCGACAAGGTGGCGATCCTGGTCGGGCAGGGTGCCGCCGGCGCGGTCGTGGAGGTGCAGGAGATCGCCGAGCTGCTCGGCGCGGGTGTCGCGAAGGCGCTGCTCGGCAAGGACGTGCTGAGCGACGAGCTGCCGTACGTCACCGGGCCGATCGGCCTGCTGGGCAGCAGGCCCTCGTACGAGCTGATGCGGGACTGCGACACGCTGCTGACGATCGGTTCGTCGTTCCCGTACACGCAGTTCATGCCGGACTTCGGCAAGGCGCGGGGCGTGCAGATCGACCTCGATCCGCACATGATCGGCATGCGTTACCCGTACGAGGTGAATCTCGTCGGTGACGCCAAGGCGACGCTGCGGCGGCTGATCCCCCTGCTGAAGACCGACCGGGGCGGACGCGAGTGGTACGACACGGTGTGCGCGAACGTGCGCCGCTGGCACGAGACGATGGAGCGGCGGGCCGGTCTGTCGGCCGACCCGATCAACCCGGAGTACGTGGCCCGCGCCCTCGACCCGCTGCTGCCGGACAACGCGATCCTCACCTCCGACTCCGGATCGGTCGCCAACTGGTACGCGCGGCACATCACCATGCGGCCGGGCATGCGGGGCTCGCTGTCCGGGACGCTGGCGACGATGGGGCCGGGTGTGCCGTACGCGATCGGCGCCAAGTTCGCGCATCCGGACCGGCCGGTCTTCGCGCTGGTCGGGGACGGTGCGATGCAGATGAACGGGCTGGCGGAGATGATCACCGCTGCGAAGTACCGGGACCGCTGGTCGGATCCGCGACTGGTGGTGGGCGTGTGGAACAACCGTGATCTGAACCAGGTGACCTGGGAGATGCGGGCGATGGAAGGCGCCCCGTCGTTCCTGCCGTCGCAGGAGATCCCGGACGTGCAGTACGCGGCGTTCGCCCGTTCGCTCGGCCTGACCGGCATTCGGGTGGAGAAGCCGGAGGAGGTGGAGGCGGGCTGGCGGGCGGCCCTGGAGGCCGACGGGCCGGCCGTGATCGAGTTCCTCACCGACCCCGCGGTACCGCCGATCCCGCCGCACGCCACCTGGGAGCAGATGGAGGCGACGGCCGCGTCCGTCCTCAAGGGCGACGCCGACCGGGGTTCGGTGATGAAGCAGGGGCTGAAGGCGAAGGTGCAGGAGTTCCTGCCGGGCCGGGGCAAGCACTAGCCGGGACCAGCAGGAGGGGAACGGCCGGTTTCCGGCGGCCGGAGCGGGTGTCGGTCTCCGGCCCCCGGGTACGCGGTGCGGACCTTCGACCCTCTGGAGGGAGACATGCAGCGAGGCAGTGACCGGCTGAGCGTCCACCGGGACGACGAGATGAAACACGAGCTGAAGGGTCTTCTCAGGTCCGGGCATCCGACGCGCGTCGAGGAATGGCACGATCCGGAACCGGCCGCGGACGACGACCCGGAGGTCTGGAGCGGGCCGGTGGGCGGCCTGGGATCGCCCGCGTCGCTGGAGCGGCTGCGGCTGGAGCTGGCGCGGCACCTGAGCCGCCACGCGTTTCCCGCGAAGGCGGGCGAGCTGGCGCGGGCGCTGCGCCGGAGCAACGCGCCCGGCGGGCTGATCGACGCGGTGGCGGGTCTGCCGCACGGGGACCAGTACGAGAACCTCCAGCAGCTGGCGAAGGCGCTGGCGGGCGGCGAATGAGCCGGGATCAGGCGGCCGAGATCGCGCGTGACGCGACCGTCGACGTCGGGGACGTCACGACGCGGTTCCTGCTGTACGGGCTGCTGCCCGGCTGGTTCCTGCCGGGACTCGCCGACTGGGCGATGCACCGGCGCACCCGGATCGAGGACACGGCGGGGACGAAGGAGTCCCTGATCCACTCTCTGATGATGGCCGAGGTCGGCCTGCCGATCGCGCTGACCCTGCGCTACGAGATCAATCCGCTGCTGCTGACCGTGCAGCTGGGCGCGGCGGCGGTGCACGAGGCGACGGCGCTGTGGGACGTGCGCACGGCCGTCGACAGCGACCGTGACGTCAAGCCGATCGAGCAGCACGTCCACAGCTTTCTGGAGTCGCTGCCGCTCGGTGGGCTGACGTCGCTGATGTGCCTGCACGCCGATCAGGTGCGGTCGCTGTTGCGGGGCGGACGTGGGGATCCGGACGCATGGCGTCTGGTGCCGCGCCGGCGCCCGCTGTCGCCGGGCTATCTGGCGGGCATCGGTCTGGCGATCGGCGCGTACGTGCTCCTGCCGTACGGCGAGGAGCTGCTGCGCTGCCGGCGGGCGGCCCGGGACAGGAAGCGGCGCGCACGGGCGGCGAAGGCGGCTGTGCGGGCCGGGAAAGGAAGCTGAGGATCATGCGTATCGCGTTTTTGGTGGCGCCCGAGGGCGTGGAGCAGGTCGAGCTGACCGAGCCGTGGAAGGCGGCCTCGGACGCCGGGCACGAGCCGGTGCTGGTGTCGACGGAGTCCGGGAAGATCCAGGCGTTCAATCATCTCGACAAGGCGGACACCTTCCCGGTGGACGAGGTGGTGGGCGAGACGTCGGCCGGTTCGTTCGGCGGCCTGGTGCTGCCGGGCGGGGTGGCCAATCCGGACTTCCTGCGGATGGACGAGAAGGCCGTCGCGTTCGTGAAGGAGTTCTTCGAGCTGGGCCGTCCGGTCGCGGCGATCTGCCATGCGCCGTGGACGCTGGTGGAGGCGGACGTCGTGCGCGGCCGGGTGCTGACGTCCTGGCCCAGTCTGCGGACCGACATCCGCAACGCGGGCGGGACCTGGGTGGACGAGCAGGTGAAGATCTGCGACCACGGCTCCAACCAGCTGGTGACCAGCCGCAAGCCGGACGATCTGAAGGCGTTCTGTGACGCGTTCGTGCACGTGTTCGCCGGGGAGGCAGGCTGATCCGCCGCATGGCGTGAGGGCCATCGCGTGAAGGGCCGGTCCGTTCGGGCCGGCCCTTCACGCGTGGGTTGGCTGCCACCGGGTGCCGGGCGCCGGTCAGGTGCCGGACGTGTCCGGAGTCGCCGCCTCGCCGCAGTTGCGCTCACGGGCACCCTCGCGGGTGCGGCCCGCGCTCACCAGGCGGCGCGGGTTGCGGCGCAGGTATTCGCCCTCCAACTGCGCCATGCGCTCGTTGTGGGCCCGCAGCGCGTCGTTGGAGCCGTACAGGAGGGTGTCGTGACGCGTGCGGTGGATCGTCTCCAGCTCCTTCATGAGCTGCTGGTCGTCCAGCCGGCTGGGCTCGACTCCGGTCATGGTGTTCCCCGCTCGTCGTGTTCGTGTGTGCGGTCCGGGTACCCGCCGGGCGTGCACTGCACCCGAGCGGTCTCCGGGAGGAATCCATGGAGCTCGCGTTTCTGCATCCACTGTACGAACATCCCGGGTCGTGGGCCTCCGCGTACGTGGACCTGTCCCAGCACGACGAGGACATGGACCACCGGCGGCACCTGACGGCCGAGGCGGTGTCCCGGCGGCTGCGCGACCAGGGCGCCGACGAGGCCACCTGCCGAGCGGTGTACGACACGGTGGAGGGTCTGCGGCACACGTCGGAGCCGTACGGCCGGGCGGTGTTCGCCCGGGACGGCGAGGTGGTGCTCCAGGTGCCGCTGAGGCAGGCGCCGCCGGACGGCCTGGTGCACTGGGGGACGCTGCCGCATGTGACGCCGCTGCTGGATCTGGCCGGGGAGGACCCGGTGTCGCTGGTGGCGTACATCGACCGCACGGGTGCCGACTTCGAGCTGCGCAGCGCGCTGCTCCACGAGGAGGCCGGGCAGGTGACGGGCCGGCAGTGGCCGATGCACCGGGCGAAGGCCTCCGACTGGTCCGAGCGGCACTTCCAGCTGAAGGTGGAGAACACCTGGGAGCACAACGCACGGGAGGTCGCCGAGGCGCTCGCCACCTGCCAGGCGGAGACCGGCGCCGACCTGCTGATCCTGTGCGGGGAGCAGCGGGAGTGCCGGTCGGTGCACGAGCAGCTGCCGAAGCATCTTCAGGACCGGGTGGTGGAGACCGCGCACGGCATCGGCAGCCGGCTGCTGCCGCGGGAGGTGGAGGACATCCGCGCCCGGCACGTGCGGGAGCGGATACTGGCCGAGGTGGACCGGTACCGGGCGGCCCGGACGCCGGACGAGGAGCGGCGGGCGGCGGCCGTCGAGGGTGTGCCGCAACTGATCGAGGCGGCGCGTGAGCACCGGCTCGCCGAGCTGCTGATCCGCCCGGACGCCCCCGACACGCACCGTGAGGTGTGGATCGGTGAGGACCCCGACCAGCTGGCGGCCCGGCGTACGGAGCTGAGGAACCTGGGCGAGCAGCACTCCTGGCCGGCCCGCGCCGACGACGTGCTCGTGCGGGCGGCCGTGGTGACGAACGCGCCGGTCGTCTCGCTCACCCCCGTCCTGGACCAGACCGGCGACGAGGTCGCGGCGGGCGGCCTGGGCGCGCTGCTGCGCTGGAAGTGACCGCCGGGACAGGGTGAGCGGGTCGGCGCCGGCAGGTCTGCTCCTGCCGGCGTCGTTCCGCGGTTACCGGGCCCGTTCCACCCGGCGTTCGTCCCAGACCGGTGCCGGGGTCTCGCGGACGCGGCCGTCGCTGCCGAAGACGAGGAAGCGGTCGAAGGAGCGGGCGAACCAGCGGTCGTGGGTGACCGCGAGGACCGTGCCGTCGAAGGCCTCCAGGCCCTCCTGGAGGGCCTCCGCGGACTCCAGGTCGAGGTTGTCGGTGGGCTCGTCCAGCAGCAGCGCGGTGGCGCCCGCGAGTTCCAGCAGGAGGATCTGGAAGCGGGCCTGCTGGCCGCCGGAGAGCCGGTCGAAGGACTGCTCGGCCTGCTGGGTCAGCTCGTAGCGGCGCAGCCGGGACATGGCCGCTCCCCGGTCCTGGGAGTGTTCCTTCCACAGGATGTCCAGCAGGGTGCGGCCCTGGAGTTCGGGGTGGGCGTGGGTCTGCGCGAAATGGCCGGGCACCACCCGCGCGCCCAGCTTGAACGCGCCGCTGTGTGCCACGTCCTCGCCGGCGAGCAGCCGCAGGAAGTGCGACTTGCCCGATCCGTTGGAGCCGAGGACGGCGACCCGCTCGCCGTAGAAGACCTCCAGGTCGAAGGGTTTCATCAGGCCGGTCAGCTCGAGTTGCTCGCACGTGACGGCCCGCACGCCGGTGCGGCCGCCCTTGAGGCGCATGGTGATGTCCTGCTCGCGGGGCGGCTCCGGCGGCGGGCCGGCCTCCTCGAACTTGCGCAGTCGGGTCTGGGCGGCCTGGTAGCGGGAGGCCATCTCGTGGCTGACGGCGGCCGCCTGGCGGAGGTTCAGTACCAGCTTCTTCAGCTGGGCGTGCTTCTCGTCCCAGCGTCGGCGCAGCTCCTCGAACCGGGCGAAGCGTTCACGGCGGGCCTCGTGGTAGGTGGCGAAGCCGCCGCCGTGCACCCAGGCGTCGGCGCCGGCCGGCCCCGGCTCGACGGAGACGATCTTCTCGGCGGCGCGGGCCAGGAGTTCCCGGTCGTGGGAGACGAAGAGGACCGTTTTCCGGGTCTCCCCGAGCTGTTCCTCCAGCCAGCGTTTGCCGGGCACGTCGAGGTAGTTGTCCGGCTCGTCCAGCAGCAGCACCTCGTCGGTGCCGCGCAGCAGCGCCTCCAGCACGAGGCGTTTCTGCTCGCCGCCGGAGAGGGTGCGCACCTGCCGCCACTGGGCGCGCTCGTAGGGCACGCCGAGGGCCGCGGTGGTGCACATGTCCCACAGTGTCTCGGCCTCGTAGCCGCGCGCCTCGGCCCAGTCGGCGAGGGCCTGGGCGTACTGCAGCTGGGCGGCCTCGTCGTCGACGGTCATGAGGGCGTGCTCGGCCTCGTCGACGGCCTTCGCCGCCGCGCGGATGCGGGGCGGGGCGACGGAGACTAGCAGGTCCCGTACGGTCGTCTCGTCGCGTACGGAGCCCACGAACTGGCGCATCACGCCGAGGCCGCCGCTGACGGTGACGGTGCCGCCGTGCGGTTTCAGCTCACCGGAGATCAGCCGGAGCAGGGTGGTCTTGCCGGCGCCGTTGGGGCCGACCAGGGCGACGGCTGCGCCTTCGCCGACCCGGAAGGAGACATCGCCGAGCAGCGTCCTCCCGTCGGGGAGGTGGTACTCGAGGTGCGCGGCTTCCAGATGTCCCATGGACAGGCATTCTCCGGGGCCGCCCGGAGCTGCGGCAAACGCTTATCCTTCGGGCCCGTCCAGCGGTTCTCCCGCCGGGCCGCCCTCACCTGCCGGTTCCACGGTGTGGCCCTGCCAGGACAGGGCCTTCCAGCCGTCGGACGGGGAGCCCTCCAGGACGACCACGCCGGTGTTCTCCAGGGGGCGGGCGGCGGCGAAGTCCACGTCGACGTTGTCGGCGCGGGCGGCGGTCCACACGCGGATCGCGGCGCCGTGGCTGACCATGACGACGGTCCGGGCGCCGCTCGCGGCGGCCTCGGCGATCACGGCGTCGTACCGGGCGAGGGCCTCCTCGCCGCTCTCCCCGCCGGGGATGCGCAGGCCGGTGTCCCCGGCCGCCCACGCGAACACGGTGCGCAGGTACAGCTCGCCCTCGGGCGAGTGGCCGGGCCGCATCTCCAGGTCGCCCGCGGCCAGCTCGCGGATGCCGTCGCGGACGAGCACCTCGAGGCCGCGGGCGGCGGCCAGCGGGGCGGCCGTGAGCTGGGCGCGGGTCAGCGTGGAGGCGTACAGGGCCTCGATGTCCTCGCCGGTGAGCGCCTCGGGCAGAGCGGCGGCCTGCGCCTCGCCGAGCGGCGTGAGTCCCGGGCCCGGTGCGGCCGTGTCCAGCAGATGGTCCACGTTGGCCGGGGTCTGGCCGTGGCGGACGAGGAGCAGGCGCATCCGGGGGTCTCCTCACCGCACCGGCCGGACGCCGGCGCACGGCAACACAAGAAACGGGCCCTTCAGGGTAACCGCACCCCATGAGCCCAGACCTGGACCTGACTGCCGTCCCGACCGGCCGCAATGCCCTGCGCAGGCTGCTCCACCTCGACGCCCGGGTGTTCGAGGCGGCCGCCGCCCGGCACTGGCCCGGCGCCGAGCGGGTACTGCCCCGCCTGAGCCGCAGCGCGAACCACGGGGTGCTGTGGTTCGCGACGGCCGCCGCGATGGCGGCGAGCCGCACGCCCCGGTCCCGCCGGGCCGCCGTCAGGGGGCTGGCCTCGCTCGGCCTGGCATCGCTGACGATCAACACCCTCGGCAAGCGTTCGGTGCGCCGGGCCCGGCCGGTGCTGGACCCGGTGCCGCTGGTGCGGCAGCTCAAGCGGCAGCCGATCACCACCTCGTTCCCGTCGGGGCACGCCGCGTCGGCGGCCGCGTTCGCGACCGGGGTCGCGCTGGAGTCGCCGGCGTGGGGGGCGGCGGTGGCGCCGGTGGCGTTCTCGGTGGCGGCCTCCCGCGTGTACACGGGGGTGCACTTCCCGAGCGATGTGCTGGCCGGCGCGGCGCTGGGGGCGGGCGCCGCCTTCCTGGTACGGCGTCTGGTGCCGACCCGGGCGGAGGTCTGGCGGCCCGCCCGGCCGCGTGCCGAGGCGCCGGCGCTGCCCGAGGGCGACGGTCTGGTGGTGGTCGCCAACCGGGCCTCGGGCACGGCGGACCGGGTGCGCGCGCTGCACGAGGCGCTGCCGAAGGCGGAGGTCCTCGAGTGTGCTCCGGAGGAGATCCGGGACACGCTGGCGAAGGCGGCGGCCCGGGCGCGGGTGCTCGGGGTGTGCGGCGGCGACGGCACCGTGAACGCGGCCGCGGAGGTCGCCCTGCGCCACGGTCTGCCGCTCGCGGTGCTGCCCGGCGGCACCCTCAACCATTTCGCCTACGACCTGGGCGTGGAGGACGAACGCGACCTGGCCCGCGCGGTCCGGCACGGCGAGGCGGTCCGGGTGGACGCGGGCCGGTTCGTCACCGCCGACGGCTCGGGGCTGTTCCTCAACACGCTGAGCCTGGGCGTCTATCCGGAGCTGGTGCGGGCGCGGGACCGGTGGTCGCACCGGGTCGGCGGCTGGCCGGCCGGGGTGCTGGGCGCGCTGCGGGTGCTGCGCGCCGACGAGCATCCGCTGGAGGTGGAGGTGAGCGGTGAACGGCGGCCGCTGTGGTTGCTGTTCGTCGGCAACGGCGTCTACCACCGCATGGGCCTGACGCCCGGCCGCCGTACCGACCTGGCGGACGGCCTGCTGGACGTGCGGGTGGTGCACGGCAGCCGGCGGCCGGCGCTCAGGCTGCTCGCCGCGGCGGTCGCCGGCCCGCTGACCCGCTCTCCCGCGCATGCCGAGGTGCAGGTGAACCGGCTGCGGCTGACCGGCATCGCCCCCGGCACCCCGCTGGCCTACGACGGCGAGGTCACGGCGGTGTCGGGCGAGGTGACGCTGGTGAAGCTGCCCGAGGCACTGACGGTCTACCGTCCGCTGCGCGAGTCCTGACGATCCATCAGTCCATGATGCGAAACGTGGGTCTCATCATTCGGCATGCGCGCGTACCGTGACGCGTACCGCCGGGCGGTGCCGCCGGGCACCGGGCCGGTACGACCGGAAGGGGTACAGCCATGCCGAAAGCGCAGGAGACCGCCGTCTACACGCACGGGCACCACGAGTCGGTGCTGCGTTCGCACACCTGGCGCACCGCCGCCAACTCCGCGGCCTACCTGCTCGGCTCGCTCAAGCCCCACATGAGGATCCTGGACATCGGCTGCGGCCCCGGGACCATCACCGCCGACCTGGCGGAGCTGGTCCCGGAGGGCCGTGTCACCGGCGTCGACCGGGCGCCGGGAATCCTGGAGCAGGCCCGCGCCACCGCCGCCGCCCGCGGCCTGGACAACGTCGATTTCTCGGTCGCGGACGTCCACGCCCTGGACTTCCCGGACGACACCTTCTGCATGGTCCACGCCCACCAGGTCCTCCAGCACGTCGGTGATCCGGTGCAGGCGCTGCGCGAGATGCGCCGGGTGACCAAGCCGGGCGGGTTCATCGCGGTACGCGACGCGGACTACGCGGCGATGACCTGGTACCCGGTGCTGCCGGGCCTGGCCGACTGGCTGGACCTGTACGAGCGGGTGAGCCGGGCCAACGGCGGTGAGCCCGACGCGGGGCGCCGGCTGAAGGCATGGGCGCTGGCCGCCGGGCTCAGGGACGTCACGGCCACCTCCAGCACCTGGACGTTCGCCTCGCCCGAGGAGCGGGTCTGGTGGAGCGGGCTGTGGGCGGACCGCACCCTCGCCTCCGCCTACGCCGACCGGGCCACCCGGGGCGGTCACGCGACGACGGAGGAACTGCGGGCGGTGTCGGAGGCGTGGCGGGAGTGGGGCCGGCGGGAGGACGGCTGGTTCGCGGTCCTGCACGGGGAGATCCTGTGCCGTAAGGAAGCCTGACCCGGGAAGCCCGCGCCAGGCGACCTGATCCGAGATCGGGGTGAGAAGGCCTGTCCCGGGAATCCCGCACCAGGCGGCCTGATCCGGAAATCGGAGCAGAAGGGCTGGACCGGGAATCCCCCACCAGAGGGCCTGGCCCGCGAAGTCCGCGTCAGAAGCCTGGTCCGCGAAGTCCGGCAAGCCCGGTCCCGCGCCCGGTTCATTCGCGGGGAAGCAGCGGTCCGAGCGGTCCGAGGTCCAGATTCAGGTCCTCGGGCCGCAGGCCGTACCGGTCTCTGAGTTCGGCCATCCGGTCCTCCAGCAGCATCAGGGTGAGCCCGATGCGCTCTTCCTGCTCCTCGGTCAGATCGCCGGTGTCGAAGCGGCGCACCGCCTGCCGTTCCATCAGCTGACGCAGCAGTTCCACGACGGTCAGGACGAGTTTCACCAGGTCGCGCTCGACGGTGTCGGGTTCGAGGTCGAGCCGTCCCCGGGGGCTGCGCGCGCTCATGTCGGCTCCTCGAAGGGCGAGGGGACCTGCTCGTTGACGGAGCTGATCAGCGCGTTCAGGTCGATACGGACGAGGTCGACGTCCGCGATGCGCAGCGTGAGGTCCCCGGTGATGACGACTCCGCCCGCCAGCAGCCGGTCGAGCAGGTCGACGAGTGCGATCTCGCGTCGTTCCACGACGGTCACCGTTGCGCCCCCCTCATGATTCCTCTCCCGTGAACGAGTAGGCGGCCCAGGGACCGGTGAGTTCCACGCGGATCCCGGGGGCCTCGTCCTTCGTCCGGTCGACCAGTTCCACGAATTCCTCGGAATGCGCCCGGGGCACCAGATAGGCCCCGTTGAGTATGTTCTGGCCCGGCGTCGTGGCCAGCGCGGCATTCTGCGGGGCGTGCAGCCGGGAATCCTCGGCGAGCCGCGAGAGCCGCTCGTGCAGGGTGTGCGCGAATTTCTCGGCCCGCTGCCATTTCTCCTCGTGGGCGTGGCTGCTCTCGCGGCGCCGGCGCAGGTAGTCCCGCCCGCTGGCCGGCTTCGCCGCCGCGGGGGCGGGTTCGGGCTCGGGCTCCAGGTACACCTTCACGCCCCACTCCACCCGGCCGTCCAGCCGGTCCAGGGTGCGCCGGAAGTCGTCCTCCCGGGCCTCGATCATGGTGCGGACGCCGCTGTCGTCCCGGAAGACGGTCGCGAGCCGGAGCGGCAGCGGGGTGGTGACCGTGGTGAGGGCGTCGATCACGCCCTGGTGGGCGCGGGCCGTCGCGGCCAGCCAGTCCAGGTCCTCCAGGTGGGCCTTGAGGGCGCTCTCGCAGAAGTCGGCCTCCGGGACGGTGCTGACGACCGCCACCAGACCGTGGTGGTGCAGCAGCGCCGGCGGGGCGCCCGCGATGCCGGTGAGCTGGGACTGCAGGGGCGTCCCGAAGGGGCGGCAGACGGCGTAGACGTACCGCAGTCCGGTCATGGTGCCTCCTTCGGCGCACGGCGGGGTTCCAACTCCTCCAGCCGGGCCAGTCGTTCCCTCAGCTCGGCGTTCTCCCGGGTCAGCTCGTCCCGGCGGGCCCGGGAGGAGAGCGCCGGGTCGCTCTCCCACCAGTCGATCCCCATCTCCTTGGCCTTGTCGACCGAGGCCACGATGAGCCTCAGCTTGACGGTCAGCAGCTCGATGTCGAGCAGGTTGATCCGGATGTCACCCGCGATGACGACACCCTTGTCGAGCACGCGCTCCAGGATGTCGGCAAGGTTGGCCCCCGAGCTCTGGCCGTAGGGCTCGGGG
Organism: Streptomyces sp. NPDC048521; assembly: GCF_043199855.1. NCBI lineage: Bacteria > Bacillati > Actinomycetota > Actinomycetes > Kitasatosporales > Streptomycetaceae > Streptomyces > Streptomyces sp. NPDC048521. The sequence continues at coordinate 216,648 of NZ_JBICWR010000002.1, forward strand.
AACCGGCTGGGCATCGTCATCGACGGCTCCCGCGCTCGGCGTACTCGGGTTCCTCTTCCTCCTCGTACGCCTCCTCCTCGGGCTCCTCACCCTCCTCCTCTTCTTCCTCGCCCTCGTACGGGCCTTCTTCCTCGCCCTCGTACTCCTCGGGCTCGCCCTCTTCCTCTTCCTCTTCCTCGGGCTCGCCCTCTTCCTCACCCCGGTGCTCCTCGGGCTCGCCCTCTTCCTCTTCCTCCTCCTCTTCCTCGGGCTCGCCCTCTTCCTCACCCCGGTGCTCCTCGGGCTCGCCCTCTTCCTCTTCCTCCTCCTCTTCCTCGCCCTGGTCCTCGGCCTCGTCCTGCGGGGCCTCGCCTTCCTGGTCCTCGTCCTCGGGTGCTCCGGCCTCCTGCTTCTGCTCCTCCTCCTCGGCCACGGCGTCCTCGTGGCTGCGGACCACCTCGCCGTCGCGGATCTCACCGCGCCAGCCGTCCTCCGCCTCGCCCTTCATGGTGATGAAGCGGACGAAGTGCTTCAGGTCCAGCCTGGCCCGGCGGCCCTGGGCGCGCCAGATGTTGCCGGTCTTCTCGAACAGCCCGCTCGGGTAGTACTCCATGACCAGCAGGACCCGGGTGAGGTTCTCCCCCAGCTCGTGGAAGGTGACGACACCCTTGACGCTGCCCTTCGCACCCTCCGACGTCCACTGGATGCGGTAGTCGGGGATCTGCTCGGTGGTGTGCGCCTTCCAGCTGCGGCTGGACCAGAAGATCTTCGCCTGCCAGTCCGAGTCGGTGTCGCTGGCCCGGCTGGCGCTCTTGACGCCCTTGGCGAAGGCGGAGAAGTCCTTGTACTGGGTCCACTGGTCGTAGGCGGTGCGCACCGGCACGCCGACGTCGACGGACTCCATGATCACGGTGGGCTTGTTGCCCCCGCCGCTCTTTCTCTTCCCCTTGCCGCCCCCGAGGTTCTTCAGCGCACCCATCACGTTCTCCTTGGCGCGGGAGGCGCCCAGCTCCAGGGCGGAGCGCAGCGGGCCCTTGCCCTCGGCGAGCTTGCGTCCGCCGTCGAGCGCGAGCTTGGCGAAGCCCGGGCTCTTGCCCTCCGCGATGTCGTTGAGCTTGCCGGTGGTCTCACCGAGCTTGCGGCCGAGGCCGGTCAGCGCTCGCTGGGCCTGCGCGGAGAGGTACTCCTGGGCCTCCGCCTTGAGCCGGTCGGCGGCCTCGCTGTGGGCGAGGTCCGTCAGCGGGTTGTTCTTGGCCGCCCCCGTGGCCTTGCCTGCCGCGGAGGTGGCGGATCCGAGGGTCTCGGTCATCGGTCATCGCCGCCCTTCGACTGCCGGGACGTGGCGCCCCGGGCGCCGCCGGCTCCGGCCGTCTTCCTCGCGGCCGTCCGGGCCGCTCCGGTCTTCTTGCCCGCCGTCTTCTTCGCGGGAGCCGTCTTCTTCGCCGCGGCCTTCTTGGCGGAAGCCTGCTTCGACGCGGCCTTCTTGGCCGGCTTCTCGGCGCGCGCCCCGTCCTCCCGGTCCTTGCGGTCGGCGTCCTCCCGCCCGGTGGGCTCTTCCGCGGACTCCTCGTCCGTGTCCTCCTCGTCCTGCTCCCCGGCGGAGCCGGTGGGCAGCGTTCCGGAGAGCTGGTCGCGCACCTGGGCGGTGCGGCCGTGCAGCCGGTCGGCGAGCGTGCCCATCTGCCGCTCGACCATCGCGCCGGTGGCGGCCTTTCCGACGCCCTGCAGGTCCTGGCGCAACTGGTCGCCGATCTCCTTGAACTGCGGATTGTTCTTCAGCTGCTGCTGCGCCAGCTCAGCGAGCGCCCGCGGGCCGAGGTTCAGCTTCTTCCCGGCGACCAGGGAACCGACGGCGAGCGCCATCTTCAGCTTCTTGGTGCGTCCGAGGAAATATCCGGCCCCTACGGCGAGGCCCAGTGCCGTTCGGTTCATCTCACGTCCCGTTGCCTGTGGTGTCGCCGGAGCGCAGAGTGGTCTCCAGCCGGTCGAGCAGTTCGTCCTCGCGGCGGTCGAACTCCTCCTCAGTGATCTCGCCCGCCTCCAGCTGCTCTTCGAGGCGGGCGAGTTCGGCCCGTACGGTGGCGGGGTCGTAGTAGATCCGTTCCGCCTCGCGGAGCACCTGTCTGATGGCCCACGCGCTACCGCGCACTGGGGCGAACGGCAGCATCAGCACTTCGCCGATCAGTCCCACGGTGTTCTCCTTCCGTTCGGGCCGGGGGCGCTATTGCGCGCCGGCGTCCGCACCGGCCGTGCTGCTCGCGGGAGCGGCGGGGCCGGGCTCGACGAAGCTGTACGGTGGCAGCGGCCCGTTGACCCGCAGGTCCAGGTGCGCGTGGCTCTTGCGGACCTGCTCGACGGCGGCCAGGAAGCGCTCGGCCGTGTCCCGCGGGACCAGGAACGACACGTTCACCAGCCAGCCGGTGGACTCGGGACCCACGCTGACCGCGGCGGCGGCCGGTGCCAGCAGGCCCTGCACCTCGTTCGCGTCCTCGGCCTCCTTGGCCTTGACGGCTGCGGCGACCATCTCGCCGAGGCGGATCTTGTCGTCGTAGCTGCCACCGCCGGAGCGGCGGTTGGCCTCGGCGAGGGTGCGCACCTCCGCGTTCTCGGCCATCACGAGGTGGAGGACGGCGTCCTCGACGTGGGTGGCCTTGATGTTGTACTCGACCTTGCCGTCCAGCTCCCGCAGCCGCTCCTTGTAGTGCTCCGCACGCTCGGTGAGCACCTGGGTGACGGAGTCGTCGTCGGGGGCGACGCTGCCGAAGCGCATGGGCAGGATGCAGCCGGCCGCGCCGGCCTCGGCGAGCACGTTCTGGTGCGCGAGCAGGTCCCTGCGCTTGGGCCGCAGGTCCTCGGGGGCGTCACTGACCACGGCGGCCAGTTCACCGGCCGTGAGGATCCGCACCGGGCGGGGCGGCTCGCCCACGCCGGTCATGCCCTCGGGCAGCGCGGGGTGCGACCGTGCGGTGATCCCGTAGACGTAGCTGCTCACTCCTGCTCCTCCTTCCGGCGGGCCGCGGTCTTGCGGGGACGCTGCCTGGACTCGGCCTCGGTTTCGCCGCGGGCCTGCTTGAAGGCGTCGGATATGGTCTCCGCGGCACCGGACAGCGCGCCCTTGGACTTGCCGCGGGCACCGGACTCGGTGACCTCTCCGACGATCTCGGGCAGCCCCGGGCTCTTGCGGGGTCCGGCCTCCAGGTCGAGGCGGTTACAGGCTTCGGCGAACCGCAGGTAGGTGTCGACGCTGGCCACCACGACCCGGACGTCGATCTTCAGGATCTCGATGCCGACCAGGGAGACACGCACGAACGCATCGATCACGAGTCCCCTGTCCAGGACCAGCTCAAGTACGTCGTAGAGGCCGCTGCTGCCGCCTCCGCCTCCGGTCTGCTGTGCCGGAACTACAGTCATGCCGGCGATTCCTCCTCGTGCGTAGTCGGTGTGCGCGGGTGGGGCCCGGGCGGTGGCCTAACGGCCACCGCCGCGCGGGTCGGCCCTGCCGCGTTCGTAGCGGCGGACGCGCCGGTAGCCGGTGAGTTCTCCGTCCGGGTCGAGTTCGACCTGGTAGCTGGCCATCAGGCTCATCGTGTCGGGCACCCTCGCCAGTTCGAGGACCTCGACCTCCAGCGACCAGCCGTCCTCCGTCTGCTCGAACGAGGACACCGAATCCGGTGTGAGACCGGTGAGTTCGGCGAGCTGGGCGCGGGCCTGGCGCAGCACCTCCATGGGGCTCGGACGGTGGTCGTCCGCCGCGTGCTTGTCTGTGTTCTTCTGTGTTTCCCGTGAGTCATGGGAATGTCGTGACTCACGTGAACTCTGGGACTGGGATGTGTTCTCTGTGTTCGACATGGCCACCTCTCCCTGCGTGTGGCCCTCACATGCTTGGCCAAACCTTCACGAGCGGACGCGTCCCACAGATCTGCCGTCCTTCCTGGTCGGAAGGGGTACGTGTGTCAGCCATCCAGTGCCGCGAGACGACGCCGGGCGGGCTCCAGGGACCGGCCGCGACCCGACAGGCCGGCCCAGGGGTCCGTGCGCGCCTGGTCCACGGCGTCGGCGATGGTCCAGCGGCGCGCATCCACCCCCGGGTCGTCCAGCTGCTCCCAGGTGAGGGGCACGGCGACGGGTGCGCCGGGGCGGGCGCGGACGGTGTAGGGGGCCACGGCGGTCTGTGCGTAGCCGTTGCGCTGCACGTCGAGGTAGAGGCGGCCGGCCCGCTCGTTCTTGCGGGCGGCGGTGGTGAGCCGGTCCGGGTGCCGGGACGCCGCCGACTCGGCCACCGCGTGGGCGAATCGGCGTACCTCGTCGAAGTCGTGGCGGCCGTCGAGCGGGACGACGAGGTGCAGTCCGCGCGAACCGGTGGTCATGGGGGCGGCGGGCAGGCTCAGTTCGTCCAGCAGCTCCCGCAACCATCCGGCGGCCTCGCGGACTTGGGTGAACTCGTCCCCGGGCGTCCCCCCGGGCCCCTCCGGCACGGGGGAAGGATCGAGGTCGAAGACGAGCCGGTCGGGGTGGCCGGGGCCGCCGGCGCGGTCGGTGCGCGACATCCAGCGGTGCAGGGTGAGGCAGGCCTGGTCGGCGAGGTAGAGGAGGGTGGCGGTGTCGTCGCACACGACGTGCGTGACCGTGCCGCCCTCCTTGGCGACCTCCACGCGGGTGATCCAGTCCGGATAGTGCTCCGGGGTGTTCTTCTGCATGAACCGCGGCCCGTCGAGGCCGTCCGGATACCTCTCCAGCATCAGCGGACGGCCCCGCAGGTGCGGCAGCAGGTACGGCGCGACGGACCGGTAGTAGTCGGCGAGATCGCCCTTGGTGTACTCCTTGGCGCCGGCGCCGCCCGGGAAGAGCACCTTGCCGGGCCGCTGGATCTCCACCGTGCGGCGGCCCGCCCGTATCGCCCGCGCGTCGCCCCGGCTCATCGCACGACCGCCTCCTCCACCAGCAGCTTGGCTGCCGTCGCGATGCCCACCGCGTCGATGCCGGCCGCGTGCAGCTGCTCGTCGGGCGCCGCCGACCCCGGCATGGTGCGCACCGCGAGCCGCACCAGGCGGGGCACGGGCCGGCCGTCGCCGAAGGCCTCCGCGACGGCGTCCCCGAGGCCGCCCTCCGCGTGGTGGTCCTCGACGGTGAGCAGGCAGCCGGTCTCCTCGGCGGCCCGGTGCAGGGTCTCGACGTCGACGGGCTTGACGGAGTACAGATCGACGACCCGTACCCGGATGCCGTCCTCGGCGAGCCGGTCGGCGGCCGCCAGCGCCTCGGGCACGGTCACCCCGGCGGCCACGACGGTCAGCCGGTCGTCCTCGCAGGAGCGCAGCGTCTTGCTGCCGCCCACCGGGAACTCCTCGTCGGGGCCGTAGATCACCGGAGTCTTCCCGCGGGACGTGCGCAGGTAGCGGATGCCGTCGAGGCCTGCCATGGCCGCGACCAGCTTGGCGGTCTGGTTGGCGTCGCACGGGTAGAGCACGGTCGAGCCGTACACGGACCGGAACATCGCCAGGTCCTCCAGGCCCATCTGCGAGGGCCCGTCCTGTCCGATGGCGACCCCGGCGTGCGAGCCGACCAGGTTGAGTCCGGAGCCGCTGATGGACGCCATGCGCACGAAGTCGTAGGCGCGGCTGAAGAACGCGGCGAACGTGGAGGCGTACGGCACCCACCCGCGCGCGGCCATGCCGACGGCCGCGGCGACGAGCTGCTGCTCGGCGATGTAGCACTCGAAGAACCGGTCGGGGTGGGCCTTGGCGAACTCCTCGGTCCGGGTGGAGTCGCCGACCTCGCCGTCCAGGGCGACGACGTCACCGCGGGCGCTGCCGAGCGCGGCGAGGGCCTTGCCGAAGGCGTCCCGGGTGGCGGCCTCGTCCCCCTGGTCGTAGCGCGGGAGCCGGAGGGCCTCGGTGGTGACCGAGCGCAGCGCGGCGGCGGCCGGGGGCTCGCTGACGCGGACGTGCAGCCGGCGCGGTCCGCCGAGCTCGGCGACGGCCTCCTCGGCCTCGGGCAGCGGCTTGCCGTGCAGTCCCTCGCGGTCCTCGACGGCGGCGACACCCTTGCCCTTCAGGGTGCGGGCGAGGATCACGGTGGGCTGCCCGCTGGTGGAGAGCGCCTCCCCGTACGCCCGGTCGATCTTGTCGACGTCGTGCCCGTCGATCTCGACGGTGTGCCAGCCGAAGGCCTGGAAGCGGCGGGCGTAGGCGTCGAGGTCGTGGCCGTGCCGGGTGGGGCCGCGCTGCCCGAGCCGGTTGACGTCGACGATCACGATCAGGTTGTCCAGGTTCTCGTACCCGGCGTGTTCGGCGGCCTCCCACACCGAGCCCTCCGCCAGCTCGCTGTCGCCGCACAGCACCCACACCCGGTACCCGGTGCGGTCCAGCCGCTTTCCGGCGAGGGCGATGCCGACCCCGACCGGCAGGCCCTGGCCGAGGGAGCCGGTGGCCGTCTCCACCCAGGGCAGGCGCCGGGGCGTCGGGTGTCCCTCGAGCCGGCTGCCGAGCTTGCGGAACGTGAGCAGCTCGCCGTCCTCGATGGCGCCGGCCGCCTTGTAGGCGGCGTACAGCAGCGGCGAGGCGTGTCCCTTGGACAGCACGAAGCGGTCGTTGGCGGGGTGTTCGGGGCGTTCGAAGTCGTAGCGCAGATGGTTCGCCAGCAGGACGGCCATCAGATCGGCCGCGGACATCGAGGACGTGGGATGCCCGGACTCCGCGGCGGCGGCCGCCCGTACGCTGTCCACGCGCAGCTGCTGTCCCAGGTCGGCGAGTTCGGCGGTGTTCATGAGTCTCCTAGGTCTCCTTGCGCAGAGTGGGGTGAAGGGCGGCGGTCCGCGGGATCAGGAGGGTCGCTGCGCCTGACGGGGCCGGGCGCGGGATGCCCGGGGGCGGGGCGTTCCGGCCTGCCCCGGGCGGACTCTTCGCCCGGCTGCCTCTTCGCGGGCTCGCCGCCCGGCTGGTTCTTCGCGGGCTCGCCGCCCGGCTGGTTCTTCGCCGGTTCGCCGCCCGGCTGGTTCCGCGCGGGTTCCCGGCCGGGCTGGTCGCTCGCGGCGCCCGCGTCCCGCCGGTTCGGTTGCCTCTGGTCCGGTTGCCTCTGATTCGGGTGCTTCTGGTTCGGCTGCTTCGTCATGGGTTCGCCTCCTTCCCGTCGGGACCGGCATCGGACGCCGGGGGCGCCCCGGGGGCCGCGCCCGTGCCCGCTCCCTCCCCCACCCGGCCGGGGCCGCCCGGTACCCGCGCCAGCTCCGGGGAGGCCGTGTCCAGGGGTACCGACCACGCCCGTACGAGACCCAACTGGACGCCCTGGCGCGGCAGGACGGCGTCCAGCAGCCAGTCGGCGGCGACCCGCACCCGGTTGCCGGGCAGCGCGGCCAGGTGGTAGCCACGGGTGACCACCCCGGCCGCCGGACCGGACAGTGGGATGCCGAGCGGGTTGGCGGCGGCCCGTACCCCGCCCAGGTCGACGGCGAAACCGAGATCGCGGTGGCGGTACGGGCGCCGGCGCCGGCCGAGGCCGAGCGAGGCGGCCACGTTCTCCCCGGCCACCCGGCCCTGCCGCCAGGCGTGCTGGGCCGTCATCGCGGTGAACTCCCCGGGACGCCGCAGGTCGGGTACGGCGGCCGCGTCCCCGCAGGCGAACACCTGCGAGCGGCCCGGCAGCCGCAGGAACGGGTCGACGATCAGCCGCCCCCGCTCCAGCGGCTGCCCGACTCCCTCCACCAGCGGATCGGGCCGTACGCCCACGCACCACACCAGGGTCCGGGAGGTGACGAACTCCCCGTCGGTGAGCAGCACCCCGTCGTGGGTGGCCTCCTTCACCGAGGTCCCCATCCGCACATCCACGCCGCGGGCCCGCAGCACCCGGTCGGCCGTGCGGGACAGCCGCTCGTCCATCTCCGGCAGCACACGCGGCGCCACGTCCAGCAGGATCCAGCGGGGGCGCAGGCCGCCCGGCAGCGGGCTCCGGCGGACCAGCCGGTCGGTGAACATCTGCAGGTGAGAGGCCACCTCGGTGCCGGTGTAACCGGCGCCGACGACGACGAAGGTGCACCGGGCGGCCCTCGTCCCCGGGTCGTCGTCCGCCGCGGCGAGCTCCACCTGCCGGGTCACGTGGTCGCGCAGGTACAGCGCCTCGGGCAGCCCGCGGAACCCGTGCGCGTGCTCGGCGACGCCGGGAATGGGCAGCAGCTTGTTGACGCTGCCCACGGCCAGCACCAGCCGGTCGTAGCGGAGGGTGCCCGGGCCGCCCTCGGGGTCGGTGTAGTGGACGGTGCGGCCGTCGAGGTCGACCCGATCGGCCTCGCCGAGCACCAGCCGGACCCCGCGCAGGGTGCCGGGCAGCGACACGGTGACCCTGCGGGCCTCGAGGACACCGGCGGCCACCTGGGGCAGCAGGGGCAGGTACAGGAAGTAGTCGGTCGGGTTCAGCAAGGTGACGTCGGCCTGGTTCCGGGTGAGGCGGGCCAGGGTGCGGGCAGCCCGGTACCCGGCGAAACCGGCGCCGACGATCACGACGTGGGGTCGGCTCACGGTGCGCCTCCGGCGGTGTTCGTCCGAGGCTTTCCGCGTAACCGGGGCCGGGGCACCCAAACGCCGGGCGGGTCACCCGTACGCCGGGCCCAGCACCCGAACGCCGCGGGCTCGACGCACCGCCCGGAGCGGCGTTTCGCCCGGTCGCCCCCCGGTAACCCGGCCCGCGACCGGATCACACGGACCCAGCGGCCCCGCGCGGAGGTGCCTGCCATGCCCGAGTACGGCTATTTCCTGGCGAGCGAGGAGCACGATCCCGCCTCCCTGATCGAACAGGCCCGGATGGCCGAGCAGGCCGGATTCCAGGCGCTGTGGATCTCCGATCACTACCACCCGTGGAACGACGCGCAGGGCCAGAGCGCCTTCGTGTGGTCGGTGATCGGCGCGCTGTCGGAGGCGGTGTCCCTGCCCATCGAGACGGCGGTGACCTGCCCGACCGTGCGGATGCACCCGGCGGTGGTGGCGCAGGCCGCGGCGACGAGCGCGGTGATGACCGGGGGCCGCTTCCGGCTCGGCGTCGGCACCGGCGAGGCGCTGAACGAGCACATCCTGGGCGACCGGTGGCCGCCGCTGCACGTGCGCCTGGAGATGCTGGAGGAGGCGATCCAGGTGATGCGCCGGCTGTTCACCGGCGAGGAGGTCAACCACCACGGCACGCACTACACCGTGGAGAACGCCCGCCTCTACACCGTGCCGGACGAGCCGGTGCCGATCGACATCTCCGGCTTCGGCCCCAAGGCCACGGCGCTCGCCGCCCGCGTGGGCGACGGCTACATCACGATGATGCCGGAGGAGGAGATGGTCACCCGCTTCCGCAAGGGCGGCGGCGGAGCCAAGCTGGTCAGCGGCGGCACGAAGGTCTGTTACGGCACCGACCGCGACGAGTGCGTCCGTACGGTGCACAAGCTCTGGTACAACGAGCTGCTGCCCGGCGAGATGGGCCAGGTGCTGCCCTCGCCACGCCATTTCGAGCAGCTGCACGAGCTGGTCACGGAGGACATGGTGCGGGAGAAGTCGGTGTGCGGGGACGACGTGGACGAGCATGTCTCGGCGCTGCGGGCGTTCGCCGACGCGGGGTTCGACCGGGTGTACGTGAATCAGATCGGGGCGGATCAGCGCGGGTTCTTCGACTTCTACCGCACGAAGGTGCTGCCGCAGCTCGCCGGATGAGGGGCCGGCGGCTTCCGACGCGTCGTCGGGTGCGGGCGCTGTGCGGCTGGTCGAGCGGTCCCCGCGCCCCCCGGGTCGGTTGCCGCCGGCGTCGGCCGGAAGGAACCCGGGCGCCGCGTACGCGCGATCGCCCCGGCCGCGCCGCTGCGTGGCCGGGGCAGGGGTGGTGCGGACGTCTCCCGGTCGTCAGGCCCTGTGGTGGGGGACGTCCGGGTCGATGTCCGGGCGGGGCGGGGCTCCGGAGGGCATCGGCGGATACGGCATGCCGAGTCCGCTCGGCGGGGCGCCCGGCGCGGTGCCGCCGACGACGTGCGCCGGAGGCGACGGACGGCTGTGCCTGGGGTGGGCGGCGCCGCGCAGCACATAGGCCACCGTGCCGAGGATCGCCGCCGTGATCAGTGCGGCCGCCCAGCCGGGCAGGCCGATGGCCAGGGCGAGGCCCACGGCGAGCGCCACCGCGCCGCCCGCGTAGAGGGCGGCGGCACCGGAGGCGGCGTAGAGCATCGCGGTGCGGCGCTGCTTGCGGCTCTGCTCACGCAGTTCGTCGCGTACCGTCTCGCGTGCCACCTGTGCCAGCTCTTCGACGAGGTGCTTGTCCAGATGTTCCAGGTGATCCAAACGGTCCATACCGTGCGGGTACCCGCCGGACACAGCGGGTAACGCCGGGGCCGCTGCGCCACCGGGTGCGTCCCAACTAGGCTCGGCCGTATGGAGATTCTGGGCGCCTCGCTGCGCATCTGCGTCGACGACCTCGAAGCCGCGATCCCCTTCTACGAACGTCTGGCGGGCGGCAGAGCGCTGCGCTTCGACCGCGGCGGGGTCCGGGTCGCCGCGATCGGCTCCTTCCTGCTGATGAGCGGCCCGGAGCCGGAACTGGAGATCCTGCGCAAGGTGACGGCGACGATCGCCGTGAAGGACGTGGACGAGGCCCACCGGCTGCTGACCGAGCTGGGCGCCCGGATCGTCGCGGGGCCGGTGCCGACACCGGTGGGCCGCAATCTGCTCGCGATGCATCCGGACGGGTCGGTGTTCGAGTACGTGGACCAGCGCGGCCGAGGCGGAAGCGCCGGGAGTGCTCAGACCGCGTCCGGTCGCATCCGGAAGTCGTAGCGGGCCGGCAGGGGCCCGTCGCCGAGGCGGGCCCACAGCCGGCCGATCACGTCCGCGCCCTCTCTGAGGTCGGCGACCTCGAAGCCCTCGTCGAAGACGGCCCTCGCCCGCGCGGCATGGCCCTCGGCGAGCAGCAGCTCGGCCTGCAGCAACCGGAACCTTCCGCGCTGCCGGACGGCGGGCAGCAGCCGGTCCCACACGGCCCGTGCCTGCGCCGTGCGCCCGACGCGGAGCAGCGCTTGGAGGCTCTCCCGGCCGAGCGCCGCCACGGCGGCCGTCCAGGTGGCGCCGTCGTCCCTGCGTTCGCGGCACAGGTCGTCGAAGGCGTCCGCGTACCGTTCGGCGGCCCGCTCGTGGTGGCCGGCCTCCTGGTCGGCGACGGCCAGGCAGCGCAGCAGCGGCCACTGGGAGGGCGCGAGCGGGAGGGCGCGTTCCCAGCTGCGGACCGCCTGCGCGCGGTCACCGGCGTGCCACTGGGCGACACCGAGGTGGTACTCGGTGTGCGGGGTGGCCGGCGCGGTCTCCAGCATGTCCCGCCAGTGCGGGGCGACCAGGGTCTCACCGGGCGGCCGTACCCGGCGCGGCTCGGGCAGGGAGCCGGTGCGCAGCAGCTCCCGCCACGGCGCCTGCTCCTCGCCGAGGGTGGACTCGGGAAACGGCGTACCCGGCAGCTTCCAGTCGGCGCGCAGGACCTCCAGCGCTCCCCAGCCGGAGCCGACGGCCAGGGTCTCGCCGGGTTCGGTGTCGGCGCTCGGTCGCCAGGCGGTGTACGCCTCCTCGACGCGGGCCCGGGGCAGTGCCGACTCCAGCCGCTCCTCGGCGCCCCGGACGGCCTGGGCCCATGCGCCGTCGGGCGGCGCGTCGAGCGGGCCGTACGCCTCCAGCCAGGACACTTCGCTCTCCGGTTCCAGCCGGACGTGCTCGAGCTGGGTGCGGGCGAGCCCGGCCTGGATCTCGCAGTAGCCGCCGGTGCCGGGCTCGGTCAGCCACTCCTGCCAGCGGCGGCCGCCGGGCCCGCTGCCCCACACGAAGAGCTTGCGGCCGCGCAGCACGTCGGTGGAGGTCTGCGCCAGCCCGTGCCCGTCCGCGTCCAGCGCGGCGACCCAGCGCCGGCGGCCGTCGGGGACCTCGTAGAAGTAGTCGGCGGCGCAGGGGCTGCCCAGCGGGTAGCTGCGGTCGGTGCCGTCGTACGACGGGACGGGCACCCGGCGCAGCCGGCGTTCGTAGCCGAAGAGCCAGGCCTCCTCGGCAGGGGCGAGGATCCGGCGGTCCTCGGGTACGGCGGTGTTGGACCACCAGTAGGTGGGCACGGGCCGTTCGTGCGGGTTGCGGATCCGGACGCCGACGTAGAGGAAGTCGGAGCCCTCCGGCAGCCACAGGTCGACCTGGAAGGGCAGGTCGCGCAGCCGCTCCCACTCCCACAGACGCAGCATCTCGCCGCCGTCCGGGGCGGGGACGCGGGCGGCGTGCAGCGGGGCGCAGGAGAGGGTGGTGTGGCCGGTGGCGCCGATGTTCCATTCGATGCCACCGGAGTACCAGGCGCCGTTGAGGGCGAAGTTCGCGGGCTGGAACACCGGGTTGCGGTAGAGGAGTTCGCGTCCGGTGGGCAGGTGGAGCAGGGAGGCGATCCGGCCGCCGAGGCCGGGCAGGACGGTGGCGCGCAGCCGGTCGTTCTCGATCACCAGCGCGTCGAGGGAGCGGGGTTCGCGGGTCCTGCCGTAGCCGTCACGGATCCGTACCGGCAGCAGGCTGTGCAGCGGCTCCCAGCCGAGTTGCCGGGCCATGTCCCTCGGCAGTTCACCCCGGTCCCGGTCGTCGATGCGGTGGACCTCGTCGAGCGGGCGCAGTGGGGGCAGGGGGTTGTCGGGCCCCAACGGCGCGGCGGGCAGCGTCAGTACCTCACGTCGGATCCTCGTCACGACGACCATGGAACCCGCCGTCGCGGGACTCGGCCAGGGGAGCTGCCGGTCAGGATTACGCAAAGGCGCTCAGCCGCCGGGCCTCATCTCGGTGGTGAGCGCCCAGCGTTCGTGGTCGCGCCAGGCTCCGTCGACGTGGATCATGTTCGGTGAGAAGCCCTCCAACCGGAATCCGGCGCCCCGGGCGAGGGCGATGGAGGCGGTGTTCCCGGGCTGTGCGTTGATCTCCAGCCGGTGCAGCCCCAGCGGTCCGAACGCGTAGCCGATCACCAGGTCCAGGCCCTCGCGCATCAGCCCGCGTCCGGCGGCGTGCGCGAAGGCTCCGTAACCGAGGGCGCCGCACTGGAAGCCGCCCCGGACGATGTTGTTGATGTTGATGAACCCGGCGATGTCCCCGCTGTCCTTCTCGCACACCAGGAAGCCGGCCTTGGCCGGGTCCTCGATCAGCCGGCCCGCGTAGGCGGCGTAGGCCTCTTCGGTGTCCGGCGGGAACAGCCACGGCCGGTGCAGGTCCTTGCTCTCCCGGGCCCGCGCGGTGAACTCGGGGCCGTCCCCGGCGGTGAAGTGACGGATGGCCACGCGGGGGCCTTCGGCGAGGTAGGGAGCGGGGGTGTGCGGCATCCGGTCAGCCTACGGCGTCAGCGCAGCGCCGGCTGGTCGAGGGTCAGCGTGGCGGTGCCGGCGTCGAGTTCGGCCGCGACCCCGAAGGGGATCGTGAGCGCGCCCGCGCAGTGGCCGAACCCGAAGTCCTCCACCACCGGAACGCCGAGCGCGCCGAGCCGGTCGGCCAGCAGGGGGCGCACCTCGGCGTAGTCGCCGCAGCTCTCCCAGGAGCCGAGCAGCACACCGCGCACGCCGTCGAACCAGCCCGCGCGCAGCAGCTGGGTGAAATAGCGGTCGAGCCGGTACGTCTCCTCGCCCACGTCCTCCAGGCACAGCAGTCCGCCGCTCGCCGAGGCACGGGCGTGCGGGGTGCCGCGTTCCGCTGCGAGCAGGCTCAGACAGCCGCCGAGGGTGACGCCCCGGGCCCGGCCGGTCACCAGCGGTGTACCGCCGGAGGCGATGGTGCGGACCGTTTCGGGGGCGAACAGCGTGGCCCGCAGGTGCTCCTGGGCCCGCGCGTTCTTGACGAAGTCGATGCCGGCCGCCATCGGCCCGTGGAGCGTGGCGAGCCCCAGGCGGGTGGCGAAGGCCTCGTGCAGGACGGTGATGTCGCTGAAGCCGACGAACACCTTCGGCCCGGCCGCCCGCATCGCCTCCCAGTCGAGCAGGTCGACCATGCGCTGCACCCCGTACCCGCCACGGGCGCACAGCACCGCGTCCACGGCAGGGTCGCACCAGGCGTTCTGCAGGTCGGCGGCACGGTCGGCGTCCGTACCGGCCAGATAGCCGAACTCGCCGTGCCGGTCCAGGACATGGGGCCCGGCCACCGGGTCGAGGTCCCAGCCGCGCAGCACGTCGAGCCCCGCCTGCAGCCGTTCCTCGGGCACCGGCCCGCTGGGGGCGACGACCGCCACCCGCGCCCCGGGGGCCAGCCGGGCCGGGCGCACCAGTTCCTTCACGTGCCCAACTCCACCTTCGGGATCTCCGGCGTCGGGCTCAGTCCGAACACCTGGGCGTACAGGGACAGCTCCGCCTCCAGGGCGCGGATCATCGTCTCGGCCCGCCGGAACCCGTGCCCCTCCCCCGCGAAGGTGAGGTAGGCGTGCGGCACACCCCGGCCCTCGATCCGGGCGAGGAAGCGTTCGCACTGGGCGGGCGGGCAGATGACGTCGTCCAGACCCTGGAGCAGCAGGAAGGGCACGGTGAGCCGGTCGGCGTGGGCGGTCGGCGACCGCTCGGCGTACCGGGCCGGCACCTCGTCACGGGGCCCGATCAGCGACTCCAGGTAGCGGGACTCGAAGTCGTGGGTCTCCCCCGGGCCCCAGGTGGCCAGGTCCAGGACCGGGTAGATGATCGTGCCGCAGGCGTAGAGGTCGGTCGTGGTCAGCGAGGCGGCGGTGGTCCAGCCGCCCGCGCTGCCGCCCCGGATCGCGAGCCGGGCGGGGTCCGCGGTGCCCTCGTCGGCGAGGGCACGGGCGACGGCCGCGCAGTCCTCGACATCGACCACGCCCCACTGCTCGCGCAGCCGCTCCCGGTAGGCGCGGCCGTATCCGGTGGAGCCGCCGTAGTTGACCTCCACGACGCCGATGCCCCGGGAGGTGAAGTAGGCGATCTCCAGGTCCAGCACGAGCGGCACCCGGCTGGTGGGGCCACCGTGCGCCCAGATGACGTACGGCGGCAGTTCGCCGTCGGCCGCGGTCCGCCCGGGGTGGTGCGGCGGGTAGACGTGGGCGTGCACCTCGCGGCCGTCGGGGCCGGTGAAGACCCGTATCTGCGGTTCGGGGTAGTAGGAGGGATCGACGGGGTCGTGGTGCCGGGCGCCGATCGCCCGGGCGCGTCCGCCGCGGGTGTCCAGCTCGACCACCTCGCAGGCGGTGCGCGGGCCGGCGCCGACCGCGACGACCCGTTCGCCGTGCACCGCGAGCGTGGACGCGAACTCGGTCCAGGGCCCGACGGCGTCGACGACCTCGCCGGACTCCGGGTCCAGTATCCCGAGCGCGGTCGCCCCCCGGCCGTGGACGACCGCGATGAGCCCGTTGTCCAGCGGCGCGAACCAGGTCAGGCCCAGCTTCCACAGCGGGCCGGCGAACTCCTCCTCACGCGGGCACAGCGGGGTGCCGTCCCGGTACAGGTTCCACCAGCCGCTGCGGTCGCTCGCGTACACGAGCCGGCCGTCCGCGGACCATTCGGCCTGTGCGACGGCCTCGTCCGGTCCGCCCGCCACCGTGTGGACCGTGTGCAGTGTGCCGTCGGCACCGACCTCGCCGACGAGCAGCTCGGTACCGTCCCACGGCATCCGCGGATGGTCCCAGGCGAGCCAGGCGGCCCGGCGGCCGTCGGGCGAGAGCCGGGCGCCGGTGACGAACCGGTGCCGGCCGCCGGTGAGTTCGCGCACGGCGGCACGGTCCTCGGCGGCCGAGCCGTCCAGCGGTACGGCGGCCAGGACGCGCCGCACGTCGTCCGGCCCGTCCCCGGTGAACTCCTCCAGCACGCACCACACCTCACCGCGGGCGAGGTCCACCTGCGGCTCCGCCCAGCGCAGTCCGCCGCCCACCGGCGAGAGCGGGGTCAGCGGGCGCGGCTCGCCACCGGGCTCGTACCGGTACAGCCGCTGGTCGGCGAAGTGCGTGAACACCACCAGGGGCCCGCCGTCCCGCACCACCCCGGTCCAGGGCCGGCCGCCGTACTCGATGACCCGGTTGCGTACGTTCCACGGCTCCGGCAGCACCGACTCCTCGGTGCCGGCGGCCGTCCGGCGCACCAGCGCCCGCCGCCCGCCCTCGGCGGGCCGTGGCTCGGTCCACCACACCTCGTCCCCGACGAATCCCACCCACTCCGGTCGCCCGTCGTGCGCGGCGGCCAGCGCCGCGTCGATGGGCGACGGCCAGGAACCGTATGCCGACTTCAGCACCTCGTCCCCCATCGTCTAGGCCGTCCGCAGGAAGCGGTCGAGCACCCGCACGCCGAAGTGCAGGGCCTCCACCGGCACGCGCTCGTCCACGCCGTGGAACAGCGCCTGGTAGTCGAGTCCCTCGGGCAGCTTCAGCGGGGCAAAACCGTACCCCGTGATGCCTAGCCGGGAGAACTGCTTGGCGTCCGTGCCGCCGGACATGCAGTACGGCACCACGTGCCCGTCGGGCGCGAACTCCTCGACGGCGGCCCGCATCCTCGCGTACGTCGGCGAGTCGACCGGCGCCTGCAGGGCCACCTCTCGGTGCTCGAACTCCCAGGTCACGTCCGGGCCGGTCAGCTGGTCGAGGGTGGCGCGGAACTCTTCCTCGGCCCCTGCCAGATAGCGTCCGTCGATGAAGGCGACCGCCTCCCCGGGGATCACGTTCAGCTTGTAGCCGGCGTCCAGCATGGTCGGGTTCGTACTGTTGCGGACGGTCGCCTCGACCAGCTTGGCGGCCGGGCCGAGCTTCTCCAGCAGCCGGTCGACGTCGCTGAGGTCGGCGTCGATGCCGTACAGGGCGGCGAGTTCGGTGAGCGCGGCCCGCACGGTCGGGGTGAGCCGGAGCGGCCACTCGTGCTCGCCGATGCGGGTGACGGCCGCGGCGAGGCGGGTCACCGCGTTCTCCTTGTTCACCTTGGAGCCGTGCCCGGCCCGGCCGCGCGCGGTGAGCTTCAGCCAGCCGGTGCCCCGCTCCCCCGCGGCGATCGGGTAGATCTGCCGGCCGGCGCCGTCGTGGAAGGTGAAGGCGCCGGACTCGCTGATGCCCTCGGTGCAGCCCTCGAACAGCTCCGGGTGCCGGTCGGCGAGGAAGCCGGAGCCGTCCTCGGCGCTGGCCTCCTCGTCGGCGGTGAACGCGATGACGAGGTCCCGGCGGGGCCGTACGCCCTGCCGGGCCCAGGACCGGACGACCGCCAGGATCATCGCGTCCATGTTCTTCATGTCGACGGCGCCCCGCCCCCACACGACTCCGTCCCGGACCTCGCCGGAGAACGGGTGCACGCTCCAGTCGTCGGCCTCGGCGGGCACCACGTCGAGATGGCCGTGCACCAGCAGCGCGTCGGCGGACGGGTCGGTGCCCTCGATCCGGGCGACGACGTTGGTCCGGCCCGGTGTCCGCTCCAGCAGCAGCGGGTCGAGGCCCGCCCCGGCCAGCCGCTCGGCCGCGTACTCGGCGGCGGGCCGCTCCCGGCAGTCCCCGCCGCCCCGGTTGGTGGTGTCGATCCGGATCAGGCCGGAGGTGAACTCCACGACCTCGTCCAGGGCCTGCTGGTCAGCCATACTGCTCCTCCACGGCGGCAGAGACGATCGTGGTGACCGCCTTGAACGTTCTGATCCCCTCGTACATGCCGGCGCTGGTGTAGGCCACCTTGCGCTCCCCGATCCGCGCGACCCCGGGGACGACGGTCGCGGCCATCGCCAGATGCTCGGCATCGAACTCCACGGCGACCGTGAACGGCCCCGCCTGCACGGGCTCGTGTCGGACGGCCAGCTGTGCGGCCTCCTTGGCGGCGGCGCGGATGTCGGCCGCGGTGCGGGCCGGGGTGCGGCAGACGGCCGCGTACCGCGACACATGGTCCTTGACGGCGACCTTCAGTGCCTCCGGGGCGTACCCGAGCGCGTCCTCGCAGGCCAGGTCGTCACCGGTGACGAGCACGACGGGAACGCCGTACTCGGCGACGACGTGCGCGTTGAGCAGACCCTCGCTGGCGCGGACGTCGTTCACCCAGACCCCGGTGATCTGGTTGGCGAGGTAGGTGTGGGCGAGGACGCCCTCCATGCCGGCGCCCGCGTGGTAGCCGATGAACGCGATGCCGTCGACGTCGCCGTGCTGCACGCCCTCCACCATGGACAGCGCCTTGTGCCGCCCGGTGAGCATCTCGGCCCGATCGTCGAGCCGCTCCAGCAGCAGATTGCGCATGGTCCAGTGGGCCTCGTTGACGAGCACCTGGTCGGCGCCGCCGTCGAAAAAGCCCTCCACGGCGGCGTTCACGTCGGAGGTGAACATCGACCGGCACCGCTCCCACTGCGGCGTTCCCGGCAGCACGTCGGCCGGCCAGGTCACGCCCGTGGCCCCCTCCATGTCGGCACTGATGAGGATCTTCATGCTGCGTCACGTTACGCGTCGAGGAGCGGACAGGCTACGACCCCGCCCCTTGCGAAACGGACCGCTACCGGCCGCTCTCCCGCCGGACCCGGATCTCGAAGTGCCCGCGCCCGGCGACGTGCGGTACGGCAGGCAGCCGGTGAGCGGTGGCGACCGGCGCAGCGCATGTCCTGGCGCACGGCCTCCTCGGCCGGGGCGGGCCGCCCCAGCAGGATCACGGCGAGCAGCGCGTTTTCCGGTGACGCCGGCGGGGCGGGTGGCTGTGGTCGCCGCCCCGCCCCGCGCGCCGGTGCGCGGCCTCAGGCTCCGGTCACCTCCCGGCCAGGACGAACCAGCGCGCCGGCAGGTCGATGCGGGTGCCGTCCGTCAGGTACTCGGTCTGCGGCAGGGCCGTCTCGCCGTCGGCGAGGATCTTCAGGCCCGCCTGGGCGAACAGGCGCGGGATCTCCTCGTCGTCGGCGTCGGCGGGCTTGAGCCCGTGGTGGAAGACACGCTGGAGCTTGGGCCCCGGGCCGCCCGGCTCGGACGCGGCACGCTTGAGCACGTCCCGGGAGCCGGAGGTGAGTTCGACGACGAACGCCCGGCCCTCGGTGCCGAGGATCTCGGCGACGGCGGCGGCCACGGCGGGGCGGGCGGCCGGTTCGCTCTGGTGGATGACGGCCCGCATGTAGACGTTGCTGTCGCCGAGCCGGTCGTGCAGGGCGCGTACGGCCTGGGTGTCGGTGAGGTCGAGCTGCTGGAACTCCACGGTGTCGCCGTTCTTGGCGCGGCGGGCGTGCTCGACGGCGGCGTGCGAGAGGTCGACGCCGACGGCGCGGGAGAACCGGGTCGCGAGGTAGCGGGTCTGGGTGCCGTTGCCGCAGCCGAGGTCGACGATGGTGCGGGCCGGGTCCGCGTACGGCAGGAGCAGTTCGCTGTGCGGTTCGGCGGTCAGGGAGGCGTCGGAGTCCCAGATCGCCTCACCCGGGGCGTCGGAGGTCTCGCTCCAGTAACTCTCCCAGGCGCTGCGGTAGTTGTCCGAGACGTTCATGCGATCTCCCCACGGTCGGTTCCGTGATCGGGATATCGCGACGGCGCCGGGTTCGGCAAGGGGCGGGCGGCCACCTTCACGAGACGTACGGGCGCCCGGCCGTGCCGGGACGCGCACAGGAAGGTTGCACGCCCCCTGTTCGGTGCTATCCGGTGATGGCCTGCTCGAACCAGACGGTCTTGCGGTGTCCGGCGGCGCCGGCGCCCCACTCCCGGGCGAGCCGGCTGACCACGCGCAGTCCGCGGCCCGACTCGTCGGAGGGGCCGGCGCTGACCATGACGGGCAGGGCGGGTTCGTCGTCGGTGACCTCGAACAGCAGGGCGTCGGTGCGGACCACGCGCAGTCCGATCCGGTCGCTCCCGGCGTGCCGGACGGCGTTGGTGACGACCTCGCTGACCAGCAGTTCAGCCGTTTCCACCGCCTGGGGCAGGCCCCACTTCAGGAGCCGTTCGCGGACCAGGCGGCGGGCCCGGGCCACCTCGCGCGGGTCGGCGTCGAGCCGCCATTCGGCGACGTGCTCGTCGGGGATGCCGTTGAGCCGGGCCATGAGGAGGGCGACGTCGTCCTTGCGGCCGCCGCGTGTGTTGAGGGCCCGGATGATGGTGTCGCAGGCGTCGTCCATCGAGGCCGCGGGGTGCGCGGCCGATTCGCAGAGCGCGGCCAGGCCCTCGCCGATGTCGGAGCCGCGCACCTCGACCAGACCGTCGGTGCACAGCACCAGCCGGTCGCCGGGCGCGACCTTGACGCGGACGGCCTCGAAGGGGACACCGCCGACGCCTATGGGGGCGCCGGTGGGCAGGTCGAGCAGCTCGCTGCTGCCGTCCTCGGCGCGCACCAGGACCGGCGGGATGTGTCCGGCGTTGACGAGGGTCAGCTCGCCGCGGATCGGGTCGTAGACCGCGTACAGGCAGGTGGCGAGGTAGTTGTCGCCGAGCCTGCGGGCCAGGTCGTCGAGGTTGCGCAGCAGCTGGTCGGGCGGGGTCTGCATGGCGGCCATGGTCTGCACCGCGGTGCGCAGCTGTCCCATCATCGCGGCCGAGTTGAGGCCGTGGCCCATGACGTCGCCGACCACCAGGGCGGTGCGCGAGCCGGGCAGTTTGATGGCGTCGAACCAGTCGCCGCCGATCCGGCCGAGCCGGGTGCCGGGCAGATAGCGGGTGGCGATGTCGCACCCGGCCATCCGCGGGGTCACCTGCGGCAGCATGCTGTCCTGGAGGGTGTCGGCGACGTTCTCCTGGTAGGTGTACATGCGGGCGTTGTCCAGCACGAGGCCCGCGCGGGCGGCGAGTTCGGCGCCGGTGGTGCGGTCCATGTCGTCGAACGCCGGGCGGTCGGGGCGGCGCATCAGCACCATGAAGCCGAGGACGACGTTGCGCGCCTTGAGCGGGACGATCAGCAGGGAACGGCCGCCGATGAGCGGCCTGAGGTCGCGCTTCTCGAACTCGCCGGAGATGCGCTCGGACAGCTCCTGGGTGACCCTCGGGACGAGGACCGGTTCACCGGTGACCATGCACTGGTAGAACGGGGTGTGTTCGGGGAACGCGAAGGCCTCGCCGACGGGCACGGTGTCGTCCCAGCGGCCCGGTTCGTCGTTGTGCTCGACCCACACGCGGAACATCACGGTGCTGGCGTCCGGCGGGCCGTCGGGGAAGCCCTCGCCTGCCAGCACCGCGGCGCGCAGGTGGGTGCCGGCGAAGTCGGCGAACCGGGGGACCGCGGCGCTGGTGACCTCGCGGATGGTCTCGCCGAGGTCGAGGGAGGAGCCGATGCGGGAGCTGACCTCGTTGAGGAACTCGAGCCGTTCGCGTACGGCGGCGTACTCGAGGTCCTGTTCGGCGCCGGCCGGGACCAGGGCGGCCGGCGCCCGCTCCTGCGGTACGACGGCCTCGGTGCGCATGCGTCCCGGGCGGCGCGGCACACCCCAGTACGGGGTCACGGGCACCCGGTCGAACTGGCTGAACTCCAGGACGGGGTAGCCCAGTTCGAGGATCTGGGAGACGATGCGGCCGCTGAGCCCCGGGCCCATGCTGGGCAGGATCTCGGGCAGGCGCCGTTCCAGTTCGTCGGAGGCGGGCAGTTCGGTGTGGCGGGCGAAGCCGGGCGAGATGCGTTCGGCGGTCTCGTCGTCGTAGCCGCGCTCGTCGCGCAGCAGGGTGGCGTCGGCGGCCAGCACGAGCAGCCGGGAGGGGCCGGGGCCGATGAGCGGGTAGGCCCACCAGAGCACGTCGAGCCGCTCGCCGTCCGGCTCCTGCCGGTGCGGGAAGATGCGGGCGCGGCCGGCCGTGGCGTAGGCGCTGTGACCGCCGAGCGAGGACTCCAGGTCGGGGCCGAGTCCGTCGTACCCCTCGTAGGCGTCCGGCATCGGGTCGCCGCTCAGGTCCTCGGGGAGGGCGCCGGAGACCGGCAGCAGGTCCGCCGCGGGACGCCCGACGGCATTCTCCCGGCCCACGCCGAACAGCCGCCGCGCGCCACTGCTCCAGTGGGACACCAGGCCGGCGCGGTCGACGACGACCACGGCCAGCGGAATCCGGCCCGCCGCGGTGTCGCCGGCACCGCGCCCGGGAGCTGTGTCCCGCTCGCTGCCACGGTCCATGGCCAGGCCCTCTCTCCCCATGGCTGTTCGCAAACGATCTGTGCCGCCGCCACTACGGTACGGCTGCGGCCGGTGGCGATGTGGGGCAATCCTGGAATTGATTTCACCTCATCGCCCCGGCGCGCAGCCCGGCGCCGCGCGGGCGCCACCTCCCGGTCTGCTCCTCAGTCCTCGTGCCCCAGTTGCAGGTCCCGTTCGGTGCGGCCACCGCCCGCGACCTGCAGCACGGTGGCGACCGGCGGGTAACCGGCGGCGATGACGGTGTACTCGCCGGAGGAGAGGTCCACGAACCGGAACGTTCCGTCGGGTCCGGTGGTGAGGGTGTCGACGACGTTGCCGGCGGCGTCGAGGAGCGTGACGCGGGCGTCCTCCACGGGGCGGCCGCCGGTCGCCCGGACGGTGCCCTTGAGTACGGCGCCGCCCGCGAGTTCGACGTTCTGCCGGGTCTCCCGGGAGGCCTGCACGGTGACGGGCAGCGCGGCGGGCCGGAAGGCGGGGGCGCTGGCGGCGAGCGTGTACTCGCCGGCGACCAGCTCGGTGATGACGTAGCCGCCCTCGCGGCCGCTGCGGGTGGCGGCGACGACCTCGCCGTGCACGTTGGTGAGGGTGACGGTGGCGTCCCGCACGGGGCTGCCGTCGGCGGTGAGGACGCTGCCCGCGAGACGTCCGGCGCCGCCGAGGACGACGTCGAGTTCGACGGGCCGTTCGCCGACGGTGACGGAGACGGCCTGCGGCTGGTGGCCGCCGGCGGCGGCGATGAGCACGTACGACCCGGAGCCGGGCGTGCTGAGCGCGTACCGTCCGTCCTCGCCGCTCGCGCCCCGGCCGATCTGCTGTCCGGCGACGTCGATGAGGGTGAGTGCCGCTCGGGGCACCACCGTGCCGTCGGAGTGCTGCACCGTGCCGCAGACGGGGATCCCGGCGGGGTACGGCGAGCGGTGCGAGAGGGGGGTCCCCTCGGCCGGGGGCTGGAGGCGGGCCTGTGGAATGGAGGCACCGGCCGGTGCGGTCTCCTGGTCGGCGGCGGGGGCGTTGTGGGACACCAGTGGTTTCTCCTTGAGGAAGAAGGCGATGAGCAGGCCGAGGACGAGCACCGGCACGAGATAGAGGAAGATCCGGGGCATCGCGTCGGCGTAGGCGCGGATGTAGGCGTCGCGCAGCGCCGGGGGCAGCGCGTGGACGAGCTGCGGGGTGATGGAGTCGGCAGCGGGCAGCCGGGCGCCGGCGCGCGGAGGCAGCTCCTCGCGCAGGGAGTCGGCGAGCCGGTCGGCGAAGAGGGTGCCGAAGACGGCGGCGCCGACGCTGCCGCCGATCTGCCGGAAGTAGTTGTTGGCGCTGGTGGCGGTGCCGAGGTCGGCCGGGCGTACGGAGTTCTGCACGGCGAGGACCAGCACGGGCATCACCAGGCCGATGCCGGCGCCGAGGACGGCCATCCAGATGCTGTAGTGCAGCCGGGGCGTGTCCTCCTGAAGCCGGGACAGCAGCCACATGCCGACCACGGAGACGGCACCGCCTAGCACCGGGAAGATCTTGTAGCGGCCGGTGTGGCTGATGAGCTGTCCGCCGATGATCGAGGCACCGACGATGCCGGCCATCATGGGCAGCATCAGCAGTCCGGACTCGGTGGCGCTGGCCCCGTCGACCATCTGCAGGAAGGTGGGCAGGTAGCTGGCTGCGCCGAACAGGGCGACGCCGATCACGAGGCCCACCAGGCCGCTGATGTTGAAGACGGAGTCGCGGAACAGCCGCAGCGGGATGAGGGGTTCGGTGGCGAAGCGCTCGGCGACGAGGAAGAGGACGGTGGCGGCGAGGGCGCCGGCCCCGAGGCCGAGGATCTGCCGGGAGTCCCACGCGTACTCGGTGCCGCCCCAGCTGGTGAGCAGGACCAGGCAGGTGGAGGCGGTGGCGAGCAGCAGCGCGCCGAGCACGTCGAGCCGCCCGCGGACCGTGGGTTTCGGGAGTTTCAGGACGACGGTGACGACGGCGAAGGTGACCAGGCCGAAGGGGACGTTGATGTAGAAGCACCAGCGCCAGGAGAGGTGGTCGGTGAAGTAGCCGCCGAGCAGCGGGCCCGCCACGGAGGCGAGGCCGAAGGCGGCGCCGATCAGACCCATGTAGCGGCCGCGTTCGCGGGGCGGCACGATGTCGGCGATGATCGCCTGTACACCGATCATGAGTCCGCCCGCGCCGACGCCCTGGACCGCGCGGAAGGCGATCAGCTGGTCCATGGTCTGCGCCCGCCCGGCGAGCGCGGAGCCGACGACGAAGACGGCGATGGCGAACTGGAAGACGCCCTTGCGGCCGACCAGGTCGCCGAGCTTGCCGTACAGGGGCAGGCCGATGGTGGAGGTGAGCAGGTAGGCGGTGATCGCCCAGGACATCTTGTCCAGGCCGTGCAGCTCGCCGACGACCTTCGGCAGCGCGGTGGCGACGATCATCTGGTCCAGCGCCGCCAGGAGCAGGGCGAGCATCAGCCCGAAGAACACCAGCCGCACGCGGCGCGGCCCGAGTTCGGCGGCGGGTACGGGCGACGGCGGCGCTGCGGCGGCGGTCCCCTCGGTCGCCTCCACCGCAGCCGGTGCCACGGCCGGCTCGTGCTTCACCAGAGTCGTCCCGCCCACGTACCGCTCCCCTCGTCACACCTGTCACAATTCCCGCGTAAGGCGACAACTGCGAACAACTGCGGCGAGTTACGGCACGGCCAGAGCTGGGGCGCAGATCCACTCGAACCGGTGAAGGGGCACAACACCCCTTCACCGGCGGGGGCTTGGAGCTACTTCTCGACCTCGGCGGCGAGGCGCGCGAGCACGGCGTCGTAGATCCGGCCGAGACCCTTGGGCGCGAAGGTCTTCTCGAAGAAGCCGCCGATGCCGCCGGCGCCCTTCCAGGTGGTGGTGACGACGACTCGGGACCTGCCCTCGCCGGCCGGGGTGACGCGCCAGGTGGTGACCATGGTGGAGTTGCGGTCCCTCTCGACCAGCTCGCCGTCGGTGGGCTCGCTGACCTCCAGCAGGCAGTCGCGCACCCGCTTGCTGGTGGCCTGGAGCTTCCAGTGGACGAGGGTGCCCTCGCCGTCGCCGCCCTCACGCACCTCGTACTCGCTGAAGTGCTCGGGCAGCAGCTTCTGCCGCGTGCCGCTGTAGTCGGCGAGGGCGTCGAACACCTTCTCCGCGTCCGCCGCGACGACCCGCTCCGTAGTGGCCTCGACCTGCGCCATTGCGTTCCTCCAGGACCTGGTTGCTCGGGGTTGGGGCAAGCCAACCATTCCGGCGCCCGGCCGCCCAAATCGAGGCCCGCACGATCATGGGAACAGATGTTCTATTGTGTGGGCAGTGCTAGCGAGGAGGCGTCATGCGCTGGGAGAACCTCACCGTCGAGTCCGCGGCGTCCGGGGAGCCCGTCGAGCACGGGCGGGCGGCCGATGCCGCGCTGTTCGGCGCGGACGCCGTCACCACCCGGACGTTCGACACCCCCGAGTTCCGCGGGATCACCTTCCACGAGGTGCGGGCGCGGTCGGTGCTGAACCGGGTGCCGGGCGCCTCGCGCATGCCGTTCGAGTGGACGGTCAACCCCTACCGGGGCTGCACGCACGCGTGCGTGTACTGCTTCGCGCGCAAGACGCACAGCTATCTGGACCTCGACACCGGCATCGGCTTCGACACCCAGATCGTGGTCAAGGTGAACGCCCCCGAGGTGCTCCGCCGCCAGCTGGGCTCCCGCCGCTGGCAGGGCGACCACGTCGCGATGGGCACGAACGTCGACTGCTACCAGCGCGCGGAGGGCCGCTACCGGCTGATGCCGGGCATCATCTCCGCCCTCACCGACCACGCGAACCCCTTCTCCATCCTCACCAAGGGCACCCTGATCCTGCGCGACCTGGACCTGCTGACCCGGGCGGCCGAGGTGACGGACATCGGCATCTCGGTCTCCGTCGGCTTCCTCGACACCGAGCTGTGGCGCACGGTGGAGCCCGGCACCCCGGCACCCGAGCGCCGGCTGGACGTCGTACGCACCCTCGGCGAGCACGGCATCGGCTGCGGGGTGCTGATGGCGCCGGTGATCCCGTTCCTGAGCGACGACCCGGCCCAACTGCGGGCCACGGTCCGGGCGGTCGCGGCGGCCGGCGCCACCTCCGTCACCCCTCTGGTGCTGCATCTGCGGCCGGGCGCCCGGGAGTGGTTCATGGCCTGGCTCGGGCAGCACCACCCGCACCTGGTGCGCCGCTACGAGCGGCTGTACGCGGAGGGCGCCTACGCGCCCAAGTGGTACCAGCGCCGGATCACCCGTCAGGTGCACGAGCTGGCGCAGGAGTACGGCATAGGGCCCACGCGCGCGGGCACGGCCCGCCGGATCCGCCCGGCGCGGCCGGAACCCGAGGCCGTGTCCGAGCCGACCCAACTCACCCTCATCTGAGCGCGTTCGAGGGCATCGCGCGACCCAATTGGGTCAAGTATCGCCGGAAGGCGTTCCACGGGTCCCCGTTGCCGGGACGATGCGGCGAGAACCGTGATCCTCACGGTTCGTCGCCGCCTCCGTCCCGGGAGGGCCCATGAGAACACGCGCAGCCGTGCTGTGCGCAGCCGTAGCCGTGGTGGCGGGTTCGGTCACGGCCGTCCCCGCGCAGGCGACCGCCCCGGCCTCGTCGGCGCCGTCCGCCCCGGCGGCGAAAGCCGCCTGGAAGAAGTGCGGCACGACCGAGTACCCGGCGCTCCAGTGCGCGTCCCTGAAGGTGCCGCTGGACCACGCGCACCCGTCGGGCCGGCAGATCACGCTCGCCCTGTCCCGGGTCCCGCACACCGCGCGGACGTCCCAGGGCCCGCTGCTGGTCAACCCCGGCGGCCCCGGGGGCAGCGGGCTGGCGCTCGCCGGATTCGTCGCCTCGGCGCTGCCCAGGAACGTGGCGGCCCAGTACGACGTCATCGGCTTCGACCCGCGCGGGGTCGGCAAGAGCACCCCCGCCCTGGACTGCGTGCCCGGCCACTTCGCACCGGGACGCCCGGACACCGTGCCGGCCACGCCCGCGCTGGAGCGGGCGAACCTGAGGCGGGCGCAGTCGTTCGCCGCCGCCTGCGGCCGCAAGTACGCCGATGTGCTGCCGTACATCGACACCGTCAGCACGGTCCGCGACATGGACGCCATCCGGCAGGCCCTCGGCGCGAAGAAGATCAACTACTTCGGGTACTCCTACGGCACCTACCTCGGCGCGGTCTACGCCAAGCTGTACCCCGAGCGGGTCCGCCGCCTGGTGCTGGACTCGATCGTCGACCCGACCGGTGTCTGGTACGAGGACAACCTGGGCCAGGACTACGCCTTCGACGACCGCCACCGCGCGCTGATGGCGTGGATCGCCAGGTACGACGCCACGTACGGGCTCGGCAAGGACCCCGCGCAGGTCGAGGCCGCGTGGTACGCGATGCGGGCCGCGCTGGCGAGGAAACCGGCCGGCGGCAAGATCGGCGCCGCCGAGCTGGAGGACACCTTCATCCCGGGCGGCTACTACAACGGCTACTGGCCCTACCTCGCCGACGCCTTCTCCGCCTACGTCCGCCACCAGGACACCCGGCCGCTCGTGAAGGCGTACGAGAACTTCGGCGCCGTGGACGCCGCGGGCGACAACGGCTACAGCGTCTACACGGCCGTGCAGTGCCGTGACACCCCCTGGCGGCGCACCTGGAACCGGTGGAACTCGGACGCCTGGAAGGTGTACGCCAAGGCACCCTTCATGGCCTGGAACAACACCTGGTACAACGCGCCCTGCGCGTTCTGGCCGACCGGCCCGCTGCAGCCGGTGGACATCGCCAACGGCAAGCTGCCGCCGGCGCTGCTGTTCCAGGCGACCGACGACGCGGCCACCCCCTACCCGGGCGCCGTCACGGCCCACCGGCTGCTGGCCGGCTCCGGCCTGGTGGTCGAGGAGGGCGGCGGCAACCACGGCATCGCGCTGAGCGGCAACGCCTGCCTGGACACGTACCTCTCCGCGTACCTGGCCGACGGCAGGGTGCCGCGCGGCGCCGGTACGGCCGACGCGGTCTGCGAGAAGTCACCCGACCCGAAGCCGCTCACGGGGAAGGCGGCGTCGACCTCCTCCCGCGGCTCCACCCTGCACGGCCTCCTGGGCTTCCGCCGCTAGCCACCCCGGCGGAGACACCGGGGGCGTTGTCGGCGGGGTGGTCCGCGATGGAGCCACGAGTGAACCGACCCGGATCCCCGCCCCCGCCGGGGCCGCCCCCGCGAGCCGGCGGTCCGGGCACGGCGGGTGTTCGAGAACCCGCGGCCGCTGTCCGGCCGCAGCGGGGCCGGCTTCGCGGACGTCGTGAAACTGACGTACTTCGTCACGGACACGGTCCACGTACCGGCGATCCGCGCGCCCGCCCCGCGCACAGACCCGACGACCGCCTTCCGGCGTCCTCCGCCGTGCGGGTGGCCGGGCTGGTGGCGCCGGAGTGCCTGACGGAGAGCGAGGCGATCGCGGTGGTGGGCGGATAATCACGGGCGCGCGCCGGAGCCGCTCCCTAGGGTGCCGTCATGGACGACCGACTCACCCGCATCCGCCCGATGGCCCTCGCCGACTGCGAGCGCGTCTCGGAGATCCGCATACGCGGCTGGCGCCACGCCTACCAGGGGATCGTGCCCCGGTCCTTCCTGGACGGGCTCAGCCTCGCGGCGGACGCCGAGCGGCGGCGGGTCCGCTTCGCGCAGGGGGACGGCTCGGTGGTGAACCTGGTCGCCGAGCGGGGCGGTGAGATCCTCGGCTGGGCGGCGCACGGGCCGTACCGGGACGGTGAGGCGCGCACCGGGGACGCCGAGTTGTACGCGATCTACGTCGACCCGGCCCACCTCGGCGGCGGGATCGGGCGGGCCCTGCTGACCGAGGCGGTCGGGCAGTGCTCCCCGTATCCGCGCATGTACCTGTGGGTGCTGCGGGACAACTCCCCCGCCCGCCGCTTCTACGAGCGCGCCGGGTTCCGGCCGGACGGTGCCGAGGAGCCCTTCGAGGCGGACGGCGTGGCCGTGCCCGAGGTGCGGTACGTCAGGGACCTGCGGGACTGACCGGACGTCACCTGGCCTCCCGCTGCCGCGGGATCCGCGCCAGCGCGTGCACCGCCGCCTCCGCGAGGGCCGGGTGCGCCAGGGCCTCGTTCAGCACCCGCCGGGCGCGGGCGTCGCCGAGCGCGCCCAGGCCCTCCACACAGGCGAGGGCGACCCGCCGGTAGGGGTCGTGCGGGCGCAGCCGCCGCTCCAGGGTGGTGATCAGCGCGGGCACGGACTCCGGGGCGCGCAGGGCGACCAGCAGCCGTACCGGGTGCAGGGCGTAGGCGACGCGCAGTTCGTTGGTGGCGAGGGCGGCGGCCGCCCGGGCGGTGCGCGGGTCGCCGAGCCGGGCGAGGGCGTGGGCGGCGGAGGCGCAGCGCGGCGGGTCGCGGTGGTTGAGCAGCAGCACCAGGGACTCGAAGGCACGCCGGTCGCCCGCGAGGCCGAGGCGGAACGCGGCCAGTTCCCTGGCCCACAGCGGCTGTCCGGGAGCGGTGAGGACCTCCGCCAGTTCGCCGTGGTCGGCGGTGGCCAGCAGGCACTCGAACGCCGCCGAGCCGCCCGCCTCCTGCCGTAAGCGTTCTGTGAGCGATCGCAACTCTTCGTCCACGAGCACCAGCGTAGAGGGGTTGCGCCGGCAGAGGGAGCCAGATCACAAAGTCCGGGGACTAGCGTGCTCGTTACCCGCCGGTTAAGCTCATTCGAGCGAGTAACCCTCTCGCACTTCCACTGGCGACGGTTTGGTGACGCGGCCGTCGCGAGCGTGGTCGGTTCGGTGCACGGTGTGTACCGCAGTACGACCCGGCTTCGGGACAGAGCCGGTCGGAAGTTCCGCCGCTCCCCGGGCGTGTGCACGCCCGTGGCACCGGCAGCACCGGGCGTGTGCGCTCGCAGCCCGGCAACACCCGCACTCCTTTTCCGCACCGTGGTGCGCCCTCGGGCGCACCCGGCGCGCTCCTCGTCGTCACCCTCATTCCTGGAGTCCCGCGATGGCCACTCCCCTGTCCCCCCAGTCCGGCAGCCCGCTGTCCCCGCTCAGGACGATCGCCGTCGTCGGCCTCGGCACCATGGGCACCGGCATCACCGAGGTCCTCGCCAAGGCCGGCCGCGAGGTGATCGGCATCGACATCAGCGAGGCCCAGGCCACGCGGTCGCTCGCCGCCCTGGAGGCCGCCACCTCCCGCGCCGTGGCCCGCGGCCGGCTCACCGAGGAGGAGCGCGCCGGGACGCTGGCCCGGGTCCGCACCTCCACCGACCTGCGCGCGGCGGCCGACGCCGACCTCGTCATCGAGGTGGCCCCGGAGTCGTACGAGATCAAGCAGCAGATCTTCCGTGAGCTGGACGGCATCGTCCGCCCGGAGACGATCCTCGCGACCGGCACCAACGCCCTGTCCGTGACCAGGCTGGCCGCCGACTCGGCCCGTCCCGAGCGCGTGCTCGGCCTGCACTTCTTCAACCCGGCCCCGGCGATGAAGCTGGTCGAGGTCGTCTCCTCGGTGCTGACCGCGCCGCAGGCCGTCGCCGCGGTCACGGACCTGGCGATCGAGCTGGGCAAGGAGCCGGTCGCGGTCGGCGACCGCCCCGGGTTCGTCGCGGACGGGCTGCTCTTCGGCTACCTCAACCAGGCCGCCGCGATGTACGAGGCCAGGTACGCCTCCCGCGAGGACATCGACGCGGCGATGCGGCTCGGCTGCGGCCTTCCGATGGGCCCGCTCGCCCTGCTGGACCTGATCGGCATCGACACCGCCCGTACGGTGCTGGACGCGATGTACACCGAGTCCCGCGACCGGCTGCACGCCCCCGCCCCGATCCTCAAGCAGCTCAGCGAGGCGGGCCTGACCGGCCGCAAGTCCGGGCGCGGCTTCTACACCTACGAGGCGCCGGGCAGCGCCACGGTCGTGCCGGACGCGCTGACCCCGGCGGAGGGCGGCTCGCTCACCGCCGGGCGCGAGGTCCGCTCGGTGGGTGTCGCGGGCTCCGGCACGATGGCCTCCGGCATCGTCGAGGTGTTCGCGAAGGCGGGCTACGCGGTCGTGCTGGCCGCCCGCAGCGAGGAGAAGGCGCAGGCCGCCAAGGCCCGGATCGGCAAGTCCCTCGCGCGCTCCGTCGACAAGGGCCGGCTGACCGCCGAGGCCGCCGCGCAGATCCTGGACCGGATCACCCCGGCCGGGTCGTACGACGCCTTCGCCGACGTGGACCTGGCCGTCGAGGCGGTCGCCGAGGACCTGGAGGTGAAGCGGCAGCTGTTCGAGGCGCTGGACAAGGTCTGCAAGCCCGGTGCGGTCCTGGCCACCACCACCTCCTCGCTGCCCGTCGTCGCCTGCGCCCGCGCCACCTCGCGCCCGCAGGACGTGATCGGCATGCACTTCTTCAACCCGGCGCCGGCGATGAAGCTGGTCGAGGTGGTCCGTACGGTGCTGACCGCGGACGACGTCCACGCGACGGTCCGCGAGGTCTGCGTCAAGATCAAGAAGCATGCGGTGGACTGCGGCGACCGGGCCGGTTTCATCGTGAACGCGTTGCTGTTCCCGTACCTCAACAACGCGATCAAGATGGTCCAGGAGCACTACGCCTCCCTGGACGACATCGACGCCGCGATGAAGCTCGGCGGCGGTTACCCGATGGGCCCCTTCGAGCTGCTGGACGTGGTCGGTCTGGACGTCTCGCTGGCCATCGAGAAGGTGCTGCACCGCGAGTTCCGCGACCCCGGACTCGCTCCGGCCCCGCTGCTGGAGCACCTGGTGGCCGCGGGCTGCCTCGGCCGCAAGACGGGCCGCGGCTTCCGCGAGTATGCCCGCCGCTGACGGCGTCGGCGACTGGTTCGACGGCGCCCCGGACGGCGCGGACTGGGGCGGGCTGCTCGACCCGGTGGACACGCCCCCGCCCTCCACGGGCGGGGGAAACCCCGCACCTGCGCATCGAGCTGCGCACATGCAGTACGTTCGGGTCATGTCCCAGCCCGCCAAGTCCTCACGTACACCAGCTACGCCCGACGCGCCGGAGAGTGCCGCAGGCAGTCGCGCCGCCGCCCAGCGGCTCAAGATGCGCCGAGAACTGGCGGCCGCGGCCATGGAGCTGTTCGCGACCAAGGGGTACGAAGCCACCACCGTCGACGAGATCGCGGCCGCGGCCGGCGTCGCCCGCCGCACGTTCTTCCGCCACTTCCGCTCCAAGGAAGAGGCGATCTTCCCGGACCACGACGACACGCTGATCCGCGCCGAGGCGGTCCTCAACGCCGCCCCCGCGCACGAGCATCCGCTCGACACCGTGTGCCGCGGCATCAAGGAAGTCATGAAGATGTACGCGGCGCGGCCGGAGATCTCGGTCGCCCGCTACAAGCTGACGCGGGAGGTGCCCACCCTGCGCGAGGCCGAGATCGCCTCGGTGGCCCGTTACGAGCGCCTGTTCACCCGGTATCTGCTCGGCCACTTCGACGAGCACGCGCACGCCGACGACGCCAACGACGACCCGTTGCTGGCGGAGGTCGCCGCCTCCGCCGTCGTCACCGCCCACAACCACGTCCTCAGGCGCTGGCTGCGGGCGGGCGGCCAGGGGGACGTGGAGGCCCAGCTGGACCACGCCTTCGCGATCGTGCGCAAGACGTTCGGCACGGGGATCGGGGCCGGGCGCGGCTCGGCCGGCCGGCCGGCCGCCGCCACCGCCCCGGCGACGGTCTCCCCGCACGGCGAGGTGCTCGTGACGGTCGCCCGTACCGACGCGCCGCTGGACGAGGTCATGCGGACCATCGAAGAGGCTCTGAAGGAGCGCTGACGGCTCCGTTCGCTCCCTTCGCGCTGTGATGACGGCCACCCTTCGGGGTGGCCGTTTTGCCATGTCAGGGGCCGTTTTCCCGCACATTTCCAGGGACGTTCGATCGATC
Organism: Streptomyces sp. NPDC048521; assembly: GCF_043199855.1. NCBI lineage: Bacteria > Bacillati > Actinomycetota > Actinomycetes > Kitasatosporales > Streptomycetaceae > Streptomyces > Streptomyces sp. NPDC048521. The sequence continues at coordinate 249,528 of NZ_JBICWR010000002.1, forward strand.
ATCGCTCATTTGTTACGTAAAGATTTCATCTGAGGCCAAATTCTGGCACTCAGTGCCTTGTCAGCTGACACGCGGTGTCATACGTTGAAGATGTCCGGGCGGTCGGCGAGCAGAGACCATTCGCTCGCCGGCTGTCCCCGCAAGCCGACGGCCTGCGCGCCCGGACGCCTGCGTCACAGGCAACCTCCCGCGCCACAAAGCGCTGCCGAAGCACCACCGAGCCGAACCGACGGCACCCCCGAAAAAACCCTCAGCAGCACTCATCGCAGCACCGACGAACCCCCAGCGCCCCTCCCTCAGGGCGCTCACCGCCGGAGGCAACACCGTGACCGTGAAGGACATCCTGGACGCGATCCAGTCGAAGGACGCCACGTCCGCCGACTTCGCCGCTCTGCCGCTCCCCGAGTCGTACCGTGCGATCACCGTGCACAAGGACGAGACGGAGATGTTCGCGGGCCTCGAGTCCCGTGACAAGGACCCGCGCAAGTCGATCCACCTCGACGAGGTGCCGGTGCCCGAACTGGGACCGGGCGAGGCCCTGGTGGCCGTCATGGCCTCCTCGGTCAACTACAACTCGGTGTGGACCTCGATCTTCGAGCCGCTGTCCACCTTCGGGTTCCTGGAGCGCTACGGCCGCACCAACGAGCTGGCCAAGCGGCACGACCTGCCGTACCACATCATCGGTTCCGACCTCGCGGGCGTCGTCCTGCGCACCGGCCCCGGCGTGAACGCCTGGAAGCCCGGTGACGAGGTCGTGGCGCACTGCCTGTCCGTCGAGCTGGAGTCCTCCGACGGCCACAACGACACGATGCTCGACCCCGAGCAGCGCATCTGGGGCTTCGAGACCAACTTCGGCGGGCTCGCCGAGATCGCGCTCGTCAAGTCCAACCAGCTGATGCCGAAGCCGGACCACCTCAGCTGGGAGGAGGCCGCCGCCCCGGGCCTGGTCAACTCCACCGCCTACCGCCAGCTGGTCTCCCGCAACGGCGCCGGCATGAAGCAGGGCGACAACGTCCTGATCTGGGGCGCCAGCGGCGGCCTCGGCTCCTACGCCACCCAGTTCGCCCTCGCCGGCGGCGCCAACCCGATCTGTGTCGTCTCCAGCGACCAGAAGGCGGACATCTGCCGCTCGATGGGCGCCGAGGCGATCATCGACCGCAACGCCGAGGGCTACAGGTTCTGGAAGGACGAGAACACCCAGGACCCGAAGGAGTGGAAGCGCTTCGGCAAGCGCATCCGCGAGCTGACCGGCGGGGAGGACATCGACATCGTCTTCGAGCACCCCGGCCGCGAGACCTTCGGCGCGAGCGTCTACGTCACCCGCAAGGGCGGCACCATCACCACGTGCGCCTCGACCTCGGGCTACATGCATGAGTACGACAACCGCTACCTGTGGATGTCGCTGAAGCGGATCATCGGCTCGCACTTCGCCAACTACCGCGAGGCCTGGGAGGCCAACCGGCTGATCGCGAAGGGCAAGATCCACCCCACGCTGTCGAAGGTGTACTCGCTGGAGGACACCGGCCAGGCCGCCTACGACGTGCACCGCAACCTCCACCAGGGCAAGGTCGGCGTGCTGTGCCTCGCCCCCGAGGAGGGCCTCGGCGTGCGCGACGAGGAGATGCGCGCCAAGCACATCGACGCCATCAACCGCTTCCGCAACGTCTGAGACACCCGAGGTCATAGATGACTGAGCGTCAGAAGGACCGGCCGTGGCTCATGCGCACGTACGCCGGTCACTCCACGGCCGAGGCGTCCAACGAGCTGTACCGGCGCAACCTCGCCAAGGGGCAGACCGGCCTGTCGGTCGCGTTCGACCTGCCGACGCAGACCGGCTACGACCCGGACCACATCCTCGCCCGCGGCGAGGTCGGCCGGGTCGGCGTGCCCGTGGCGCACCTCGGTGACATGCGCCGGCTGTTCCAGGACATCCCCCTGGAGCAGATGAACACCTCGATGACGATCAACGCCACCGCCATGTGGCTGCTGGCGCTCTACCAGGTCGTCGCCGAGGAGCAGGGCGCGGACATCACCAAGCTCCAGGGCACGACCCAGAACGACATCGTCAAGGAGTACCTGTCCCGCGGGACGCACGTCTTCCCGCCGGGACCCTCGCTCCGGCTGACGACGGACATGATCGCGTACACGGTCTCCCACATCCCGAAGTGGAACCCGATCAACATCTGCAGCTACCACCTGCAGGAGGCGGGGGCCACGCCGGTGCAGGAGATCGCGTACGCGATGTCCACCGCGATCGCCGTCCTCGACGCCGTCCGGGACAGCGGCCAGGTGCCGCAGGAGCGCATGGGTGACGTGGTCGCGCGGATCTCCTTCTTCGTGAACGCGGGCGTCCGCTTCATCGAGGAGATGTGCAAGATGCGCGCGTTCGGCCGCATCTGGGACAAGGTCACGCGGGAGCGGTACGGCATCGAGAACCCCAAGCAGCGCCGCTTCCGGTACGGCGTCCAGGTCAACTCCCTGGGCCTGACCGAGGCGCAGCCGGAGAACAACGTCCAGCGGATCGTCCTGGAGATGCTGGCCGTCACCCTCTCCAAGGACGCACGCGCGCGTGCCGTGCAGCTGCCCGCCTGGAACGAGGCCCTCGGCCTGCCCCGGCCCTGGGACCAGCAGTGGTCGCTGCGTATCCAGCAGGTCCTCGCGCACGAGAGCGACCTGCTGGAGTACGAGGACATCTTCGAGGGCTCGCACGTGGTCGAGGCGAAGGTGAACGCCCTCGTGGAGGAGTCCCTCGCCGAGATGGACCGGATCCAGGAGATGGGCGGCGCGATGGCGGCCGTCGAGTCCGGCTACCTGAAGTCGCAGCTGGTCTCCTCGCACGCCGAGCGGCGGGCGCGGATCGAGTCCGGCCAGGAGAAGATCGTCGGCGTCAACATCTTCGAGACGACCGAGCCGAACCCGCTCACGGCCGACCTGGACACCGCCATCATGACGGTCGACCCGGCGGTCGAGGCCCGTGTCATCGAGTCCCTGCAGAGCTGGCGGGACACCCGCTACCAGCCGCCCTTCAACCACCCGCGCCCCTGCAAGGCGCTGGAGCGGCTGAAGGAGGCCGCCAAGGGCACCGACAACCTGATGGAGGCCACGCTGGAGTGCGCCCGCGCCGGGGTCACGACCGGTGAGTGGGCCGGGGCGCTGCGCGAGGTGTTCGGCGAGTACCGGGCGCCCACCGGGGTCTCCTCCGCGCCGGTGGCCGTCGCCGCCGAGGCCGGCTCGGCGCTCGCCGAGGTCCGCGCCAAGGTGGACGCCACCGCCCGCGAGCTGGGCGTCGCCCGCCTGCGCTTCCTGGTCGGCAAGCCGGGCCTGGACGGGCACTCCAACGGCGCCGAGCAGATAGCCGTGCGCGCGCGTGACGCCGGCTTCGAGGTGGTCTACCAGGGCATCCGGCTCACTCCGGAGCAGATCGTGGACGCCGCTCTGGCGGAGGACGTCCACGCCGTGGGCCTGTCGATCCTGTCCGGCTCGCACGCCCAGCTGGTGCCGGACGTGCTCCAGCGGCTGCGTGTGGCCGGTGCCACAGATATACCGGTGATCGCAGGTGGCATCATCCCGAACGGTGACGCCGAACAGCTCAGGGCCGCCGGAGTGGCCGCGGTGTTCACCCCGAAGGACTTCGACATCACCGGAATCATCGGCCGCATCGTCGACGAGATCCGGAAAGCGAACAAGCTCGACCCCCTGGAGGTCCCCGCATGACGACCGTCAACCGCCTTCGCCCGCGGCGCTCCTGCCTGGCCGTGCCGGGCTCGAACCCGCGCTTCCTCGAGAAGGCGCAGGGCCTCCCGGCGGACCAGGTCTTCCTGGACCTGGAGGACGCGTGCGCGCCGCTCGCCAAGCCCGAGGCGCGGCACACCATCGTCAAGTTCCTCAACGAGGGCGACTGGACGGGCAAGACGCGGGTCGTGCGCGTCAACGACTGGACGACCGAATGGACGTACCGGGACGTCGTGACGGTCGTCGAGGGCGCCGGCCAGAACCTCGACTGCATCATGCTGCCGAAGGTGCAGAGCGCCCAGCAGATCGTCGCGCTGGACCTGCTGCTGACCCAGATCGAGAAGACGATGGGCTTCGAGGTCGGGAAGATCGGCATCGAGGCGCAGATCGAGAACGCGCAGGGCCTGAACAACGTCAACGAGATCGCGCAGGCCTCGCCGCGCATCGAGACGATCATCTTCGGCCCGGCCGACTTCATGGCGTCGATCAACATGAAGTCGCTGGTCGTGGGCGAGCAGCCGCCCGGCTACCCGGCGGACGCCTACCACTACATCCTGATGAAGATCCTGATGGCCGCCCGCGCCAACAACCTCCAGGCGATCGACGGCCCCTACCTCCAGATCCGCAACGTCGACGGCTACCGCGAGGTCGCCCAGCGCGCCGCCGCGCTCGGCTTCGACGGCAAGTGGGTGCTGCACCCGGGCCAGGTCGAGGCGTCCAACGAGATCTTCTCGCCCTCCCAGGAGGACTACGACCACGCCGAGCTGATCCTGGACGCGTACGACTACTACACGTCCGAGGCGGGCGGCAAGAAGGGCTCCGCGATGCTCGGCGACGAGATGATCGACGAGGCCAGCCGCAAGATGGCCCTGGTCATCTCCGGCAAGGGGCGCGCCGCCGGCATGCAGCGCACGAGCAAGTTCGAGATCCCGGAGGCCTGAGCGCCATGCAGTTCGGACGCACCTACGAGGAATTCGAGGTCGGGGCGACGTACAAGCACTGGCCGGGCAAGACGGTCACGGAGTACGACGACCACCTGTTCTGTCTCCTCACCATGAACCACCACCCGCTCCACATGGACACCAACTATGCGGAGAAGACGACGGACTTCGGCAAGAACGTCGTCGTCGGGAACTACATCTACTCCCTACTGCTCGGCATGTCCGTCCCGGACATCTCCGGCAAGGCGATCGCCAACCTCGAGATCGAGTCGCTCAAGCACGTGGCGCCGACCTTCCACGGCGACACGATCTACGGCGAGACGACCGTGCTCGACAAGTGGCCGTCGAAGTCGAAGAACGACCGCGGCATCGTCTACGTCGAGACCAAGGGCTACAAGCAGGACGGCACCCTGGTGTGCGTCTTCCGTCGCAAGGTCATGGTGCCCACCGAGACATACATCAAGGAGCGCGGCGGCGAGCAGCCCGGCCGCCCGGAGCCGACCGCACCTGCGGAGAAGAAGTCGGAGAAGTAAGCCATGGCCCGTCTCGCCCAGACCGCCGGTCTGACCGACGTCCAGCAGGAGATCCTCTCCACCGTCCGGGACTTCGTCGACAAGGAGATCATCCCGGTCGCGACCGAGCTGGAGCATCGCGACGAGTACCCGCAGCAGATCGTGGACGGCCTGAAGGAACTCGGCCTGTTCGGTCTGATGATCCCCGAGGAGTACGGGGGCCTGGGCGAGTCGCTGCTCACCTACGCGCTGTGCGTGGAGGAGATCGCCCGCGGCTGGATGTCGGTGTCCGGCATCATCAACACGCACTTCATCGTGGCGTACATGCTCAAGCAGCACGGCACGCAGGAGCAGAAGGACCACTTCCTGCCCCGTATGGCGGCCGGCGACATCCGCGGCGCCTTCTCGATGTCGGAGCCGGGCCTCGGCTCCGATGTGTCGGCGATCACGTCGAAGGCGGTCAAGGACGGCGACGAGTACGTCCTGAACGGCCAGAAGATGTGGCTGACGAACGGCGGTACGTCGTCGCTCGTGGCCGTACTCGTCCGCAGTGACGAAGGACACCCCGAGGGCACGGCCCCTCACAAGTCGATGACCACCTTCCTGGTCGAGAAGGAGCCGGGCTTCGGGGAGGTCCGCCCCGGTCTCACCATCCCCGGCAAGATCGACAAGATGGGCTACAAGGGTGTCGACACCACCGAGCTGATCATGGACGGACTGCGCATTCCGGCCGATCGGGTGCTCGGTGGCGTCACCGGCCGAGGTTTTTACCAAATGATGGACGGCGTCGAGGTCGGCCGCGTCAACGTGGCGGCGCGTGGCTGTGGCGTCGCCCAGCGTGCGTTCGAACTGGGTGTCCAGTACGCCCAGCAGCGGCACACCTTCGGCAAACCGATCGCCCAGCACCAGGCCATCCAGTTCAAGCTGGCCGAGATGGCCACCAAGGTCGAGGCCGCTCATGCCATGATGGTGAACGCGGCACGCAAAAAGGACTCCGGACAACGAAACGACCTCGAGGCAGGCATGGCGAAGTACCTCGCCTCCGAGTACTGCAAGGAGGTCGTGGAGGATGCCTTCCGGATCCACGGCGGCTACGGCTTCTCCAAGGAGTACGAGATCGAGCGCCTCTACCGGGAGGCCCCGATGCTGCTCATCGGTGAAGGCACCGCCGAGATCCAGAAAATGATCATCGGGCGCAGGCTGCTCGAAGAGTATCGATTCCAGGGCTGATTGTCCGGATGCGGGGTGTTTTCTTCGAGAAGAAGATCACACCCCGTAGACACTCTTCGGCCGCCGACTCGGCTTCCTGGCTTGCCCAGTTGCGGCCCACGACCGGTACGATCCCGGAAAGCCGCCGTCCCCCGTCATAGCGCGGCATCATCCGCTACGAAGGTCATCCATGCCCCACAGCCAAACCTCTGCACCTCGCGACAGCCTCGCAGGCGTACGCCTCGCGCGCGGAGCATCGCCGTGGCTCCTCCCGACCGTCGCCACCGCAGCCCTCAGCCTGGCCCGCGCTCGCCGCTCGGGCGCCGCCAAGGCCGTCGCCGTGCCCGCCACCGCGCTCGCGGCGGGCATGCTGTGGTTCTTCCGCGACCCCGAGCGTGAGATCGCCACAGGCAGGGTCATCTCGCCCGCCGACGGTGTGGTGCAGAGCATCATGCCGTGGAAGGACGGCCGCACCCGCGTCGCGATCTTCATGAGCCCGCTCAATGTCCACGTCAACCGCGCGCCCCTCGCGGGCACCGTGACGTCGGTCGAGCACATCCCGGGCGGCTTTGTTCCAGCTTTCAACAAGGAGAGCGAGAACAACGAGCGCGTAGTCTGGCATTTCGACACCGAACTCGGCGACATCGAGATGATCCAGATCGCCGGCGCGGTGGCCCGTCGCATCGTGCCCTACCTTCCCGAGGGCACGAAGGTCGAGCAGGGCGACCGCATCGGTCTGATCCGCTTCGGCTCGCGTGTCGACCTCTACCTGCCCGAGGGCGTGGAGGTCGCGGTCGAGGTCGGCCAGAAGACCGTGGCTGGGGTGACTCGCATTGACCGTGATTGATCCGGAGACCCAGGCGGGCTGGGTGCCCGAGGCCGACGAGGTGGACGAAGAGGAGGAGATGCCCCTCTCGCTGCGCCTGTCGATAGCGGACACCCTCACGCTCGGGAACGCCACGTGCGGCTTCATGGCGGTGTACTTCACCACCACCGGCATCCTGATCCCGCACCTCACCGGCAGCCAGGAGTCCGGCATGGCCCGCCACAGCGCGGCCACGGCGGTCATCCTGATGCTGTGCGCGGCGGTCTTCGACCTGTTCGACGGCCTGGTGGCGAGGAAGCTGCGCTCCTCCCCCATGGGCGCCGAGCTGGACAACCTGTCCGACCTGATCAGCTTCGGCCTGGCGCCGGCGTACTTCGTGCTCGTCTACGGCATGGTCGCGGACGACGCGCACCAGAGAGTGGCGGCGCTCGGGGCGATCGTGGTGCTCCTGGCCGTCGTCCTGCGTCTGGCGCGCTTCTCCTGCGTGACCATGAAGGACGGCATGTTCCAGGGCATGCCCTCGCCGTTCGGCGCGCTGACGGTCGTCTCGATCGTGCTGCTCGAGCTGCCCTTCGTGGCGACGCTGCTGGCGATCCTGGGCACGGCGTGGCTGATGGTCAGCCGGGTGGAGTACCCGAAGCCGCGGGGCCGCCTCGCCGGCGCGATGCTCTCCTGGATCGTGCTGTCCATGGGGCTGCTGGCCGCGTGGGCCTTCGACGCCCCGAGCGGACAGCTGCTGCTCCAGACGGGCTGCGCGCTGCAGCTGGTCATGGGCGCGGTGATCCCGCTGTTCGCCACGGCTCGCCGGGTGAACAACTTCCGCGACAACCGGCGTGAGGCGCGGGCGGCGCAATTGCCGTAGCGCTCCGCTGTCGGGGCCCCGGACCTGGTCGGGTCCGGGGCCCTTCGCTGTGCCGGCACCGACGCCGGCGGCCCCTGGGGCTCCGCCCCCCAGGCCCCGGCCCACGCCCACCCACCACCCGACTCGGCAGGCCGAGAGCCGGACGAGGCCAGCGGGGCGAGGCAGGGCAGGGCGATCGTCGCCCGGGACGGCGCCCACCTCACCCGGCTCGGACGCCCAGCACGGCACCCACCCAACCGATCGAGACGCCCATCACGGCCTCCTCCAGCCGATCGAGGTGTCCAGAACAGGGTCCACCCCAGCCGACCCGGACGCCTCGGCGCCCACCCAGCCGACCCGGACGCACACGATGGCGCGCACCCCACCCGGACGCCCAGGACAGCCTCCCCGGGCCGATCGAGGTGTCCAGAACAGCGCCCGCCCCAGCCGACCCGGACGCCCACAACGGCACCCACCTCACCCGGCGCGGGCGCCTGTGACGGCGCCCACCCAGCCGGCCCGGACGCACACGATGGCGCGTACCCCATCCGGACGTCCACGACGGCCTCCCCCGGCCGATCGAGGTGCCCGGAGCAGGGTCCACCCGGCCGCTGAGTCCGGTAGGCGGGTGGGGCAGCGGTGTCAGTTCAGGAAGTCGGCGGCGATCCGTGCGGCGACCCGCTCGAGGATCGGTCCCGCGTCCGCGATGCACGTGGCCACATCCGGCTCGACGGACGTCAGCGGGTAGGCCCGTCGGATACCGGCCCGCCCGAGCACCTCCGGCGCCAGCGCGAGCCGCCCGCACACGGCCACGACCTCCTTGCCGGCGGCCCGAGCGGCGGCGGCCACTCCCGCCGGTGCCTTGCCGTGCAGCGTCTGCTCGTCCAGGGACCCCTCCCCGGTGATCACCAGGGAGGCCCGCTCCAGGGCGGGTGCGAAGCCCAGGACGTCCAGCATGACCTCGATGCCGGGACGGAAACGCGCGCCCAGGAGCAGGGCGCCGTAGCCGATGCCGCCCGCCGCTCCCGCCCCCGGGGACGCCGCGTACTCCGCCGCCCGCGGCCCGACCTCGGCCTCGAGCACCTTGGCGTAGTGGGCGAGCGCCGCGTCCAGGGTCGCCACGTCGTCCGGCGAGGCCCCCTTCTGCGGGCCGTACACGGCGGGCGCGCCCTTCGGCCCGGTCAGCGGGTTGTCGACGTCGCTGGCCAGCACCAGCTCGACCGAGGACAGCCGGGGGTCGAGACCGGACAGGTCCGCGCGGGCCAGGCCGGCCAGCCCGCCGCCGCCCGGGGACACCGGTTCACCGTTCTCGTCCAGGAAGCGTGCGCCGAGCGCCGCCAGCATGCCCGCGCCGCCGTCCGTCGTGGCGCTGCCGCCGACGCCGAACACGATCGTCCCCGCACCCGCGTCCAGCGCGGCCCGCAGCAGTTCCCCGGAGCCGTACGTGGAGGCGGTCAGCGGCGCGAAGACACCGGCCGGGAGGCGCTGGAGCCCGCTCGCCTCGGCCATCTCCACGACCGCCGTGCCCTCGCGCAGCGCGAACGCCGCGGTGACCTCCTGGCCGAGCGGTCCGGCGACCCGGACCTCCCGCCGTGCGAAGCCGGCCGCGACCGCCGCGTCCACGGTCCCGTCACCGCCGTCGGCCACGGGCAGCGCCTCGACCTGAACGTCCGGCACGACCCGGCGCAGCCCGGCCGTCACCCGCTCGGCGACCTGTACGGCCGTCAGCGAGCCCTTGAACTTGTCCGCGGCGATGAGCACCCGACGGGTCTCGTTCACTGCAGCGTCCGCCACCTTGCTTTCCCCTTGCTCTCCGGGCCCCGCGCACGTCAGGGCCAGTCGCGCCGCTGCGACCATAACCTCAGGACGCCCTCCCCGTCATGCCCCGGCCGAACCCTGGCAAGCCCCTGGGAGGCGGCCGGGGAAAACGGGTAGACCCCAGCCATGACCACCCGGCCCATGACCATCCGGCGCACCGAGACCGACCTCGCCGACCGCATCCACGGCGGCTGGCTCGGCCGGATCGCGGGCAACATGCTCGGCAAGCCGGTCGAGCAGGGCGAGGTGTGGACCCGCGACCGCATCGACCGCTATCTGCGGCGGGCCGCCGCGCTGCCGCTCACCGACTACCTGCCCGAGCCCGCCGACGCGGCCGAGAGCGCCGTGATGCGCCCGGAGTGGCGCGCCTGTGTGCGCGGCCGTGTCCACGGCAGCTGCCGGGACGACGACGTGGACTACGCGATCCTCGGCCTGCACCTGCTGGAGACCCACGGCTTCGGCTTCAGCACCGAGCAGGTCGGCGACCTGTGGCTGCTCCGGCTGCCGTACCTGCAGACCTTCACCGCGGAACGGGCGGCGTACCGCAACCTCGCCAACGGGCTGAAGCCGCCGTTGACGGCGACGTACGACAACCCGTACCAGGAGTGGATCGGTGCCCTCATTCGCGCCGACGTCTACGGCTGGACCTGCCCCGGCGACCCGCCGCGCGCCGCCGGTCTGGCCCGCCGGGACGCGGTGCTGTCGCACACCGGCAACGGCGTCTACGGCGCGATGTTCGCGGCGGGGCTGATCGCGGCGGCCTTCACCGCCGAGACCGTGCGGGACGCGCTGGAGCGGGCACTCGGGCTGATTCCGGCGAGCAGCCGCCTGGCCCGTACCGTGCGGCGGGCCATGACCCTGCACGAGGCACGGCTGCCGTGGGAGGAGACCCTGGCCACGCTGTCCGCGGAGACCGCCGGGCTCGGCTGGATCCACACCGTGCCGAACGCCGCCGTGCTCACCGCCGGGCTGCTGTACGGCGACGGCGACTTCACCCGGACCATCGCCCTGACCGTGCGCGGCGGCCTGGACACCGACTCCAACGGGGCGACGGCCGGGTCGGTGGCCGGGGTCCTCACCGGCGCGGCCGCGATCCCGGACCAGTGGAAGGGCCCGCTGGAGGACACCGTCCGCAGCGCGGTGTTCGGCTTCGACGGCGTACGGATCAGCGACCTGGCGGCGCGCACCCTGCGGCTGGCGACCGAGCGGAAGGAGGCCGCTTCCGGCGGCTCGAATCCGTCGTAAGCACCGTCACGAAGGTGCGCCGGTCGGCACAATGAACCCATGCCGGAGTACTTGGAACTCGACCTGGCCGGAGCCGCGGTCCGTGTGGAACTGGCCGATGTGGGCGAGCCGTTCGCGGACGACGGACTGCCCGCGGAGTTCGGCGTGCCGAGCCCCGTCTCGCATGGCGGAGGCCGGGTCGCGTCGGCGGCCGCGGACGCGCTGCGGGCGACCCTGCGTCCCCTGGGCCCGCTCCTGGACGAGGTGCACGACGCGGTCCGTGGAGCCGCCAACCCGCCGGAGTCGTTCACCGTCGAGTTCGGCATCGAGGTCGGCAAGGACCTCAAACTGGGTGTCGTCGGCGTCAAGGGCGCGGCCACGATGACCGTTTCGGCCACCTGGCGGCATGAGGTGCGCGGAGCCTAGGGGGTGAGCTGGTTCCGCAGACCCGCGGGCGAGCCGCCCGTGGTCTCCGTGCTGCGCCGGGACGGCGGCCCGGCCGTCGGCGCGGCGGCACTGCTCTCCCCGGACCGGGTGCTGACCTGTGCGCACGTCGTCAACGACGCCCTCGGCCGGGCGCCCCGCAGCACCCGGCGGCCCGACGGCGAGGTGGTCGAGGTCGCCTTCTGCCAGGGCGAGCGGCGCGTCAAGGCGCACGTCGAGGTCTGGGTGCCCGAGCGGCCGCGGCCGGGCGGGACCTGGCACGGTGACGTGTGTGTGCTCCTGCTGGCCGAGCCCGCGCCGCCCGGTGCCGAGCCGGTCGTCTGGGCCGACATGGCGGAGGGCGACGATCTGCGGGCCTGGCACGGCAGCGGGTACCAGGTCACCTTCGCGGACGTCGAGGCGAAACGGCTCGACGACGGACTGGGCTTCGTGGACGGTGCGTTGTCGGGTGCGGCCATCGGCCCCGGGCACAGCGGCGGGCCGCTGCTGCGTCGCGCGGACCACCGGGCGGTGGGCCTGGTGGCGGGCGAGCTGCGTCCGCCCGCGGGACCGCTGCAGTCCGGGCACGTGGTGCGGCGCGCCTGGGGTCTGCCCTGGCAGTCGATCCGCGCCGAGTTGACGGCGGCGGGGGCCGACGAGGTGCTGGCCGTCTGCCACGGCGACCGGCGCGAGCCGGCGGACGCCCTGGTCGGCGCCGAGCTGCTGACCGTGTTGCGGGAGTTGATGCCGCTGCCCGCCGAACGCGCCGAGCACGCCCGGCAGCTCGCGGCCGACCTCGGACTCGACACCCCGCAGGACGACAGCGCGCCGCGGCCGGAGGAGCTGGCGGAGCTGCTGCTGGGCACCGCCAGGGCGCTGCCCACGCTCAGCGAGTCCCTCGCGACCCGCAGCCGGGCCCGCCCCGGCCACCTCGACTCCCTGCTGCGCCTCGGTACGGCCATCCCGGCCGCGGGGCTGCTGTCCCGGCACGAGTACGCCGTACTCGCCGAGCGGCTGCGCACGGTCGTCGCCCGGGACGCGGGCCTGCCCGGACGGGCGGCGCAGGCGGCGCTGCGGTTCACCCCGCTGCCCCCGGTGCTGTGCACGGCCGCGCTCCGGCCGGACCAGCTCGACGAGGCGATCACCGCGCTGGAGTCCTACGCCTACGAGCCCGGTCCGGACGGCATCACGCGGATGCCGCCCCTGCTGCACTGGGCGGAGTTCGTCGCCGCCGGCCTCACCGAGGCCGAGCGGGACTTGCGGGACTGGAGCGACCGCGTCTGCGCCCGGCTCGGCGTGCACCGGGCGGCGCTGGCCGAGCGGCGGGCCGACGCCGAGCGCTGGGCGCGGTCCGCCACGCCCCCGGTGTCCCGGCTGCTGGTGCGGCTCACCCCGGAGAGCGGCTCGCCGGACCTGCTGCGCTGTCGGCTGTGGCAGCGCACCTGCGACGGCTCCGTACGGCGCCTCGACACCGCGGCCGGGGACACGCCCCTGACCTCCGCCGAGGCGGCCGAGCTGATCCGGGTGGGCGCGGAACGCTCCTACGACCCCGCCCGGTCGGCGCCGCCCGCCGTGGACGTCGAGGTGACGCGCGCCTGGCTGCACCTGCCGGTCGACCAGTGGGACGGCGGCAGCCCCAACGAGTACCTGCCCAGCCAGCCGCTCGGCGTCTCCTTCCAGCTGACCCTGCTCTGCCCGGAGATGAGCCGGCGTGTCCCCGACCGGGACGCGCACCGGCGGCGGCGCTGGGGTGACGGCCACCGGCGCTCGCTCGTCGTCGACGCCTCGTGCGCGGACGGGCCGCGGCTGGCCCGGTTGCTGGCCGGGGGGAGCCACTACACCACCAACCACGTGGTGGTGAACGGCTCCCCGGAGCAGCGCGAGCAGATGCTCAACGTGTGCCTGGCGCTCGGCGTGCCGGTGGTGCTCTGGGACCGGGACGCCGAGGGCCACGAGCACGCGGACCGTCTCGCCCCGCTGGCGCCGACCGGGGCGCTGACCGACCTTCCGGAGCGGGTGAGGGAGTTCCGGTCCCGCCCGGAGCGGCCATCGGCCAGTCCCGCGCTCGTGTGGGACGTCGGCACCTGGGACGGCCTCGCCACCGAGGGCCACGGTCCGCAGCAGATCGACCCCGACGAAGGAGTCCGCGCACCATGACCGCAGCACACGCGCGCACCGGCGAGGACGCGTCGCCGCCGACCGACGGCTGGCGGCTGTTCCGGGGTGACGGGCGGGCCCGGCCGGTGGACTTCCCGGAGGCTCCCCCGTGGCGGCGCTTCTCGGGCGGTGCCGAGGACGCCCCGCGCCCGCGCCCGTATCTGATCGGCCCCGAAGAGGCGGACGTGGTCAACGCGGCACTGTTGCTGCGCCGCCCGCTGCTGGTGACCGGCCATCCGGGGACGGGCAAGTCCTCGCTGGCGTACGCCGTCGCGCACGAGCTGTCGCTGGGCCGGGTGCTGGCGTGGCCGGTGAACAGCCGTTCCACGCTCCAGGACGCGCTCTACCGGTACGACGCGATCGGCCGGCTCCGGGAGGCGAACCTGCGCCGGGAGCGGGCCGAGAGCGGTGCGGAGCCGTTGCCCGAAGGCCCCGGTATCGGCTCCTACGTGCGGCTGGGCCCGCTGGGCACCGCGCTCGTCCCCGGTGAGCGGCCCCGGGTGCTGCTCGTCGACGAGCTGGACAAGGGTGATGTGGACCTGCCCAACGACCTGCTGACGGTGTTCGAGGAGGGCGAGTTCGAGATCCCGGAGCTGGCGCGGCTGCCCGAGCAGGAAGGCACGATCGAGGTGCTGACGGCGGATCCCCGGCGCACGGTGCCGGTGAGCCGGGGCCGGCTGCGCTGCTCCCAGTTCCCCGTCGTCGTGATCACCAGCAACGGCGAACGCGAGTTCCCGCCCGCCTTCCTGCGCCGCTGCGTCCGGCTCGACCTGCCCGAGCCGGACGAGGCGCGGCTGCGTGACATCGTCCGGGCCCACCTCGGCGATGCCGCGCTGGACGGCGTGGAGGACCTGCTGCGCGCCTTCCTCGACCGGCGGGCCCGCGGTGAGCTGGCCACCGACCAGTTGCTCAACGCCGTGTTCCTGCGCAAGGGCGGGGTGGAGCTGCCGGCCGACGGCCTGCTCACCGCCGTACTCCACCGCCTCGGCGGGACGGTGTAGCCGACGTGCGCCCCGAGCCGGATCCCCCTGCCGAGCCGGACACCCACATCCCCGCCGGGGGGCTCCCCGTCCCCGACGACGCCCACGACGAAGGCGGCAGCGAGCTACCCGGCCGCATCGAGCGTCCCCCCACCGCGCGGCCCGACGGCCACACCCAGGACGCAAGCCACCGCGGGCTCTCGGGTGGTGAGCTGCTCGGTCGGGTGGTGGGGGTTCTGGGTGGGAGTGGGGTGGACCTCTCGCCGGACGAGTTCCTCGACGTGCTGTGGCTGGCCCGGCGTCTTCCGGCCGGGCAGGGGGCGCTGACCGCGTCGGCCGTCGTCGCGCCGCGGGCCGGGGCCGCCGGGTCCGGCACGAGCGAGATCCCGGCGCGGCCGCCCGAGCCGGTGCCGCCCGCCTCCGTGGTCCTCGGGGACGATCCCCCCGCACCGCGCCGGGCGCCGGAGCAGGCGGACGCCCTCGCGGGGGCGGTGGAGCGGCTCGTCGCCCTCCACGCCGCGCCCGCGGCGGCGCACGACCGGCCCCGCGACACCCGGCCGGCGCGGCCTGTGCGCACGCCGTCCGCCGACACCGCGCGCGCCGGTGAACTCCAGCTGAGCCGTTCCCTGCGCCCGCTGAAGTTACGGGTACGCGACCCGCACGGCTGGGAGCTGGACGAGACGGCGACCGCCGAGGCGATGGCCGAGGCCGGGCTGACGGACGCGGTCCTGCGGCCGTCCCGGGTCCGCTGGCTCGACGTCGTCCTGCTCGTCGACGACGGCACGTCGATGCTGCTGTGGCAGCGGCTGGTCTCCCAGGTGAAGGGGCTCCTGGAACGCGCGGGCGCCTTCCGCACCGTACGCGTCCTGGGCCTGCAGACCCGCGCCGGGCAGGCACCGTGGCTCACCCACCGTCCGTTCGTGCCCGACGCCGCGCCCCTGCCGCCGTCCACGGTCACCGATCCGGCCGGGCACACGCTGCTCCTGGTGATCAGCGACGGCGCGGGTGCCGCCTGGCGGGACGGCAGGATGGCCCGGCAACTGGAACTGTGGGCGCGCAGCGGCCCCACGGCGGTGCTGCACGCCCTGCCGCAGCGGCTCTGGGACGGCTCCGGGATCCGGGCCGAGTCCTGGCAGGTCACCACCCGGCGGCGGGGCGCGCCCAACGCGGCCTGGGAGGTGGCCGATCCGCTGCTGCCGCCCCAGCTGGCGGCGTTCGGCCGCCGGGTCCCGGTGCCCGTGCTGGCCGCGGAGCCGGCGGCGCTGGCCCGCTGGGCCGGCCTGGTGGCCTCGCCGGGCGCCAGCGCGGTACTGCCCCTGCTGGCCGAGCCGCACCCGGTCGTGTCCCAGGGCGGACCCGGTCCGGACGCCGCCCGTACGGTCCTGCGCTTCCGGGAGACGGCCTCCGCCGAGGCCTACCGGCTGGCCGCGCATCTGGCCGCCGTCGCCCCGGTCTCGGTCCCCGTGATGCGTCTGGTGCAGCAGGCCCTCGGGCCGGACATCACGACCGGCCACCTGGCCGAGGTGTTCCTGGGCGGGCTGCTGCGACGCACGGCCGAGGACACGCTCACGCCGCAGCACCGGGGCTACGACTTCTCGGACGCGGCCCGCGCCATCCTGCTGGGCACCGCCCCGGCCGCCGATCTGCTCCGCACCAGCCGGCGGGTCGCCGAGGGGCTCGGCCGCCTCTCCGACGGCCCCCGGGACCTCCCGGCCTGGCTGGCCCACCCGGAGGGGGTGGAGCGCGTCGCGGCCGACAGCCACCCGTTCACCTGGCTGAGCCGGCGGCTGCTGCGCCGGCTGGGCATCGGGGAGCCGCGGCCGGACGCACCGGGCGGGCCGGCCCCCGGCGAACGGCCCGACCCCGCCCCGGGCGGGACGGAGGAGCCGGCCGGGCAGGCGGACGCGCCGTCGGGTACGACGGCGACCGACCCCGCGGCCGACGGGCCGCCGTTGCCCGACTACGTCGGCGCCCCCGGCTCGGAGTGGCTCCCACTGGCCCCCGGCAACCCGCGCGCGGCCGGCTCCTGGCGGTTGTTCGCCCGCCATGCCCAGGCCCGTACCGAGTCAGGTCTCTTCCTGGGCCGCGACGAGGAGGACGGCATGCTCGCCGTGCTCCGGCTGACCCGGGCGCGGTCGCGGGCACGCGCGACGCTGGCGCAGCAGGCGGGGGCGCTGCGCGCGCTCGAGGGCCGGCAGGCGCCCCGGCTGCTGGACGCGGCCGGTACGTGGCTGGCGACCGAGGTGTTCCCGGGCGGCCGCTCCCCCCGGCCCGCCACGAGCCTGGCCGCCCGGCTGGAGGCGGACGGCGGGCTGCCCCGGGACGTGTTCGCCCGGGTCGCCCAGGAGACGACCACCGTCCTCGCCCGCGCGCATGCCCTGGGTGTCGTCCACGGCGGGCTGTCGGCGCAGCGGATCCTGTGGACGGGCCGGCTCGTGTGCGTGACCGGGTGGGCCGTGGACGAGCACCCCGACGGGGCGGCACATGACGTGCAGCGCCTGGGCACGATCCTGCTGGACATCGGCGAACCCTGGCTGGGCGAACCCTGGCGGTCCGAACCGCTGCGGTCCCTGCTCCGGCGCTGCTCCAGCCCCATCCTCGCCGACCGGCCCACAGCGGCCCAACTGGCCTTGTCCTTCCGGGACTTCACCACAGAGGCGGAGCCGCCGCCGTCCTGGCGGCCGCAGTTGCCGCCCGAGGTGACCATCGGAAGTGGGGACGGCGGCGGCCGGGTGGTGCTCGACCTGGCCACCATGGGGCCGCACGGCCGGATCCACGGCCCGTTCAACGTCCGGGCCACGTTGCTGCGAGCGATCGTCAACGGCATGCTCCGACGCCGGTACACCCCCGACGAGACCCGGTTCATGCTGCTCGGCGACGCCCGCCTGTATCTCGATCCCCCGGCACTGAATCTGCGCCAGATCGCCCACTACGACGATGTGCCCACCCTCGCCGCGGACCTGACCGGGGAACTGCGCCGGCGCGATCTTCTGCTGGGCGAGGCCCGGGCCGCCATGAAGGCCCCTCCTGCGATGGCCGCGATCGTCGTCGTCGCCGAGGAACCGGACCACGCTGCGGTCCGCGCCTGGCTGGACTCCCTGCCCGCCGGGCTCGGACTGCATGTCGTCGTCCTGGACACGGTGGTGTCCACGCCGTCCGGCCCGGGCTACCTCATCGAGATCGGCCCCGGGGGGCGGGGCCGGCTCCGGTACTCCGGCGCGCCCGGCGACGGCAGTCGCTTCCGTCCGCTGTCGCCCGTACCCCCCACCGACGATGCGGACCGGCTGCGGGAGGAGCAGCAGTACGCGTCCTCCCTCGGGCGTTCCGGCCGGGTCGAGGAAGCACTGCGGACCCTGCGCGGCATCACCGCCCAGCAGCAGGCGCTCCTCGGCACGGGCCACCGCGACACGCTGACCAGTCGCTACGAACTCGGGTACCTGTGTCTGCGCTCCGGGCTCCTGGAGGAGGCGCTGGACCTGTACCGGGACACGGCCGACGGGCGCATGTTCCTGCTCGGGGCCGACCACCACGAGACCCTCGCCGCCCGCCAGCAGTGCGCGTACACCCTTGGCCGGATGGGCCGCCTGGACGAGGCCTGCGCGGTGTACCGTGCGGTGCTGGAGTCCTGGCAGCGGGCCGTGGGCCCGGACGACCACTCCACGCTGCACTGCCGGCACAGCCTGGCCGTCGCGCTGAACGCCCTCGGCCGGCATGCCGAGGCGGTGCCCGAGGCGCGGGCGGTGATGGAGAGCCGGAGCAGGAGGCTCGGCCCGGATGCCGAGGACACCCTGGCGAGCGCCTACCAGCTGACCGTCGCCCTGCACGCCTCGGGCGCGGCGGACGAGGCCGCGACCCTCGCCGAGGAACTGCACGTACGTCAACTGCGCGTTCTGGGCTCCGACCATCCGGAGACGGCGGACATCCGGCGGATCCTGGAGGGCCACGCAGGGCGTTACCCTGAGCAGAATGACCACTCCTGACTTCGCCGCGTACATCGCGGGTCTGCCCCGCGTCCTCGCTGGTGCCGCCGCGCTCTTCCGGGACGACGAGGGGCGGGTGCTGCTCGTCGAGCCCAACTACCGTGAGGGCTGGGCGCTTCCGGGCGGGACCATCGAGTCCGACGACGGGGAGACCCCGCGCCAGGGAGCCCGCCGGGAGACCCTGGAGGAGATCGGCCTCGACCGGGAACTCGGCCGGCTGCTGGCCGTGGACTGGGTGCACGGCGCGGGGCGGCCGCCGCTGGTGGCGTACCTGTACGACGGCGGTGTCCTGCCGGAGGCCGACTTCAAGGCCATCCGGCTCCAGGAGGAGGAGTTGCTGTCCTGGCGTCTGGTCGCCCGCGAGGAGATCACGGACCATCTGCCCGGCGCGCTCGGCCGCCGTGTCCTGGCCGCCCTGGACGTCCTCGCGGACGGCTCCGGCACGGCGGAGCTGGAGAACGGCCACCGGGTGGCGTGACCGGTCAGCCCTCCGGGTCCCGCGGCTTGGCGTCCTGCTCACGCAGCGCCTCGTCGCGGGCGGCGACCCGCGCCTCCGTGCGGTGTCCGCGCTCGATGTAGTCGCGGACGACGAGTTCGACGGCGTCCTGGGGGTTGCCCACACCGGCGAGCACCATGACTTCCACGACGAGCTGGGCGTCGAGCGAGACAGTCACCTTGGCCATGCCCGGACGCTAGCATCGGCGCCTGCCCACGGTGACCGGAATCCGCCTGCCGGGGACGCCACCGGCCCGTCCGGCCCGTGGGACGACGACGCGTACGCCGGCACGGGTCCTGGGATGGGGCTGGGCGGCGCCGGCCCTGGCACTGGCCGCGGTGGCCGCCGCGCGCTGGGCGTGCACCGGCTGAGCGAGCGGTCACCCCCGCGGCGACGGCGAGCGGCCGACGCGGCTCCGGCCGCGGCGAGGAGCGCGGCGCGGACAACACGGCGGACGGGACGGATATCCGTTCGCCCCGGGCGAGCGGGCGTCCTACTCTCGGCCCATGAACAGGCCACTCGTCGCCATCCTCAGCGGGGCAGGCATCTCCACGGATTCCGGAATCCCTGACTATCGCGGGCCGAACGGGCTGTGGCGGACGGATCCCGAAGCCGAGAAGCTCGTGACCTACGAGTACTACATGAGCGATCCGGACATCCGGCGGCGGTCGTGGCAGATGCGGCGCGGGAACCGCACACTCAACGCCGAGCCGAATGCCGCCCACCTGGCCGTGGCCGAGCTGGAGCGGTCCGGTGTCCCCGTCAGGGTGATCACGCAGAACGTGGACGGACTGCACCAGTTGGCGGGCATGCCCGCGCGCAAGGTGCTCGAACTGCACGGGAGCGCGCGCAGCGTGGTGTGCACCGGGTGCGGGGCGCGGGGGCCGATGGAGGACGCCCTCGCCCGGATCGACGCGGGCGAGGAGGATCCGGCGTGCCTGGTGTGCGGCGGCATCCTGAAGTCGGCGACAGTGATGTTCGGCGAGCGGCTGGACCCGGTGGTCCTCGGTGAGGCCCTGTCG
This sequence comes from Streptomyces sp. NPDC048521, assembly GCF_043199855.1. Lineage (NCBI taxonomy): Bacteria > Bacillati > Actinomycetota > Actinomycetes > Kitasatosporales > Streptomycetaceae > Streptomyces > Streptomyces sp. NPDC048521. Next base: position 269,689 of record NZ_JBICWR010000002.1, read on the forward strand.
ATCAGCAAGGCCTGCACCGTGTTCATCGCGGTCGGCAGCAGTCTGCAGGTGCAGCCCGCCGCGGGCCTGGCAGGAGTCGCCGCCGACCACGGCGCCCGCCTGATCATCGTCAACGCCGAGCCGACCCCGTACGACGAACTGGCCCACGAGGTGATCCGCGAGCCCATCGGCACGGCCCTGCCCGAACTCCTGCGGCGGCTCGGTGCCGAGGGCGCCCCGTAGGGGCCTCCCAGCACCGGATTCCGGTCCGCTGACCATGGTCACGGTTCCCGTGCGCTAGAAGAGGGCCGTTCCCCGTTCGAAGTCCAGCAGCTGCCGCTTGCGGTCCAGGCCGCCGCCGTAGCCGGTGAGGCTGCCGTCGGAGCCGATCACCCGGTGGCAGGGGACGATGATCCCGATCGGGTTGCGTCCGTTGGCGAGGCCGACCGCGCGGGAGGCCTGGCGATTGCCGAGGGCGTCGGCGAGTTCGCCGTAGGTGCGGGTCTCGCCGTAGGGGATGCGGGTGAGCTGCTCCCACACGAGGCGCTGGAACGGCGTGCCGTGCAGGGCGGGTTCCACGGTGAACTCCGTCAGCTCGCCCGCGAAGTACGCCGACAGCTGCTCCTCCGTCTCGGCGAAGCAGCGCAGGCCGTCCTCGTTCGGGCCGAAGCTCTCCTCGGGCGGGCGGTGCCGCTGGTCGGTCATGTACAGGCCGCACAGGGCGCCGTCCGCGTCGGCGACGAGGGTGAGCGGACCGTACGGGCTGTCGATCACGGTGTGGCGCTTCACTGCTGAACCTTCCTAGACGGGGAGGAAGTTGATCGGGTGGCTGTCGGTCGCCCACAGGTACTGCACCGCGTACGCCCGCCAGGGCCGCCAGGCCTCGGCGCGCGCGGTGAGCGCGGCCGGGGTGGCCGGCAGACCCAACTCCCCTGCCGCCCGGCGGATTCCGAGGTCGGTGGGGAGGAAGGCGTCGGGGTCGCCGAGGGCGCGCATGGCGATGACGTCGACCGTCCAGGGCCCGAAGCCGGGCAGGGCGAGCAGCCGTGCACGGGCCTGAGCCCAGTCCGATTCGACGCCCAGGTGCAGGGTGCCGTCGGCGAGCTGCCGGACGAGGGTGGTGAAGGTGGTGCGCCGGGTGCGGGGCATGGCCAGGGTCTCGGGGTCCACGGCGGCCAGCGCCTCGGGGGACGGGAAGAGGTGGGTGAGCCCGCCCTCTGGGTCGTCGAGGGGCTTGCCGTGGGCGGTGACCAGGCGGGCCGCGTGGGTGCGGGCGGCCGCCGTGGACACCTGCTGTCCGAGGACGGCACGGACGGCGAACTCGGCCTCGTCGACGGTGCGGGGCACCCGGCGGCCCGGCGCCCGGTCGACCAGCGGCGCGAGCAGCGGATCGGCGCGCAGCCGGTCGTCCACGGCGACCGGGTCGGCATCCAGGTCGAGCATGCGGCGGCAGCGGCTGATGGCGACGGTCAGATCGCGCAGGTCGCTGAGGGTGAGGCGGCAGGCGATGTGGTCGGGCCGCGGGGTGAGGGCGGCGATGCCGTGCCCGTGGGGCAGCCGGAGCGTGCGCCGGTAGGCGCCGTCGCGCCACTCCTCGACGCCGGGTACGGCCGTGGCGGCGAGGTGGCCGAAGAGGTTGTCGGGGTTGAGCGGGGCGCGGAACGGCAGGCGCAGGGAGAGGGTGCCGGGGGTGCCCGCCGCGCGGTTGCCGGGGACGCGGGCGCGCAGCTCGCTCGGGGACAGGGCGAAGACCTCGCGGACGGTGTCGTTGAAGGTGCGGATGGAGGAGAAACCGGCCGCGAAGGCGATCTCCGCCATGGGCAGCGGGGTGGTCTCGATGAGCAGGCGCGCGGTCTGGGCGCGCTGGGCGCGGGCGAGCGCGAGGGGTCCCGCGCCCAGCTCGGCGAGCAGCTGCCGTTCCACCTGCCGGGTGCTGTAGCCGAGCCGGGTGGCGAGGCCGGGCACGCCCTCGCGGTCCACGACGCCGTCGGCGATGAGCCGCATGGCGCGGGCGACCAGGTCGGCGCGCCGGCTCCACTCCGGGGAGCCGGGGCTGGTGTCGGGGCGGCAGCGCTTGCAGGCGCGGAAGCCGGACTGCTGGCAGGCGGCGGCGCTCGGGTAGAACGTCATGTTCTCGGCCTTGGGCGGGACCACCGGGCAGCTGGGCCGGCAGTAGATCCGGGTGGTCAGGACGGCCGTGAAGAACCACCCGTCGAACCGCGCGTCCTTGGACTGCACGGCACGCACGCAGTGCTCCCGGTCGAGGTGCATCCCTGTCTGCATGTGTCCAGCATCGACCACCGCCGGGCCCGGCCGCTGGCGGAAATCCGACACGTACGTGGGCGTGACCAGGAGGCACTCCCAGTCGGTGAAAGGTCCGTTTTCGCCGCGGACCTCGGCACGCCCTACAGCTGGCCGGCCTGCCGGAACCGGGCGACCCACTCGGCGGTGGTGCGCAACCCGCCGAACGTGTAGAAGTGCACCTTCACCCGGCCGTGCCGCGCGGGGTCGTACCGGTGGGCCAGTGCGTGCAGGAAGCGGTCCGGGCCGGTCGTCCCCATCAGGTTGGTCAGCGAGAAGCCGTACTTGCGGGCGACGGAGGCGCTGGTGGCGACGCCGAACCTGGTGGCGTAGCCGAGCAGCCGGCGCACGCCGGCCGGGCCGGGGACACCGATACGGACCGGCAGGTGGACACCGCGGGCGCGGACGGCCTCCAGCCAGGTGAGGACGGGCTCCACGTCGAAGCCGAACTGGGTGATGACGTCGCCGCCGAACCCTTCGGCGGCGATGGCCGCCGCCTTGTCGGTGAGCGCCGACCACAGTACGGGGCCGGCTATCGCCGGGTGGCCCTCCGGGTAACCGCTGATGCCGATGTGGCGGACGCCGTGGCGCCGCAGCAGACCGGTGCGCAGGAGGGCGAGGGAGTCCTCGTACGGGCCCTCGGGGCGGGCGGGGTCGCCGCCGACGACGAAGACGTTCTCGGCGGTGCCGTCCGCCGCCAGCCCGGACAGGAACTCCTCCAGTGCCGAGCGGGAGGGCAGGCGGCGCGCGGAGACGTGCGGTACGGGGACGAAGCCGAGCCGTTTGACCGCGCGGGCGGCCGCCAGCCGCATGCCGAGGTCCTCACCGGCGAGGAAGGTGATGTTGATCCGGGTACCGGGCGGGATGCCGTCACGGGCCTCCTCCAGCCGGGGCACGTCCTTGCCGGTCATCTCCAGGGAGAAATCGTCGAGCAGGGAAACGTCGTCCCGCAGGGCGGGGTCGTCCCGGAGGGCGAGGTCGTCTCGGGCGAGGTCGCCTCGCGGAGTGGGGTCGTCCCGCAGAGGGGAGTCGGTCCTCAGAGGGGAGTCGGCCCGCAGCGTGGGGTCGGCCGGCAGCGTGGGGTCGGCCGGCAGGGAGAGGTCGTTCAGGAGGCCGGTGGCCCGCCCCGGGCTCTCGACTCCGTTCGGGCGGGGGGTACCCCCGTCGGGCAGGGCGGTGAGAGCGGGCTTCATCGTGCTCCTCGTACGGCGGCGGTCCTGACCCCGGCCGATGATGCCACGCGGGCCGCCGCCGCCTCGGACCAGGGGCGGGCGGAGCACGCCGCCGGCCTTGGGGGGGCACGGCCACGGCCGGGCATCCGGCGGCGGCCTCCAGGCGAACGACCGTCGCGCGGAGTGTGGCCCTGGGCCGGGATGACGTATGGCCCAAGCACGGGGTGCGGGAGGGGCCCGGCCGGGGATGACGCAGGGCCCACGCACACGGTGCGGGAGGGGCCGGGCCGGGCGGACGTATGGCCCAGCGCGGGATATGGACCGGTCGATCGGGTCTGGTTTGGCCCTGGCCGTCGGACCACGGTCTCGGCAGGGTGGTGGTCCCGAACGTCCAGGAGGTTCTGTTGAGCGTCTCGTTCCCGCTGGTCACCCCGGTTCCGCCGGCCCCTCCCCGCCGCACTGCGGCACCCCTGGGCCCCGGTGCGCGAGCGGCGGTGTTGTGATCATGCGATTCCGGCATGCGGAGACCGTCTGGGCCGCGTTTCCCGAGCTGTCCTCCGGCGCGCTGTACGCCACCGGCGTCGACGCCTCGGCGGACACCGGGCCGCGCGCCGCCGCGTACACCGCCCGGGCCGCGGCCCGGCTGGCCGGGGCCACCGAGGGCGAGTTCCCCGAAGTACTGGCCTGGCGGCGGACGTTCACCCGGCTGGGAGTGAAGCCGACGCAGTACCGGTGTGCGTCGGAGTCGCTGCTGCGGCGGCTGCGGAAGGAGGGGTCGCTGCCGCGCATCCACCCGCTGGTGGACCTGTGCAACGCCCTCTCGGTGGCGTACGGCGTGCCGGTGGCAGTCCTCGACGCCGACCGCATCGCCGGGCCGCTGCTGGAGGTGCGGCCGGCCCGCGGGAACGAGACGTACACGGCGTTCGGCGGCGGCGTCGAGCATCCCGCGCCCGGTGAGGTGACCTTCGTCGACTCCGCCGGACGGGCACACGCCCGCCGCTGGACGCACCGGCAGAGCGGCTATTCGGCGGTCGGTGAACGGACCGGCAGGGTGCTGGTGGTGGCGGAGGCCATGCACGACGGCGGCGCCGAGATGCTGTCCGAGCTGCTGAAGACGGTCGAGGAGGAGGTGGCGGCGCACTGGAGTGCCGTCACGACGACGGCACTGCTCACCCAGGATGCGCCGGAGTTCGTCTTCGGCCCCTGAGCCCGGCGTACGGGGGCCGGCAGCGGTACGTGACAGCATGAGCACGGTGGACGAGGGGCGGGCGGTGCCGGGGGCGGGGGAACTTTCGACCCACGGCTCGGACTTCCTGCAGCTGGCCGTCGGTGACGTGCCCGCCGGTGGGAAGGCGCAGTGGCTGACCGGCCGGCTGCGGCAGGCGATCGCCGACGGCCGGCTGGCGGTGGGCGGCCGGCTGCCGCCCACCCGGGTGCTGGCGGCGGAGCTGCGGGTCTCGCGCGGGGTGGTGACCGAGGCGTACCGGCGGCTCGCCGAGGACGGCCAGGTGGAAGGCCGGCGCCGCGGTGGCACGGTGGTGGTCGCGGCACCGTTCGCAACTCCGGCGGCCCCTGGGGGTACGGCCGCGCAGGGCGCGGGGGGCTGGGCCGCGCAGGACACGCAGAGCGCAGCCTCACACAGCACGGCGGGCGCGGGCTCGCGGGGCGCGGGGAGCGCGGCCTCGCGGAGCGAGGAGCCGACCGCGCCCGGCACACCGCGCACCGGCGTACGGAGCACGGCGGCACAGACCGAACAAGCCGCCCTCAACACACTGCACCCCAGCACACCGAGCACCGCAGCACAGACCGAACAAGCCGCCTCCGGCGCGCTGTTCCGCGGCGTACCTGGCGCGGACGTCTTCGACGCGCTGCGGGCCGCCCCCGCCACCGTCGACTTCACCCCGGGCCGTCCCGACCTCGCCACCTTCCCGCGTGCCGCCTGGCTGCGCGCCGAGCGCGCCGTCCTCGCCGAGCTGTCCGCCGGCCATCTCGGCTACGGCGATCCGCGCGGTGCTCCCCGACTGCGGCGGGCCGTCGCCGACTGGCTCGCCCGGATGCGGGGCGTACGGGTGGAGCCCGACGAGGTGCTGATCGTCGCGGGCACCGCGCAGGCGCTGACCCTGCTGCATCCGGTGCTGCGGGCGGACGGCATCGAGACTGTCGCGGTGGAGGACCCCGGCTCGCTCGGGGCACGCCAGCACCTGCGGAACGGGGGCCTCGCCACCCCGCCGGTGCCGGTCGACGAGGACGGGGTGCGGGTGGACGCGCTGCGGGCCACGGGAGCCCGAGCGGTGCTCCTCACCCCGGCCCACCAGTTCCCCACCGGGGTGGTGACCAGCGGCGAGCGCCGGCGTGAGCTGCTGGGCTGGGCGCGTGAGGGCGGACTGATCCTGGAGGACGACTACGACGCCGAGCACCGCTACGACCGGCCGCCAGTGCCCGCGCTGCGCGCGCTGCTGGCCGACCGGGTGTGCTACATGGGCAGCGTGTCGAAGCTGCTCGCTCCGGCGCTGCGCACCGGTTGGCTGGTGGCGCCGCCCCGCTACCGCGCCGGGCTGATCGACGCCAAGCGCTTCAACGACCTGGGCAACGCGGTGCTGCCGCAGCTGGTACTGGCCCGGCTCATGGAGTCCGGTGAACTGGAGCGCCACCTAAGACTGTTGCGCGGCCGCCACCGCAGGCGCCGGGACGCGATGATCGCCGCCCTCGCCGAACACCTGCCCCGCGGGGTCGTGCACGGCGCCGCTGCGGGCCTGCATCTGACGGTCACCTACGCCGCGGACGTGCCCGACACCGAGGTCGCCGCGGCCGCGCTCGCGCGCGGCGTGAAGTGCCAACCGCTTTCCTGGCACCGGCAGTCGCCCGGCCGCCCCGGCCTCGTCCTCGGCTACGCGGCCACCCCGCCCGGGGTCGTCGCCGAGGGCGTGGCACTGCTCGGCCGGACGCTGCGCGAACTGAGCTGACCTGACCTGCTCTCCTCCCGAGGCTCGAACGTCTCCCCTCGGTGAGATCGGCCGTCGGGATCGGTTGGGACCGGCCGTCGGGGCCCCTCCACATCGGCGCTCGTGCCACGCGGGCCGCTTCGCCTCCCGCGGCGCAGGCTCCTTCGCCGGTTGTCAGCCGACCTGCCGGGCGAACGCCTCGTACGCCCGGTCGTCGAACAGGACGAAGCGCGCCTCTTCGACGGCCGTCGGTGTGTTCCGGACCGTGTCCACCGCGATGCGCGCGGCGTCGTCCATCGGCCACCGGTACACGCCGGTGGAGACGGCCGGGAACGCGACCGTGCGGGCACCCAGTTCGTCGGCCACCCGGAGGGACTCGCGGTAGCAGGAGGCGAGCAGGTGGGAGCGGTCCTCGGTGGCCGACCAGACCGGGCCTACCGTGTGGATCACCCAGCCGGCGTCCAGTTCTCCCGCCGTGGTGGCGACCGCCTGGCCGGTGGACAGGCCCTTGCCGTACCGGGAGGCGCGCAGCGTGCGGCACTCCTCCAGGATGGCGGGGCCGCCGCGGCGGTGGATCGCGCCGTCCACTCCCCCGCCGCCGAGGAGGGAGGAGTTGGCCGCGTTGACGATCGCGTCGGCGCTCTGCCGGGTGATGTCGCCCCGCACGAGGGTGATGGTGGTCATGGCTGTCTCAGTCTCCGCCATACGGCCTTGGCCGCGTTGTGCCCCGACATGCCGTGCACGCCCGGTCCCGGTGGGGTCGCCGAGGAGCAGATGAACACCGCCGGGTGGGGGGTGTGGTACGGGGACAGGGACAGTTTGGGGCGCAGCAGCAGCTGGAGTCCCGAGGCCGCGCCGCAGGCGATGTCGCCGCCGACGTAGTTGGCGTTGTGGGCGGCCATCTCGGCGGGACCGGCGACAGCGCGGGCGAGCACGCGGTCGCGGAAGCCGGGGGCGAAGCGCTCCAGTTGACGTTCCATGGCGTCGGTGAGGTCACCGGACCAGCCGTTCGGGACGTGACCGTACGCCCAGAAGACCTGCTTGCCCTCAGGGGCGCGGGTGGGGTCGACCACGCTGGGCTGCACGGTGATCATGAACGGTCTGTCGGGGGCGCGGTCCTCGCGGGAGGCGGCGCGCAGGGCGGTGTCGATCTCGGCGCTGCTCGCGCCGATCTGGACGGTTCCGGCGACGCGGGCCTCGGGCGCGGTCCAGGGCACCGGTCCGTCCAGGGCGTAGTCGATCTTGAAGACGCTGGGGCCGTAACGGTAGTTCGCGTAGTAGTTGCCGAAGCCGGCGATGCGGGCGAGCGCGGTGGGCGAGGTGTCGAAGACGTACGCGCGCGCGGGAGGCAGGTCGTCCAGGCGCTTGACCTCGTAGTCGGTGTGCACGGCGCCGCCGAGGTCCTTCAGGTAGGCGGCGAGGGCGTCGGAGACGGCCTGGGAGCCGCCACGGGCCACCGGCCAGCCGCGGGCGTGCGCGGACAGGGCGAAGACCAGGCCGATGGCGCCGGTGGCCAGTCCGCCGAGCGGGGCCATCACATGGGCGACCAGGCCCGCGAAGAGGGTCTTGACCCGGTCGTCCTTGAAGCGGCGCATCAGCCAGGTGGACGGGGGCAGCCCGGCCAGACCGAAGCGGGCCAGGGTGACGGGGTCGCGCGGGAGCGCGGTCAGCGGCAGGGACATGAAGTCCCGTACGAGGGTGTCCCAGTGGGCGAGGAACGGCTCGACCAGCCGGCGGTAGGCGCCCGCGTCGCGTGGTCCGAAGGAGGCGGCGGTCTCGGCGACCGACCGGGACAGCACGGCCGCGCTGCCGTCGAGGAAGGGATGCGCCATCGGCAGGTCGGCGTGCAGCCATTCGAGGCCGTAGCGGTCGAGGGGCAGGGCGCGGAACGCGGGCGAGTTGATGCCGAGGGGATGGGCGGCCGAGCACGGGTCGTGCCGGAAGCCGGGGAGGGTCAGCTCCTCGGTGCGGGCGCCGCCGCCTACGGTGGACCGCGCCTCGAACAGGGCGACGGAGAAGCCGCGGCGGGCCAGCTCCACCGCAGCGGTCAGTCCGTTCGGTCCCGCACCCACCACGACCGCATCGAGCATCGACGGCACCTTCGGACCCCTTCGTCAGCCGATGGCCACTCCCGATCAGGATATGCCGGGGGACTGACACATCCCCGACCCGGGTGGTCCGTACCACCGGCCCGGCGGTGGGGTGGCCGGATGCGCGGTGGCGGGTGGCGTGAATGCGCTGTGGCGCCGGGTGCGGGGTGGCCGGAATCCGGTGCTCGGTAGTGCGGTGGCTCCGGTGCAGGGTGGGGCGTGGGCCCGTCGGAACCGCCGGGCGGCAACGCCGGATGCCTGCCGGTGCCGTCAGGCCGACGTGCGCAGCAGATCGGCCAGTCGGCGGGCGGTGGTGGCGTCGCGGGCGGCGGTGAACGGCAGTGCGTTGCCGCCGGTCACGCGGAACGGCTCGCCGCTGAGGGTGACGTGCGCTCCGCCCGCCTCCTCGACCAGGAGCAGACCGGCCGCGTGGTCCCAGGCTGCCTCCCAGGAGAACGCGACGGCGTCCGCCTCGCCCCGGGCGACGGCGAGATACTCCAGGCCCGCGGAGCCGCAGGGGCGGGGTGCGACGCCGTCGGTCCACAGGGCCCGCAGGGCGCGCTTCTGCTCGTCGGTGGTGTAGTCGGGGTGGGAGGTGGCGACGACGAGGTCACGGCCGGGCGTGGGAGGGCCCGCGAACAGCCGCTCGCCGTCGAGGAAGGCGCCCTGCCCGCGGACGGCGGTGGCGAGCTGGTCGCGGGCCGCGGCGTAGGTCCAGGAGGCGAGGACGACGCCGCGGTGGGCGAGTGCCACCAGTGTGCAGAAGCCGTCGTCGCCGTGCACGAACTGGCGGGTGCCGTCGACCGGGTCGACGATCCACACCGGCGCGTCGCCCTTGAGCGCGTCGTACGTCGCCGGGTTGGCGTGCACCGCCTCCTCGCCGACCACCACGGAGCCGGGCAGCAGGGCACGGAGGTCCTCGGTGAGCCGCAGCTCGGCGAGGCGGTCGGCGTCCGTCACCAGGTCGTGCGGTCCGCTCTTCTGGTCGACCTCGTGCTCGGCGAGGCGGCGGAAGCGGGGCAGGATCTCGGCCGCGGCCGCCTTGCGGACCGCTTCCTCCACGTCGGCCGAGCAGCGGGTGAGAAACTCCTCGATGGTTTCCGTCTCTTCGATCATGCCTCCATGAGAGCACGCGCCACTGACAATCCCCGCCCGGCCGGTGCACGCCGGGTGGAATCGGGATGACGGACAGGGACAGGACGAGGCCGCCGCCGGTAGGGGTCCGTCACCGGCCCACCGCGTACCCCTGCATGCCGCGCGGGTTCGCCGCCGCCGACAGGACGCCGGTCTCCGGGTCCCGTGCGACCGCGCACAGCCGGCCCTCCGACCACGCGGGGCCCAGGGTGACGTCGTGGCCGCGCCGCCGCAGCTCCTCGATGACCGCGGCGTCCATGCGGGACTCCACGGTCACGCTGCCGGGGCGGCGGCCGCGCGGATAGAAGGAGCTGGGGAAGCTGTCGTTGTGCCAGTTCGGGGCGTCGATGGCGCCCTGGAGGTCGAGGCCGCCGCGGACCGGGGCACGCAGGGCGGCGGCGAGGAAGAAGTGCAGCTGCCACTGGTCCTGCTGGTCGCCGCCGGGCGTGCCGAACGCAAGGACCGGCACCCCGTCGCGCAGCGCGAGGGACGGGGTGAGGGTGGTGCGCGGGCGTCGGCCGGGCGTGAGGGTGTTGGGCAGGCCCTCCTCCAGCCACGTCATCTGCAGCCGTGTGCCGAGCGGGAAGCCCAGTTCGGGCACGACGGGGTTGGACTGGAGCCAGCCGCCGCTGGGCGTGGCCGCGATCATGTTGCCCCAGCGGTCGGCCACGTCCAGGTGGCAGGTGTCGCCCCGGGTGGTGCCGTCACCGGTCACGTGCGGCTCGCCGGGGATCTCGGCGACGGTGGGCTCTCCCGCGCCCATCGGGTCGAAGCCGGGGGCGCCGCCGGCCTCCACGCGCGCGTATGCCTGCGCGGGCAGCCGCGGGGTGCGCCCGCCGGGGCTGCCGGGACGCAGCTCGTACGAGGCCTTCGCGCCGACGAGGGCGCGCCGCCCGGCGTTGTAGTCCTCCGACAGCAGCTCGGCGAGCGGCACCCGGGCGGCGTCGCCGTACCAGGCCTCGCGGTCGGCCATGGCGAGCTTGCAGCCCTCGATCAGCAGGTGGACGTAGTCGGCGGAGCCGTAGGCGGGCAGCTCGGCCGGGAGCAGGGCGAGCTGCTGGAGCAGGGCGGGCCCCTGGCTCCAGGGGCCCGCCTTGCACACGGTCCAGCCGTTCCAGTCGTACGTCACCGGTGTCTCGTAGGCCGCCGACCAGCCGGCGAGGTCGGTCTCGGTGAGCGTGCCGGTGTGCCGTTCGCCGCTGGTGTCCAGGGTGGGACGCCGGGACTGCCGTACCAGGGCCTCGGCGATGAAGCCGGAGCGCCACACCTCGCGCGCGGCGTCGATCCGGGCCTCCCGGTCGCCGGCCCGGGCGGTCTCGGCGAGCAGCCGCTTCCAGGTGGCGGCGAGGGCGGGGTTGCGCAGCAGCGCGCCGGGCCGGGGCGCCCTGCCGCCGGGCAGGTAGACCTCCGCCGAAGACGTCCACTCCGTCTCGAACAGCTTCCGTACCGTCTCCACGGTCGTGCCGACCTTCTCCACGGGCGCGTGCCCGTGCTCGGCGTATCCGATGGCGTACTTCAGGACGTCGTCGAGGGACTTGGTGCCGTGGTCGCGCAGGAGCAGCAGCCAGGCGTCGAAGGCACCGGGCACGGCGGCCGCGAGCGGTCCGGTGCCGGGGACGAGATCCAGGCCGAGCCCCCGGTAGTGCGCGGCCGTGGCGCCCGCCGGGGCCACGCCCTGCCCGCACAGCACGCGCACCTCACCGCCCGCCGGGGCCAGCAGGATCGGCACCTCGCCGGCGGGCCCGTTCAGGTGCGGCTCCACCACGTGCAGCACGAACGCCCCGGCCACCGCGGCGTCGAAGGCGTTGCCCCCGTCCTCCAGGACCGCCATCGCCGACTGCGAGGCGAGCCAGTGGGTGGAGGAGACCATGCCGAAGGTCCCTTGGAGGGTCGGCCGGGTGGTGAACAACAGCGCGCTCCTCGGCTCGGGTACGTCTCCCGGCCGATCGTACGGAGGTGACGGCCGCCCGGGAACACCCCGACCCCGCCCCACGTTGGTCTCGTACGGCAGGAACGGAGGCCCAGGCAGTGCACGGTGAGTACAAGGTGCCCGGCGGCAAGCTCGTCGTCGTGGACGTGGACGTGGAGGACGGCGTGCTGCGGCACGTGCGCGTGGCGGGCGACTTCTTCCTGGAGCCGGACGAGGCGCTGGACGCGGTGAACCGCGCGCTGGAGGGCGCCCCGGCGGACACGGACGCGGCAGGGCTGGCCGCGCGGATCGACGCGGCGCTGCCCGCCGGGACCGTGATGTACGGCCTGACCTCGGAGGGCGTGGGGATCGCGGTGCGCCGGGCGCTGGCGCACGCCACGGACTGGACGGACTACGACTGGCAGCTGATCCACGAGGGTCCGCAGCCGCCGGCCCTGCACATGGCGCTGGACGAGGTGCTGACCGCGGAGGTGGCCGCGGGCCGGCGGCCACCGACGCTGCGGGTGTGGGAGTGGGGCGCCCCGTCGGTGATCATCGGCAGTTTCCAGTCGCTGCGCAACGAGGTGGACCCGGAGGGCGCCGCCCGGCACGGCATCGAGGTGGTGCGGCGGATCTCCGGCGGCGGCGCGATGTTCGTGGAGCCCGGCAACACGATCACCTACTCGCTGTCGGTGCCCGAGTCCCTGGTGCAGGGCCTGTCCTTCCAGGACAGCTACGCCTACCTCGACGACTGGGTGCTCGGTGCCCTCGGCGACATGGGCATCCGCGCCTGGTACCAGCCGCTGAACGACATCGCGACCGACCAGGGCAAGATCACGGGCGCGGCGCAGAAGCGGATCGTCGGCCCCGGCGGCGGACCGGGGGCCGTGCTGCATCACGTGACCATGTCGTACGACATCGACGCCGACAAGATGGTCGAGGTGCTGCGGATCGGGCGCGAGAAGCTCTCCGACAAGGGCACCAGGAGCGCGAAGAAGAGGGTCGATCCGCTGCGACGGCAGACGGGGCTGCCGCGCGAGGCGGTCATCGACCGGATGATCGAGTCGTTCCGCGCGCGGTACGGCCTGGTGCACGGCAAGGTCACCGAAGAGGAGCTGGCCCGGGCGGAGGAGCTGGCGCGGACCAAGTTCACGTCCCCGGAGTGGACGGCGAGGGTGCCGTAGGGGCCGTGTCGCGGGCGTGGACGGTGCGGCGGCAGCGGGTCAACGGGGGGACCACCGTGGGCAGTTCATGGACCCCCGCGCCCGGCGAGGTCCGCGCTGCCGGGCGGGACGAGGTCCGGCGGCTGATCGCGGCACCCGTCGTGCCCGCGTCGGCGGCGTGGGATGTCGGCCGGTCCGCCGCCGCGTTCACCGTCCGCACCTGACCCGGCGAAGTCGGCGCCCGTCGCGGCCTGGAGGCACATAACGGGCAGAGTGGCACGTCGTGATCGCGTTGCCGTGACCGGTCGGGCACGCAGCGAGTTTTCCCTTCCGCCCCACAGGCAGTCATGTGACACTGTCGTCCCCGTCCACCATGCGGACCCCTTCCGCACCCACTCCCCCACGAGAAGTGCGCTGTGCGTTCTCTTCCTCTGCCGCTCGCCCTCACCGCACGTCTGTCCCCGGTCGCGGTCCTCGCCTGCGCCGGCTGGGCGCTGACGTCCGGCCCGGCCGCACCGCCCGCCGCCGCACACCGGCCGGCGGCCACGAAGACGCCCGCCGAGTCCTCCTCCTCCGCCCCGTCGTCCACCTCCGCGTCGAAGGCGTACGCCACCGCGCCCGCACCTTGCTCCAGCGTGCCCGTGGCCACCGTCACCTCGCTGGTGCCCGGGGCGAAGACGGCCGGCAAGGAGATTCCGTCGACGGACACCAAGCTGCGCCGCACGTGTTCCTGGAACGCGCTCAAGGGCTACGACTACCGCTGGCTCGACGTGTCGTTCGAGATCAGCGAGTCGGACCAGGAGGCGAGGCAGGAGTACCAGCAGCGGGTCGGCGAGAAGAGCGGTGGCGGGGCCGTTCCGGGCCTCGGGGACTCCGCCTACTCCGTCGTGAACCTCACCACGGAGGACAAGCAGCAGACCCGTGAGGGCGTGGTACTGGCCCGGATCTCCAACGCCCTGGTGATCGTCACCTACAACGGCAGCGACTTCGAGTCGAAGAAGGCCCCGAGCACGGACGAGATCAACAAGGGGGCCATCAAGGCGGCGAAGGCCGCGGTGGGCGCGCTGGAGGGCGGCCGGGGCTGAGCCCGTCCGTCCGGTGTCCGGTCCGCCGTCGGCCCGGGTGCCTCCTCGATCCCGCGGACGAGGAAGCCCGCCCTCGGTCACCCGGTCCCGCCGTCGACGGTCGCGGGCCGGGCCGACTCGACCGGCCGAGGCTGTGGCCGCGGTCGACGACGCCCGGCGGTTCGCCCGCCGAGTGATCCCGGCCTCGCTGCGCCCGAAGCAGCCGCTCCGGACGCGGCCGGGCCGTGGCGGTGGGGCGACCACCTTCCGGCGATGCGCCCCACCGGCGGACCGGTTCGGCCGGTCAGACCGCGAGCCGGTCCCGGCCCGTGGCGTACGTCAGGGCCAGGTACAGCACCAGGGAGGTGCCGAGGCCCACCGCCCAGCCGTAGTCGGCCAGCGCGGACAGGGCCGGGATGGGGCGGCCGTCGATCAGCGGCTTGAAGCCGGCGCCGCCGATCGCGAGGACACCGCCCGCCAGGAAGGCGACGACCGCCCGCCAGTTCCAGCCGGCCGCGTACCAGTAGCGGCCGCCCGTGCGGTACAGGTCGGCGAGGTCGAGGCGGGTACGGCGCAGCAGCCAGTAGTCGGCGACGAGGATGCCCGCGACCGTGCCGAGCAGACCGCCGACCAGGCCGAGCCAGGTGAAGATGTAGCCCTGCGGGTCGGAGTACAGCTTCCACGGGAAGATGACCACGGCGAGGACGGCGGTGATCAGTGCGCCGGTGCGGAAACTCACCTTCCGTGGCGCGACGTTGGAGAAGTCGAACGCCGGGGAGACCAGGTTGGCCGCGATGTTCACGGACAGGGTGGCCACCAGCACGGTGACCAGCGCGTAGAGCAGCCCGACCACGTTGTCCGTCTTGGCGGCGAGCTGGACCGGGTCCCAGACCGGTTCGCCGTAGACCGCCTGCGAACCGGACGTGACGAGCACGGAGAGGAACGCGAAGAGGGTCATCGTGGTGGGCAGGCCCAGGGCCTGGCCCCAGGTCTGTGCCTTCTGGCTCTTTCCGTACCGGGTGAAGTCGGGGATGTTCAGCGACAGGGTGGACCAGAAGCCGATCATGCCCATGAGGGAGGGCCAGAACAGTTTCCAGAAGTCGCCGCCCCAGCCCAGCTTGGACGGCTGGTCGAAGAGCGGGCCCACGCCGCCGGCCTTGCCGCTCATCCACCACAGCATCACCAGCGCGCCGACGATCACGAAGGGCGCCGCCCAGTTCTCGAAGCGGCGGATGGTCTCCATGCCCCGGTAGATGATCGCGACCTGCAGGGCCCAGAAGATCGCGAAGGACAGCCACATGGTCCAGGCGTAGCCGCCGATGTGCGAGGCGCCGGACCAGCTGTCGCCGATCAGCTTGCCGGCGAGGAAGTAGATGGCCTCGCCGCCGATCCAGGTCTGGATGCCGAACCAGCCGCAGGCCACCAACGCCCGGACGACGGCGGGCAGGTTGGCGCCGCGCACGCCGAAGGAGGCGCGGGCGAAGACCGGGAACGGGATGCCGTACTTGGGTCCGGCGTGCCCGGTCAGCAGCATCGGCACCAGCACGATCAGGTTGGCCAGCGCGATGGTGAACACGGCCTGTTTCCAGTCCATGCCCACCGCGATCAGGCCGGAGGCCAGGGTCCAGGAAGCGGTGTTGTGGGCCATGCCGACCCACAGGGCCGAGAAGTTGTACGTCGTCCACGTGCGCCTGGCCGCGGGGACCGGGAGCAGGTCCTCGTTGGCGTAGGGGCCGCTGGGCGGTGGCGTGCCGGGGGCGAGTTCCACGCGCCCGTCGGGGAGGGTGACGTGGCCGGACGGCGGTATGGCCGTGGGAGCGGTGTCGGTCATGGGCTGGCCAATCGGGGAGAGGTGGGTCGGGAAAGGCCGTGCGGGCACCAGCCCCCTCCCCGGGACGGCGGGGAGGGGAGACCAAGAGGGGCGTGGGGGGACTCGTACTCGGGGAACGGGGGTCAGGGACGGAGCGCGGGGATGATCCGGAGGCCGTAGGCGTCGATCGTGGCTTCCTGTGCGTCGTGCATGTCGTACACCGCGAACTGGTCGACGCCCAGGGCGCGGAGCGCGTTCAGTTTCTCGATGTGCTTCTCGGCGGGGCCGATGACGCAGAACCGGTCCACGATCTCGTCGGGCACGAACTGGGTGTCGGGGTTGCCGCTGCGTCCGTGGTGGGCGTAGTCGTAGCCCTGCCGTGCCTTGATGTAGTCGGTGAGTTCCTGGGGGACCTGGGCCGAGTGCTCGCCGTACTTGCCGACCAGGTCGGCGACGTGGTTGCCGACCATGCCGCCGAACCAGCGGCACTGCTCGCGGGCGTGGGCGAGGGCCTCGGGCGAGTCGTCCTCGGTGACGTACGCGGGGGCGGCCACGCAGATCGTGACCTCGGACGGGTCGCGGCCGGCGGCGACGGCCGCGTCCTTGACGGCCTTCACCATGTACTCGGTCAGATACAGGTCGGCGAGCTGGAGGATGAACCCGTCGGCCTCCTCACCGGTCATCTTCAGCGCCTTCGGGCCGTAGGCGGCCATCCAGACGGGCAGTTCGGCGCCCTCCTTGATCCATGGGAAGCGGATCTTCGTGCCGCCGAGGTCGGCCTCCTCGCCGCGGCCGAGGGCGCGGATGACCTTCATGGCCTCGCTGATGCGGGCGAGGGTGTTGGGTTTGCGGCCCGCGACGCGCATCGCGGAGTCGCCGCGGCCGATGCCGCAGACGGTGCGGTTGCCGAACATGTCGTTGAGGGTGGCGAAGGTGGAGGCGGTGACCTCCCAGGTGCGGGTGCCCGGGTTGGTGACCATCGTGCCGACCTTCAGCTTCTGGGTGTTCGCCAGGATTTGGCTGTAGATCACGAACGGTTCCTGCCACAGCACGGCGGAGTCGAAGGTCCAGCCGTAGCGGAAGCCGTTGCGCTCGGCCCGCTTCATCAGGCTGACGACCCGGGAGGCCGGCGGATCGGTCTGTAGGACGAGTCCGAAGTCCATGGGCGCCACTCCTAGTTGAGGTACTGACAGGTGGAGCGCGGGGTGTAGACGCCGTGGCCGGCGCGTCCGGTGTACTCCCGCTGGTCGATGACGGGCTCGCCGCGCGAGAGCACGGTCTCGACCCGGCCGGTGACGCGCTTGCCCTCGTAGGCCGAGTAGTCGACGTTCATGTGGTGCGTCTCGGCGGACATCACTTGCTCGGCGTGCGGGTCGTAGATGACGACGTCCGCGTCGGCGCCCGGGGCGATGGTGCCCTTCTTCGGGTAGAGGCCGAACATCCGGGCCGGGGTGGCGCAGGCGATCTCGATCCAGCGGCGGCGGGAGATGTGCCCGTCCACGACGGCCTGGTGGAGCAGGTCCATGCGGTTCTCGACACCCGGAAGACCGTTGGGGATCTTGGAGAAGTCGCCGCGGCCCAGTTCCTTCTGGCCGACGAAGCAGAAGGGACAGTGGTCGGTGGAGACCACTTGCAGGTCGTTCGTCCTGAGCCCCTGCCACAGCCTGGCCTGGTGGTCGCGCGGCCTCAGGGGCGTGCTGCACACGTACTTGGCGCCCTCGAAGTCGGGCTCGGCGAGGTTGTCGGTGGACAGGAACAGGTACTGCGGGCAGGTCTCGCCGAAGACGTTCAGCCCCTCGTCGCGCGCCCGGGCCAGCTCGGCCACCGCCTCCATGGCCGAGACGTGCACGACGTACAGGGGGGCGCCGGCGACCTGGGCGAGCCGGATGGCGCGGTGCGTGGCCTCGGCCTCCAGCAGGGCCTTGCGGACCTCTCCGTGGTAGCGGGGATCGGTCTCCCCGCGGGCCAGCGCCTGCTCGACCAGGACGTCGATCGCGATGCCGTTCTCGGCGTGCATCATGATCAGGCCGCCGTTCTCGGCGGAGCGCTGCATGGCGCGCAGGATCTGGCCGTCGTCGGAGTAGAAGACTCCGGGATAGGCCATGAACTGCTTGAACGACGTGACGCCCTCTTCGACCAGCAGGTCCATCTCCTTCAGCGTCTCCTGGTTGACGTCGGAGACGATCATGTGGAAGGCGTAGTCGATCGCGCAGTTGCCCTCGGCCTTGGCGTGCCAGGCGTCCAGGCCCTCGCGCAGGGTGTGGCCGACGCTCTGCACCGCAAAGTCGACGATCGTCGTCGTGCCGCCCCAGGCGGCCGCGCGGGTGCCGGTCTCGAAGGTGTCCGAGGCGGAGGTGCCGCCGAACGGCAGCTCCATGTGGGTGTGGGCGTCGACGCCGCCCGGGATGACGTACTTGCCGGTGGCGTCGATCGTGCGGTCCGCGCTCCAGTTCTGTGAGTCGGGCGCGGCGAGGGCGACGATACGGGAGTCCTCGATGAGGACGTCGGCGTGGATCTCGTCGGACGCGGTGATGACTAGGCCACCGCGGATGACGGTGCGCGTGGTCATGGGGTGCCTCTCTTTCGTGGTCACCTGCGGGTCGTCTGTGGCTGGTCGCGCAGTTCCCCGCGCCCCCTTCGGGGCACTGCCCGCACCGGCGTCTCTACGGTGCCGTCAGCGGCCCGTACGCCCCCGGCGCCCGGTCGCGGTAGAACTGCCAGCGGTCGCGGACCTCTCGGAGCTTGGCCAGGTCGAGGTCGCGGACGACGAGTTCGGTCTCCTTGTCGCTCGCCACCTCGCCGACGAACTGGGCCTCCGGGTCCACGAAGTAGGTGGTGCCGTAGAAGTCGTTGTCGCCCAGGTCCTCCACGCCGACCCGGTTGATCGCGCCGACGAAGTACTCGTTGGCGACGGCCGCCGCCGGCTGCTCGAGCTGCCACAGGTAGCGGGACAGGCCGCGCGAGGTGGCCGAGGGGTTGAAGACGATCTCGGCTCCGGCGAGGCCGAGTGCCCGCCAGCCCTCGGGGAAGTGGCGGTCGTAGCAGATGTAGACGCCGATCCTGCCCACGGCGGTGTCGAAGACGGGCCAGCCGCTGTTGCCCGGGCGGAAGTAGAACTTCTCCCAGAATCCCTGTACTTGGGGGATGTGGGTCTTGCGGTACTTGCCCAGGTAGGAGCCGTCCGCGTCGATCACCGCGGCGGTGTTGTACAGGACGCCCGGCTGCTCCTCCTCGTACATCGGCAGGACCAGGACGATGCCCAGCTCGCGGGCGAGGGCCTGGAAGCGCCGGACGGTCGGGCCCTCGGGGACGCGTTCGGCGTACTCGTAGAACGCCTTGTCCTGGACCTGGCAGAAGTAGGGGCCGTAGAACAGCTCCTGGAAGCAGAGGACTTGTGCGCCCTGCGCCGCTGCGTCGCGGGCCGCCTGCTCGTGGACCTGGATCATGGATTCCTTGTCGCCGGTCCAGGCGGTCTGGAAGAGGGCGGCACGGATCACTCGGCTCATCGGGACCTCCGGTAGCTCGGTGTGCCGTGAGCCTAGAAAGCCCGAAGGGGCCGTTTGAGTGGCAGCGTGTCACGTCTGCGGGCCGTGGGCGTGCCACCGTGTCACGTGTGCGTGGGCCCATGTTTCACCGCCGTATTCCCAGGTCGTCGCATGTTTCACCCCTGTTGCGCGTCATGCGCGAGGAGCGCGATGTGTACGGAGGCCGCCTGTTCGAAGTCGTCCAGGTCGACGCCGAGGCGGGCCTGTATGGCCTCCAGGCGGCGGTAGAGGGCGGGCCGGGAGACATGGTGGAGCTGGGCGGTGCGGGACTTGTTGCGGCCGGTCGCGAGATAGGTGCGCAGGACGTTCAGCAACTCCGGTTCGGCGTCGCACAGCAGCCCGTCCAGCTCCCGCTCGGCGAAGGACTGCACCTGCGGGTCGTCGCGCAGCAGCCGGATCAGCCCGCGCAGATGCACGTCCTTGAGCCGTACGACGGCCGGCAGGTCCAGGACGGCGGAGGAGTCGGCGACGGCGTCGGCGACATGCCGGGCCTCGCGCAGCCCGGCCGGTACGTCCTCCCAGTCGGTGCGGGGATCGGCGGCGGCGACCACCGTGGCCGGCGCTCCGGTCTCGGTGCGCAGCCGGGCCGCGAAGTGCGCGGTCAGCGCCTCGGCGTGCTGGTCGCGGGGAAGGCTGAGCACAACCGCGGTGGTTCCGCCGGCCGACTGCGCGACCAGCCCGGGCAGCCCCAGCATCCGCAGGACACGCCCGAGTGGGGCCGGGTCCGCGCCGGGCACGACGAGCGGGACGAAGGTCCGCCGGTTGACCGGCAGCCCGGCCGCCCGCGCCCGCGGCAGCAGTTGCCGGGCCGGTACGACGCCGGAGATCAGGTCGGTCAGCAGGCTCTGGGCGGACTGCTCCTCCCAGGTGTGCCCGGAGCCGCCGCCGAGCATGCGGTGCAGGACCAGCGCCTCGGCAGCACGGTCGGCGAGCAGCCGCCCGGTGGCGGCGTCGCCCCGGTAGCCGCACAGCAGCAGCCGGCCCCACCGCTCCCCGCGCCCGCCCAGCTCGGCGGGGATCCAGCCGTCGGCCGCGCCGCCACCGGCCTGCCGGGCGATGCGCTCCCAGTCGCGCAGCACGTCGTCCACCGCCGGCCGCTCCCCCGCGGTGGCGAGGACGCGGTGGGCGAGGTTGGTGACGACGACCGGGCAGCCGCTGTGCTGGGCGACCTCGTCCAGCAGCCGTTGCAGCGGGGCACCGGCCGTGATCAGCCCGGTGAGGGCGGTCCGCACGGTCTCCGACAGGCTGACGGCGGCGAACTTGCGCCGCACCAGCCGGCATTGCACCTCCTCCGTCAGCTCGGCGAAGGGGAAGGGCCGGTGCAGGACGACCAGGGGGAGCCCGCACCGCTCGGCGGCCCGGCGCATCACCTCAGGCGGCGCGGGGAAGGCCCGGCCGAGGCCGAGCACGACGGCAGCGGCCTCGGCCCGGTGCAGGGACTGGATGTACTCGGCCTGCTTGGCCTCGTCCCCGGCGAGGAGCACCCCGGTGGTGAGCACCATCTCGCCGCCGCTGAGCATCACGCCGACGTCGGCGGCCTCGGCGACGTGCACCCAGCGCACCGGCCGGTCCAGCTGTCCGGCCCCGGCCACCACCTCGGGCTCTCCGGCGAGCACCCGTTCCAGGGTGAGCACCTGCCGGACGGAGAGCGCGGGTTCAAGCGGCTGCCACGTGGCGGTCGAGATGGCGGTCATGGCCGTGTCCCTTGCTCGGCTGGTGCTGGCTCGGGTGGTGTCAGTACGAACTCCTCAGCGCGTCCTCGAGGATGGCGGCGCCCTCCTCGGCCTCCGCGACGGTGAGCGACAGCGGGGGTGCGATGCGCAGGGCGCTGGTGTTGTGGCCGCCGCCCTTGCCGATGAGCAGTCCGCCCTCGCGGGCCGCCTCCAGCACGGCGGCGGCCGCCTGCGGATCGGCCTCGTCGGTCCCCGGTCTCACCAGCTCGATGCCGATCATCAGCCCCCGCCCGCGCACTTCGCGTACGCCGGGCAGCTGGGCGGCGACGGCGCGCAGCCGCTCGATGAGCAGTCCGCCGACCCGTCGGGCGTTGCCCTGCAGGTCGTGTTCGAGCAGGTACGTGAGGTTGGCGAGGCCCGCGGCCATGGTGATCTGGGTGCCGCCGAAGGTCGAGATGCTGTTGGCGTCCAGGCAGTTCATGATCTCGGCGCGGGCGATCACCCCGCCGATGGACATGCCGTTGCCGATGCCCTTGGCGAACGTGACGAGGTCCGGGGGGCCGCTGCGGGCGTGTGCCTGCCAGCCCCAGAAGTGCTCGCCGGTGCGGCCCCAGCCGGTCTGCACCTCGTCGGCGATCCACAGGATGCCGTGCTCCTTCAGCACCTCGCGGAAGGCGGCGTAGAGACCGTCGGGCGGAGAGGTGAAGCCGCCGACGCCCTGGATGGGTTCGGCGATCAGCGCGGCCGGCGGCCGGGTGTGACCGAGGATGTCCTTCAGGTCGGCGACACAGGCGTCGATGAACGCGCGGTCGTCGAGTCCGGCGTACGGGCCCCGGGTGCGGACGCCGCCGTGGACGTACAGGGTCTGCAGCGGGGACAGGGAGGTCGGGGACCAGCCGCGGTTGCCGGTGACGCCGACCGTGCTGAAGGAGCGGCCGTGGTAGCTGTTGCGCATGGCCAGGACGGTGTTGCTGCGCCGGTAGGTGGTGGCCAGCAGCAGGGCGGTGTCGTTGGCCTCGGTGCCGGAGGTGGTGAAGAACACCCGGGCGTCCGGGATGCCGCTCACGTGGGCTACGCGCTCGGCGAGTTCGACCATCGGCCGGTTGAGGTAGAGGGTCGAGGAGTGGATGATCCGGCCGGCCTGCTCGCTGACCGCCTTGGTCACCTCGGGCAGCGCGTGCGCGGTCATCGTCGTCAGGATGCCGCCGAAGAAGTCCAGGTACTTGTTTCCGGCGGAGTCCCAGACGTGCCGTCCCTCGCCGTGGGTGATCTCCAGCGGGTCGTCGTAGTAGAGGGCGAGCCAGTCGGGCAGGACCCTCCGGTGACGGGAGTAGAGGTCGTTCACGGCTGTACCAGCCCTTCGTAGGCGTCGGGGCGGCGGTCGCGGTAGAAGGCCCACTGCTGCCGCACTTCCTCGATGAGGTCGAAGTCCAGGTCGCGGACGAGGAGTTCTTCACTCTTGTCGCTGGCCGGCTCGCCGACGAACTGTCCACGCGGGTCGACGAAGTAGCTCGTGCCGTAGAAGTCGTTGTCGCCGTACTCCTCCTGCCCCACCCGGTTGATGGCGGCGATGAAGTACTCGTTCGCGACGGCGGCGGCGGGCTGCTCCAGCTGCCAGAGGTGGGCGGACAGCCCCCGGTGCGTGGCCGACGGGTTGTAGACCAACTCGGCGCCCTTCAGCCCGAGTTGCCGCCAGCCCTCCGGGAAGTGCCGGTCGTAGCAGATGTACACGCCGACCTTGCCGACGGCCGTGTCGAAGACGGGCCAGCCGAGGTTGCCGGGTTTGAAGTAGTACTTCTCCCAGAAACCCTTCACCTGCGGGATGTGGTGCTTGCGGTACTTGCCGAGGTAGGTGCCGTCGGCGTCGATCACGGCGGCGGTGTTGTAGTAGAAGCCGGACTGCTCGATCTCGAAGACGGGGACGACGATCACCATGCCGGTCTCGCGCGCGAGTTCCCGCATCCGGCGGACGGTCGGACCGTCGGGCACCGGTTCGGCCCAGCGGTAGTGCTCCGGTTCCTGTACCTGGCAGAAGTACGGAGCGTTGAAGACTTCCTGGAATCCGATGATCTTCGCGCCCCGGCGGGCCGCCTCGCGGGCGTGCTCCTCGTGTTTCGCCACCATGGACTCGGTGTCGCCGGTCCAGGTGGCCTGGACCAGAGCGGCGCGGACGACGTTGGCCATGAGCTGCTCCTTCGAAGCGACGTCAGAGCCTCTACGCCCGTAGAGCAGGCCGTAGAGGGACGAAAGTAAGCCTCCGGACGGCCCTTGCCAAGACCATCGTCGTCAACCCGCGGTGTCGATCACGTTTCACACTCCTGTGGGTGAGCGGAGGAGCGGGCGCGCGGGTGGACCGGGGCGCACGAGGAGCGGGCCGGAGAGTGGACCTGGCACAGGGGACGAGAACGCCGGGACCGGCCCGGCGGGCGTCACCGTCGTCACCGGCGCCCCGGTGGTCACGGTGCATGACCCGCCACCCGCAGGGCGTGTACGAGGTCCCAGTACCGTTCGTCGGAGACGGCGTGCGCGACCTCCAGCAGCAGGGGTACGAGGCGGTCCGGGTCGGCGGCGACGCTGCGGGCGGCCTCTTCCGGGGGCCGGACGCGCACATAGGCGTCCAGCAGCGCCCGCACGTCACGCCGGCGGCCCTCGTCGTCCAGCCGCAGCACGGCCGTGCCGATCTGCTCCGCCGGCCGCGCCACGCCCTGCCGCAGCATCTGCTGCCCGTCGGCGCCCCGCCCGGCCGCGGCCAGCGCGTCGGCGGCGGCCACCAGCCGCTCGGCGGGCAGCGCGGCGGCCTCCCACAGCAGGGTCGTCCAGTCGGCGTCGAGCCCGGCCCGGTGCAGGGCGTCCGCGAGCAGCGGGAGGCGGGCGGCGGGCCACCACGTGGCCTCCACCAGCAGCACGTGCGCCTCTCCGCTGCGCCCTTCGCCCCGCAGCCGCACCAGCCGCTCCACGACCCCGTCGACCACCTCGCCCGCCCCGTCGTCCGCCGCCTCGACGGGCACCGGCACCGGCTCACCCGACGACGCGCCCCCGGCGAACCGGGCCCCACGCGGCGTAGGGCGCCCAGCGGCGGACTCCGGCACGACCGGCACCGGCGCCTGCGGTACGGCCACGGAAGCGCCCTCCTCCTCGGCCATCCCCGCGAACCGGGCACTCCCCCGCCGGCGTTTGCGGGCCTTGGGAGCGGGCGGCATCCCGGCGGGGGGGGCGGCAGCCGGGGGCGGGACGGACGGCCCGGCGGAACCAGGTCCGGCAGCGGGCCCGGCGGAACCAGGTCCGGCAGCAGGTCCGGCGGCTTCCCCGGCCAGGCCGAGGACAGCGGAGACAGCAGGCGGGACGGACGGCCCGACGGAACCAGGTCCCGTGGCGGTCACGGGCGCGGCGGACTGCCCGGCAGGACCGAGGGCAGCGGCAACACCGGGCGGGGAGGACGGCCCAGGGCCACCGAGACCGGCAGCGGCGGGCCCGGCGTGAGGCGCCGGCCCGGAGTGACGCGCCGGCCCGGTGGGCCAGGAGGTCTGTTCGGGGGCGGGTCCCCCTGCGCGGTGGGCAGCGGCCGGGCCGGTGTGCCGGAAGGGCGCCGTCGGGCCTGTCGACGCCTCCCCCACCACGGCGTGCCCCTCGCCCGCCCACAGGGCTCCCGGCTCAGCACCACGCTCCAGCCCGTGCCGACCTCCCTCCGGCTCGAGTCGGCCGGGTGCCGCACGGCGGTCCAGCTGCGCCATCCGGGACCGGAGTTCGGCGCAGCGGGCGGTGGCGCGCTCGTGGTCGTCGTGGGCCCAGGCGAGGTCCAGGCGGAGGGACTCGGCCTCCTCGGGGGTGGCCGGTGCCGCCAGCAGGCGGTTCAGTTCGGCCTGCCGTTCGGCGGCGTACCGCTGCTCGCGGAGCATGACGTCGAGGCGGTCGGCCAGGGCCTCCCGGGCGCCGGGCCGGGCGTCGTACGCGGTGAGCGCGGTGGCGTGCAGCGTGCCGGCCCGTTGCCGCTCGGCCGCCGCGGCGGCGGGGCCGTACGCCGCACCGAGGTCCTCCAGCAGCGCCTCCACGACGTCCCACGGCGGCACCTCGCGCCCGTCCAGGCAGGCCCGCATGCCCTCGGGGTCGCGCTGCCAGAAGACTGCGCACCAGCCCCCGCCCGGGTCGAGGCGCGCGATGAGGCCGTCCAGGTAGCTCGCGAACTCCCGCACCCGACCGGGAAGTCGATCCACAGCCATCGCCCAGCTCCCGCCCGACCGCCAGCAGTCCGGTCGTAGGCAACACCAGTCGTGTTACGACCCTGCTACGCACAGTTTTCCGGCAGCGTGCGGACGGCTCATTGCGGGATCTCGGCCGTTGCGCGCACCGCGACACCCGTTCCGGCGTCTCAGACGGCCACCAGCGCACACCGCGCGGCGACTTCGTCCATCGACAGGCCGAGCACCCCGGCCAGCGCGGCCACCGTGAAGAACGCCGGAGTAGGCGCCCGCCCCGTCTCGATCTTGCGCAGCGTCTCGGCCGACACGCCGGCCACTGCGGCGACCTCGGTCATGCTCCGGCCGCCGCGCGCCTCGCGCAGCAGCCGACCGAGCCGCTCGCCGCGTTCGCGTTCTTCGGGAGTGAGAGGGGTGCGCACCATGCGACCCATTCTAATACCGGCCCCTCGCGCCGCCCCCTTCACTTACCGGTGCAGTCATGGGCATGGTGCGGCCCCGCCGCGTGGGTGCGGTGGCCGCATCGATGTGCGGCGACCGCGTGGGCGCGGGCGACCACGAAGAACGTGCGGCCGCCGTAGCCGCACGGGCCCCCACCCCCATGGGCGAACATGCCCGCCCCCACGGATCGTGTCATCGTGGGCATGAGCAGCTCCCATCCGGTAACCCGGCGCAGCCAGTCGTCCGCGAAGGAACGGAACGCCATGACCAACGGCTACCCTCCTGACCCCTTCGGTGAGTTCCTGGCCCGCTTCTTCAGCGGGGCCGTCGGCGGAGCCAACCGCCCTCGCCACATCGACATCGGGCGCCTGCTCAGCCAGCCGGCCCGGGAGCTGGTCAGAGGGGCCGCCCAGTACGCCGCCGAGCATGGCAGCCGGGACCTGGACACCCAGCACCTGCTGCGCGCCGCGCTGGCCACCGAGCCCACCCGGAGCCTGCTGAGCCGGGCGGGCGCCGACCCCGACTCGCTCGCGACGGAGATCGACGACCGGGCCGGCCCGGTGCAGCATCCGCCGGGCGAGGTACCGCCGCCGACCTCGCTGTCGCTGACCCCGGCCGTCAAGCGGGCCCTGCTGGACGCGCACGACATGGCGCGGGCGAGCGGCGCCGGGTACATCGGCCCGGAGCACGTGCTGAGCGCCCTGGCCTCGAACCCGGACTCGGCGGCCGGGCACATCCTGAACGCGGCCCGCTTCTCGGGGGCTGCGCTGCCGCCCGAGGCCCCGGAGAACCCGCAGGCCCGCCCGGAGCGGCAGCGGCCGACCTCCACGCCCACCCTGGACAAGTACGGCCGCGATCTGACCGAGCTGGCCCGGGAGGGCCGGATCGACCCGGTCATCGGCCGGGACACGGAGATCGAGCAGACCATCGAGGTGCTGTCGCGGCGCGGCAAGAACAACCCGGTGCTGATCGGTGACGCGGGCGTCGGCAAGACGGCCATCGTGGAGGGCCTGGCCCAGCGCATCACGGACGGAGACGTCCCGGACATCCTGGCAGGACGCAGGGTCGTCGCCCTGGACCTCACCGGGGTGGTGGCCGGCACCCGCTACCGGGGCGACTTCGAGGAGCGCCTGAACAACATCGTGGAGGAGATCCGCGCCCACTCCGACCGGCTGATCGTGTTCATCGACGAGCTGCACACCGTCGTGGGCGCGGGCTCCGGCGGCGAGGGCGGCGCGATGGACGCCGGCAACATCCTCAAGCCGGCGCTGGCCCGGGGCGAGCTGCACGTCGTGGGCGCGACAACGCTGGAGGAGTTCCGCCGGATCGAGAAGGACGCGGCGCTGGCCCGCCGGTTCCAGCCGATCCTGGTGCCCGAGCCGACCGTCGAGGACACGATCGAGATCCTGCGGGGGCTGCGTGACCGGTACGAGGCGCACCACCAGATCCGCTACACCGACGAGGCGCTGGTCGCCGCCGTGGAGCTGTCGGACCGGTACCTCACCGACCGGCGGCTGCCGGACAAGGCGATCGACCTGATCGACCAGGCGGGCGCACGGGTCCGGCTCGGTGCCCGGACCAAGGACACGGACGTGCGCGCGATGGAGCGCGAGGTCGACCAGCTGGTCCGGGACAAGGACCAGGCGGTCGCCGACGAGGACTACGAGCAGGCCAAGCAGCTGCGCGACCGGATCGGCGAGCTGAAGCAGCGGATCGCGGAGGCGAGCGGTGACGGGAAGGCCGACGAGGGGCTGGATCTGGAGGTGACCGCGGAGGCCATCGCCGAGGTGGTGTCCCGGCAGACCGGCATCCCGGTGAGCCGGCTGACCCAGGAGGAGAAGGAACGGCTGCTCGGTCTGGAGGAGCACCTGCACCAGCGGGTGGTCGGCCAGGAGGAGGCCGTCAGCGTGGTCGCGGAGGCCGTACTGCGTTCGCGCGCGGGGCTCTCGAGCCCCCACCGGCCGATCGGCAGTTTCCTCTTCCTCGGCCCGACCGGCGTCGGCAAGACCGAGCTGGCCCGGGCGCTCGCCGAGGCGCTGTTCGGCAGCGAGGACCGCATGGTGCGCCTGGACATGAGCGAGTACCAGGAGCGGCACACGGTCTCCCGGCTGGTCGGCGCCCCGCCGGGGTACGTCGGTCACGAGGAGGCCGGGCAGCTCACCGAGGTGGTGCGCAGGCACCCGTACTCGCTGCTGCTGCTCGACGAGGTGGAGAAGGCCCACCCCGACGTCTTCAACATCCTGCTCCAGGTGCTCGACGACGGCCGGCTGACCGACTCCCAGGGCCGGACCGTGGACTTCACCAACACGGTGATCGTGATGACCAGCAACCTCGGTTCCGAGGCGATCACCCGGCGCGGTGCCGGGATCGGCTTCGGGCCGGGCGGCGCGGACGCGGACGAGGAGGCGCGGCGGGAGCAGATCCTGCGGCCGCTGCGCGAGCACTTCCGGCCGGAGTTCCTCAACCGCATCGACGAGATCGTGGTCTTCCGGCAGTTGACGAGCGAGCAGCTGCGGCAGATCACCGACCTGCTGCTGGAGAGCACCCGGCGGCTGCTGGACGGGCAGGGCGTCGGGGTCGAGTTCACGACCGCGGCCGTGGACTGGCTCGCCGAGCGCGGCTACCAGCCGGAGTACGGTGCCCGGCCGCTGCGCCGCACCATCCAGCGGGAAGTGGACAACCAGCTGTCCCGGCTGCTGCTGAACGGCACGATCGTCAAGGGCAGCCGGGTCACGGTGGACGTACGGGACGGGCGGCTGGACTTCCGCACGGACGAACCCAGGTCGTCCGCGGCGCAGTTGTGAGAACGCCCCCGGCGCCAGACCGCCGGGGGCGTCACGTCCGGGGGCCGACAAGCCACGGCCGGGAGCGTCACGGCCCCCTCCACCGCCCGTTCACGGCGCCGGGTCGCCTCCACGGCGCGTCTACGGCGCCGGGTCCACCACCATCGCCGAGCCGCCGCCACGCCGTACCTTCTCGGCGGCGGCCAGCCACTTCCCGTTCGGCAGCCGTTGCACGCCGGTCGCCGCGCCGATCTCGGGGTTCGGCTTGAAGCTGTGCCCGAGGGCCTCCAGACGTGCCTTGACGTCGCTGTCGTACAGGCCCGGTTCGAGTTCGGTCTGGGCCGCGTTGCGCTGGCTGGCGCGGGGCGCGGCGATCGCGTCGACCAGCGGCAGGCGCCGGTCCAGGAATCCGGTGAGGGTCTGCAGCACGGTGGTGATGATGGTGGCGCCGCCGGGCGAACCGAGCGCCACGACGGGCCGGTTGTGGCGGTCGAGGACGATCGTCGGCGAGATCGACGAGCGCGGCCGCTTGCCCGGCCCGGGCAGGTTCGGGTCGTGGACGGCCGGGTTGGCGGGGGCGAAGGAGAAGTCGGTCAGCTCGTTGTTGAGCAGGAAGCCCCGGCCGGGCACGGTGATACCGCTGCCGCCGGTCTGCTCGATGGTCAGGGTGTAGGCGACGACGTTGCCCCACTTGTCGGCCGCGGTCAGGTGGGTGGTGTTCTCGCCCTCGTACGTCGTCGGGGCCGCCGTGCCGCCCTTGCCGCAGGCCGCCGGGTGGCGCGGGTCGCCGGGGGCGAGCGGGCTGGTGAGCACCGCGTCGTCCTTGATCAGGCAGGCGCGCGAGTCGGCGAACCGCTGCGACAGCAGCTGCTTGGTCGGTACGTCCTCGAAGGCGGGGTCGCCGACCCAGCGCCCGCGGTCGGCGAAGGCGATGCGGCTGGCCTCGATGTAGCGGTGCAGGTACTGCACCTCGCCGGCCTTGGAAAGGTCCGTCCCCTCCAGGATGTTGAGGGCCTCGCCGACCGTCGTGCCGCCCGAGGAGGAGGGCGCGATGGAGTACACGTTCAGGCCGCGGTACGAGGTCCTGGTGGGCGCCTGGAGCTTGGCGCGGTAGACGGCGAGGTCCTTCTCGGCCAGCTTGCCGGGGCGGGCGTTCCAGCCGGAGGCGGGGTCCACGGGCGGGTGTTCGACCGTCTTGACGATGTCGTCGCCGATGTCCCCGCGGTAGATCGCGCCGACGCCCTTGCGGCCCAGCTCCTCGTAGGTGCGGGCGAGTTCGGGGTTCTTGAGGGTGGAGCCGACGACGGGGAGCCGCCCGTTCGGCAGGAACAGCTTCGCGGTGTCCGGGAAGTAGCGGAACCGGGTCTCGTTGGACGCGGTCTGCGAGCGGAAGGTGTCGTCCACCGTGAAGCCGTCGCGGGCGATCCGTTCGGCCGGCTTCAGGACGGTGCCGAGCTTCTCGCTGCCCCACGCGTCCAGCGCCGTCTGCCAGGTGGCGGGCGTGCCCGGCGTACCGACGCTCAGGCCGCTGCTGACGGCGTCGGCGAAGGCGAGCGGCTTGCCGTGCTCGGTGAACAGGTCGGAGTCGGCGGACAGCGGTGCGGTCTCGCGGCCGTCGATGGTGTGCACCGTACGGGTTCTGGCGTCGTAGTAGACGAAGTAGCCGCCTCCGCCGATGCCCGCGGAGTAGGGCTCGGTGACGCCGAGCGCGGCGGCGGTGGCGACGGCCGCGTCGACCGCGTTGCCGCCGTGTTTCAGCACCTCGATGCCGGCGGCGGAGGCGTCCGCGTCGACGCTGGCCACGGCGCCGCCGTAGCCGACGGCCACGGGAACCTTGGGGACCGTACGGCTCGTTGTCGCGGCGGGTGGCGCGGCGGCCCCCACCGACACCACGGCGACCGAGACCGCCAGAACCGTCAGTTTCCGCGTACCTGGGCGACCCATCCGTACCTCCCGTCGGGACAGTCCGCGCAGCGTAACCAGATCGCCGTACTCACGACAGTACGCCTCGGCGCCCTGCCACACGAACGTCACACATCGAACACGGGTACTAGCCGCCACCCGGTCCCGCTACCATGCGCGGCCATGAACGACGACGTGCGCAACATCGTCCTGGGCGTCATAGCGGCGGGCGTCTCCGCTTCGCTCGGCTGGGTCGCCCGTACCTACTTGTGGCGGCGCAGACTGCGGCGCAAACAGGGGTTCTTCGGGCTGCCGGACCATTCCGAGTCGCTGCTGGTGGTCAATCGCAACGCGGGCGGGCCGGAGCTGTCGGTGATGCGGCACGACGTGTTCGCCCTGCTGGAGCTCTCCGCCCTCATCAAGGACTGCAACGCGCACGCCCAGGTCGTGGCGCACGACGCCACCCAGCAGGGGTTCGGCGAGCGCACGGAGTTCTGCCTGGGCGGTCCCGCCTCGAACCGCCGGATGGCGGCCCACATCTCCTCGCTGCTGCCGGGCGTGCACGTGAACGTCGAGGCCGAGGCCGGCCCGGACCTCGGCGCCTTCCGGATCGGCGGGGACGACTACCGGATGGAGAGCGGGCGGAGCGAGTACGTGCTGCTCGCCCGGCTCACCGCGGGCGGCCGGCGCGACGCCCGCCCGGTGTTCCTCTTCTGCGGCCAGCGTGCCATCACCAACCAGGCCGCCACCCGCTATCTCGCCCGCCACCACGAGCGGCTGGCCCGCAAGTACGGCGGCGGCTCCTTCGTCCTGCTGCTGAAGGTGGTCAACTCGCAGGCGTACGGCCCCGATGTGGTCGAGCTGGTGGCGGATGTGACCCGGGCGGCACAGACGCCCCTGCCGGAGCCCGCTGCCGCCACCACCGAGTGACACTTCAACAATCTTTACCCGTACGTAACTTACCGACGGGTTACTTGCGGTAAGAGGGCGAGGTTACCGTCGGGTCACTTTGCACTGGACCAGTGAAGGAGTGACCCATGGGACACGGTCGCACCGCCCTGCGCACCTCCGCCGCGGGAGCCGTCTCGGCGGCGCTGATCGCCGGCACCGTCGTCGGCCTGGCGCCGGCCGCCGAGGCCGCCCCGTCCGTCCGCTTCGTCGACATCACCGGCGACGGCGGCACCGTACTGAAGGCCAACGTCCTCACGCCCGCGGACACCGACGGCTCGCGCGCTTACCCGCTCATCGTACTGCCCACGAGCTGGGGCCTGCCCCAGGTCGAGTACCTTGCCCAGGCGCGGAAGCTCGCCGACTCCGGCTATGTGGTGCTCAGCTACAACGTGCGCGGCTTCTGGCAGTCCGGCGGCCGGATAGAAGTGGCCGGTCCGCCCGACATAGCGGACGCCTCCAAGGTCATCGACTGGGCCCTCGCGCACACCCCGGCCGACCCGCGGCACATCGGCATGGCGGGTGTCTCGTACGGCGCCGGGATCAGCCTGCTCACGGCCGCCCACGACAAGCGCGTCAAGGCCGTGGCCGCGCTCAGCGGCTGGGCGGACCTGATCGCCTCGATCTATTCGGGCCGCACCCAGCACGTCCAGGCGGCGGCCGTCCTGGACGGCGCGGCCACCCTCACCGGCCGCGAGAGTCCCGAACTGCGCGCCATCTTCGACAACCTGTACTCCTCGAACCTGTCCAAGGAACAGGAGATGATCGACTGGGGGAGGAAACGTTCCGCCGCAACCTATGTCGACCAGCTGAACAAGAACGGCGCCGCGGTCATGCTGGCCAACGCCTGGGGTGACACGGTCTTCCCGGCGAACCAGTACGCCGACTTCTACGAGAAGCTGACCGGGCCCAAGCGGCTCCAGCTGCGCCCCGGCGACCATGCGACCGCCGAGCTGACCGGCCTGTTCGGGCTGCCCAACGACGTGTGGACGGACACCGAGCGCTGGTTCGACCACTACCTCAGGGGCGCCGACAACGGCATCGACCGCGAGCAGCCGGTCCGGCTGAAGTCCCGTGGCGCGGGGGACTACGAGGCCTACCCGGACTGGAAGTCGGTCGGCGCCACGCGCAGGAAGATCGCGCTCGCGGGTTCCACCACCCTCCACGCCGGCCTCGACTCCGGCGCGGACGGCGGGACCGTCTTCCTCTCCAGCATCCTCGACCAGGTCGCCCAGCTGCCGCCGATCGCCTCGATGCCGCTGCTGCCGCGCCGCTGGGCGGCCGTGTGGCAGTCGGAGCGGTACGGCAGCGCCCAGCGGGTGCGCGGCACGGCGCGCCTGCACACCACGCTCACTCCGACGAAGGAGAGCGGCACCCTGATCGCCTACCTGTACGACGTGGGGCCGCTCGGCATCGGCAAGCTGGTCACGCACGCGCCCTGCACATGGCACGGGCGGACGCCCGGGGAGCCGTTCGACGTCGACCTGGAGCTGTTCTCCACGGCCTACGACGTCCCCGCCGGGCACCGCCTCGCGCTGGTGGTCGACACGGTCGACCCGCTGTACACCGAGCACAACCCGTCCGGCGCGCAGCTGACCTTCTCCTCGCCCTCGGACGACCCGTCGTACGTGTCCGTCCCCGTGCGCGAGCAGTGATCTCCGGCTGCCGCCGGACGAGCATGGCCCGTAGGAACTGCCGCCCCCTTACGGTCTCGGGGCCGTGGGGGGCTCCCCACCCGGCAGCGGCGCCCCAGGTCCGGCCGCGGCGACCACCACGGCCTCGGTCTTGGGACTGCGCTGCTCACGGCGGGACACCCAGCCGGC
This sequence comes from Streptomyces sp. NPDC048521, assembly GCF_043199855.1. Taxonomy (NCBI): domain Bacteria; kingdom Bacillati; phylum Actinomycetota; class Actinomycetes; order Kitasatosporales; family Streptomycetaceae; genus Streptomyces; species Streptomyces sp. NPDC048521. Next base: position 302,561 of record NZ_JBICWR010000002.1, read on the forward strand.
GAACCACGAGAGCAGCATGCACATCCCGATGTAGATCGGCGAGATCACCATCACCACAGGGATGAACGGCAAATCGTAGTCGAGGTTCGAGGCGATGAGTTTCCCGGCGTGGAGGAACTCCTCATAGGTGATGAGGAAACCGAGGGAGGTGTCCTTCAGGGCGACGACCAGCTGGCTGATGATGGCGGGCAGCATGGCCCGTACCGCCTGCGGGACGAGGACGTACCCCATGACCTGGGTCTTGCGCATGCCGAGCGCGAACGCGGCCTCACGCTGGCCGCGTTCGACGGAGTTGACGCCGGAGCGGAAGACCTCGGCGAGCACCGAGCCGTTGTAGAGGGTGAGTCCGGCCACCAGCGCGGGCAGCGGCTGCACCTTGAGCGCCACGAAGATGAAGAAGATCATCACCAGGACGGGCATGGCCCGGAAGAACTCCACGAGGAGCGTGGCGAGCAGGCGCACCGGCCGGTGGTCCGACAGCCGCCCGGTGGCGAGCAGACCGCCGAGGGCGAGGGAGAGGACGGCCGCGAGCGCGAACGCCTTCAGCGTGTTGCCGAGCCCTCGCAGCAGCAGCTCCTGGATGCCCTTGTACGCGAACGGCATCCACTTGGTGGCCGTGAACTGCCCCGTGTGGAACAGGAGGTACAGGATCCAGCCGACGAGGGCGAGGAGGGCGGCGGTGGACAGGACACCGTAGGCGCGGTGGCGGCGCCGGGTGCGCGGGCCCGGAACGTCGTAGAGCGCGGTGGCCCCGGTCATCGGGCGACTCCCCACGTCCGTTCCAGCACGTTGAACAGGGCGCTGATGGCGAGCGTGATGACCAGGTAGCCGAGGGCGATCCAGACGAAGGTCCAGACGATGTTGTAGCCCAGCTCGTTGATGGTCTTGTAGGTGCCGAGCAGTTCGGTGACGCTGAACGCGCCGGCGATCGCGGAGTTCTTGGCCAGCGCGATGAGCGTGGAACCGACGGGCGGGATCACGGACCGGAACGCCTGCGGCAGCACGACCAGGTTCAGGGTCTGCGCGAAGGTCATGCCGAGGCTGCGGGCCGCCTCGCCCTGCTCCTTGGGGACGGTGTTGATGCCGGAGCGCAGCACCTCGCAGATGAACGCCGAGGTGTAGCAGCCCAGGGCGAGGACCGCGAACACCTTGAAGGGCAGCACGAGTCCGAACCGGGGCAGGCCCAGCAGCACCGCGAAGAACAGCAGGGTGAGCGGGGTGTTGCGCAGCACCGTGACCCACACCGTGCCGAAGACGCGCAGCGAGCCGACCGGGGCGACCCGGAAGGACGCCATCAGGAAACCGAGCGCCAGCGCCAGCAGGGAGGCGTAGACGGTCAGTTCGACCGTGCCGAGAAAACCCTCCCGGTAGATGGCGAAGTTGTCTGTCAGTACGTTCATGGCGTCCTCGGTCAGCTCGCCGGGTAGCGGTCGATGGCGGGCGGGTGGGGTGCGGGCACGCCGGACAGGCCGAGCGTGGCGTCGTACGCCTTCCTCCAGTCGCCGTCCTTCTCCCGGGCCTGAAGGGCGTCGTCCAGGGCGAGACGCAGGGCGTTGTCGCCGTGCGGGACACCGATGCCGTACGGCTCCCTGGAGAACGGCTTGCCGACGACCTTCAGCTCGTCGGGGACCTTGGCCGCGTAGCCGATGAGGATGGCGTCGTCGGTGGTGACGGCGTCGACCTGATAGGTGAGGAGGTTGTCGACGCAGACGGAGTAGGTGTCGTAGGCGACCAGGATCGCCCTCGGGTAGTCGGTCTTGATGCGCTGGTAGGGCGTCGAACCGGCAGCCGAGCAGACGCGTTTGCCCGCGAGGTCCTGCGGGCCGTGGATGTCGTTCTCGTCCGTGCGGACCAGCAGGGACTGGCCGGCCATGTAGTAGGGGCCGGCGAAGCCGACGAGCTTCTTGCGGCCCGGGTTGATGGTGTAGGTGCCGACGTAGAAGTCGATCTGGCCGTTCTGCAGGGCCGTCTCGCGGTTGGCGGAGGCGATGGTGCGGAAGCGGATCGTGTCCGGCGGGAAGCCGAGCGAGGCGGACATCATCTTGGCGATCTCGATGTCGAAGCCGGAGTAGGTACCGGTCGCCGGGTCCTTCTCGCCCAGGTAGGGCTGGTCCTCCTTGACGCCGACGACGAAGTAGCCGCGCTTCTTGGCCCGCGTCCAGGTCGGGGAGTCGGGCAGGCTGAAGCCCCGGGCCACCTGGTAGTCCGGGAGCTTGTCGGTCGCCGGGCCCTTGGCGGGCGGGCTGCCGGCCTTGCCGCATCCCGCGGTGAGCAGGGCGAGCACGCCGAGCAGGGCGGCGCACAGGGCGCGGGGCGCACGGGTGGTACGGAACACGGGTCGCACTCCCCCGGGGTCAGTGCTTGAGGATCTTGGAGAGGAAGTCCTTGGCGCGGTTGCTGCTCGGGTTGGTGAAGAACTCCTCCGGGCTGCGGTCCTCGACGATCCGTCCGTCGGCCATGAAGACGACGCGGTTGGCGGAGGCGCGGGCGAAGCCCATCTCGTGGGTGACGACGACCATGGTCATGCCCTCCCGGGCGAGCTGCCGCATGACCTCCAGCACCTCGTTGATCATCTCCGGGTCGAGGGCGGAGGTGGGTTCGTCGAAGAGCATCGCCTTCGGTTCCATGGCGAGCGCGCGGGCGATGGCCACACGCTGCTGCTGGCCGCCGGAGAGCTGCGCCGGGTACTTGTCGGCCTGGTTCAGCAGGCCCACGCGGTCGAGGAGCTCGCGGGAGCGGCGGTCGGCGTCCTCCCGCTTGTGGCCGCGGACCTTGACCTGGGCGAGGGAGACGTTCTGCAGGACCGTCTTGTGGGCGAAGAGGTTGAAGGACTGGAAGACCATCCCGACCTCGGCGCGGAGCCGGGCGAGGGCCTTGCCCTCCTCGGGCAGCGGCTGCCCGTCGAGCGTGATGGTGCCCGAGGCGATGGTCTCCAGCCGGTTGATCGTCCTGCACAGCGTCGACTTGCCCGACCCAGACGGGCCGATGACCACGACCACCTCTCCCTTGCCGACGGTCAGGTCGATGTCCCTGAGGACATGCAGCTCCCCGAAGTACTTGTTGACGTTCCGCAGTTCGATCAACGGATCGACGGCCATACGCAGCCCTACCCACTCTCAGCTGTGTCGTGGTTGCCGCAAACTATCCAGACGACAGTGGGGGCGACGGCCGACACGCACCTGCCGGGCATTAGCCGTATTTACGTCAGTGGGGTGATCCCATGGGTGCTCGTACGGGGCCGCGGAGTCAGGTCTCGGCGATCTCCGCGTACAGCTGGGACAGCTCGGGGACGCCGCTCGCGGCCCACTCCCGCCCGGCCGGCACCACCTCGACCGCACGGCCGGAGGCGAGGCGTACGACGGGCTCGCCGTCGGAGCGGATCTCCCAGGCGGCACCGGGCACGGTGCGCACCACGACCGTGCCCAGGTACAGCCCGGCGTCGTTGCCCAGCCAGGGCAGGATCTCGGCGTCGTCGCGCCAGCGCGGGACCATCTGGTCCAGCGCCTCCAGCGAGGCCGGGGTGTCGTCGAGGCGGACGCCCGCCTGGGCCGCCTGCGAGCGGAGCAGTTCGCACTCCGACAGCAGCGCGGCGACCGACTCGGGGTCGGCGGGGAGCACCGCGTGACCGTCCTTCTTGTGCCGGTGGCCCAGGAACGGAATGTTCATGGACCCAGCGTGGCATCACACGTCGAGGTCGACCACCACCGGCGCGTGGTCGGAGGCGCCCTTGCCCTTGCGCTCCTCACGGTCGACGTAGGCGTCCTTGACGGCCTTGGCGAACGCACCGTTGCCGTACACCAGGTCGATGCGCATGCCGCGGTTCTTGGGGAAGCACAGCTGGCGGTAGTCCCAGTACGTGAAGGGGTGCTCGTACTTGAGCGGGCGCGGGACGACGTCGTTCAGCCCGGCCTCGCGCAGGGCGGCGAGGGCGGCCCGCTCGGCCGGGGTGACGTGGGTCGAGCCCTCGAACGCGGCCGGGTCGAAGACGTCGTCGTCGGTCGGCGCCACGTTGTAGTCGCCCAGCACGGCGAACGGGCGGCTGCCCTGCGCGTCGCCGTACACGGCCGCCTTCAGGGCCTCGAACCACTGGAGCTTGTACGCGTAGTGCGGGTGGCCGACCTCCCGGCCGTTGGGCACGTACACGGACCAGACGCGGACCGGGCCGCAGGTCGCCGAGAGGGCGCGCGGCTCGGTCACGCCGTCGTAGCCCGGGTCGCCGGGCAGGCCCTTGACCACGTCCTCGATGCCGACGCGGGAGAGCACCGCCACGCCGTTCCACCGGCCGGTCGCGTGGACCGCCGCCTCGTAGCCCAGCTCGCGCAGCTGGTCGAACGGGAACTGCTCCTCGGCGATCTTGGCCTCCTGGAGGCAGAGCACGTCGGTGCCGCTGCTCTCCAGCCAGGCCAGCAGCCGGGGAAGGCGGGCGGTGATCGAGTTCACGTTCCAGGTAGCGATGCGCATGCCTCACAACCTACCCGGCGGGTGTGACAACGCCGTCCGTGCGCTCAGACCTGCGCCGACGCCCCCGGGGTGAGCCGCTGGTGGTCCGTGCCGCCGAGCGCGCCGATCTGGCGGTCGTAGATCGGGCGGGCGAGGTCGGTGAGCAGCGCGTCGTGGACGTCGTAGGCGCGCCGCGGCTTGACCTCGCGGACGTAGTCGATCACCTCGGCGATCTTGTTCCACGGGGCCATCACCGGGATCAGCAGGGTCTCCACGGGTCGGTCGGGGACGGTGAGGGCGTCGCCCGGGTGGAAGACCTTGCCGCCGTCGACCAGGTAGCCGACGTTGGTGATGCGCGGGATGTCCGGGTGGATCACGGCGTGCAGTTCGCCGTGGACCTGCACGTCGAAGCCGACGGCGGTGAAGGTGTCGCCGTGGCCGACGGTGTGGACGCGGCCCGGGAAGGCCGCGGTGATCTGGTCGGCGACGGACCTCAGCGTCCAGATCTCCGCGGCCGGGTTCGCCTCCAGGGCGGCCCGCAGCCGGCCCTCGTCGAAGTGGTCGGGATGCTCGTGCGTGACCAGGATCGCGTCCGCGCCGACCGCGGCGTCCTGCTCGCTGAACCCGCCGGGGTCGATGACGAGCGTCCGCCCCTCCTTCTCGAGGCGGACACAGGCGTGGGACATCTTCGTGAGCTTCATGACTCCCCATCCTGCCGCGAGGGACCCCGCGGGGCCTCACTCAGCGGGCGTGGTCTCCTCGCGGATGACCTGCTGGGCCACCCGGAAAGCGCTGTTCGCGGCCGGCACCCCGCAGTACACGGCCGCCTGCAGCAGCACTTCCTTGATCTCGTCCGGGGTGAGCCCGTTGCGTAGGGCCGCCCGGGTGTGGAAGGCCAGCTCCTCCAGGTGGCCGCCCGCGACCAGCGCGGTCAGCGCGATGCAGCTGCGGGTACGGCGGTCCAGACCCGGCCGGTCCCAGATCTCGCCCCAGGCGTAGCGGGTGACGAACTCCTGGAAGTCCCCGGAGAACTCGCCGGCCTGCGCCAGCGCCTGGTCGACATGCGCGTCGCCCAGCAGCTCCCGGCGGATCTTCAGCCCGGTCTCGTACCGCTCCGGCTGCCCGGCGGGCTCGGCCGGTACGGCCGCCGGGGCGATCTCCGCGATCGGCACGGCCTGCGGCGGCGCGAGCGGGACCGGGGCGGCCGGCACGCTCGGCAGGGCGGTCTGGCCGGTGTCGAAGGGCTGCTGCCAGGCGGTGGCGAAGTGGTGCACCAGCAGGTCGGTGACGGCGGCGGGCTGCTCGACCGGCACCAGGTGGGACGCGCCGGGAACCACCGCGAGCCGGGCGTCCGGGATGCCGGCGACCAGGGTGCGGGCCTCGGCGGGACCGGTGACCTGGTCCTCGGAACCGACCAGCACGAGGGTCGGCACGCCGACCCTGCCCAGTTCGGGCCGTACGTCGAACGAGGCGAGGGCCTCGCAGGCGGCGATGTAGCAGCCGGGGTCGGTGGTGCGGACCATCTGCACCGCCCACTCGGTGATCGCGGGCTGCGCCGCGGCGAACCCGCCGGTGAACCAGCGGTCGGGCGCGGTCCGGGCGATCGGGTCGAGCCCGTTCGTGCGGACGATCACCCCGCGCTGCCGGAACTCGTCGGCGGTGCCGAACCGGGGCGAGGCCGCGACCACCGCGAGCGAGGCGACCCGCTCGGGGTGGCGCAGCGCGAGCTCGATACCGACCGCGCCGCCCAGGGCGCAGCCCGCGTAGCCGAAGCGCTGGACGCCGAGCGCGTCCAGCGTGCCCAGCAGACGAGCGGTCAGCTCGGCGACCGAGCCGGCCGGGTGGGCGGTGGCGCCGCCGTGTCCCGGCAGGTCGAACCGGAAGACCCGCCACTGCTTGGTCAGCTCGGGAACCTGACGGTCCCACATGTGCCATGTGGTACCCAGTGAGGGACCCAGGATCAGGACCGGAGCGTCTTCTGGCCCGTCGAAGCGGTATTGCAGGGTGTTCGGTGGTGTCTCACTCACGCCCCAGACCCTCTCACGTCTCACGGACGCCCCTATAACGGGGGGACGCCGGATACCGTCCTGACCAGGTTGAAGACCTCTCGGGCGGCATATCGCTTCAGGCTACGGATGGTCTCACGGCGGGTCTTGCCCTCCTTCGTGCGGCGTTCGTAGTACGCCTGGGTGCGGGGATCGAAGCGCAGCCGGGTGAACACGATGCGGTGCAGGGCAGCGTTGGCCTGCCGGTCGCCGCCATGGTTGAGCCGACGCGAGGTCCGGCGGCCCGAGGAGTACTCGACGGGACTGACTCCGCACAGGGCGACGAAGGACGCCTCGGTGTTCAGCCGTTCGGGGTTGTCTCCCATGGTGATCAGCAAGGTGACGGCGCTGTCCGGGCCGATGCCCACCGGCACGAGCAACTGCGGGGCATGGCGCTCGACGAGCCGGGTCAGGCGCTGATTCAACTCATCGATCTGCCCGGTGAGCTGTTCGATGCGCTCGGCGAGCATGCTCAGGGTGACGCGGGTGGCTTGGGCCACGGCGTCCTCATCGCCCCGCCGCTTTCGCCGTCGCGCGGGCTGAGGCGCGGGCAGGTGCGGAAGAGCTCGGCATTGCCGAGGTTCGACAACCGCTCCCGCAGGGCGGGGTCGGCGATGACCAAGACGGCCTTGAGCTGGTTGATCGCCTGGGTGCGGGCCTTGACCGCGGAGTCCTTGACGAGCTTGTACATCCGGGCGCTGTGCACTGGACCGTCGCCGGACTTTGCCCGGGCCCGGGCGCGACCACTGAGCACGGCTCGCGCGGCGGCCTGCGCATCGAGCGGGTCCGACTTCCCGAGCAGACGGCGGGCCGAGCGGTCGGGCCGGTTCACCTCGAACACCACGACACGCTGCGCCAGCAGCTAGCGCGACAGGCCCGCTCCGAAGGTACCGGGGCCCTCCACACCGGCCCGGCGCACCGTCCCCCGCTTGCTGGCCCAGACGACCAGCCGCCGGTAGCCGGCCACTGTGGCCGGAAAGGACTTGGCACCCAGGAACTGGCCCAGTGGGCAGACCACCGCGGCGACACGAACCTCGCCGTGTGCGTCCACGCCCAGGACGACCTCGCCCCAAGCGGGCGGCCCTGTGCTGCTGGACGAGGCCCTGCATTGTCGGGGTGTCATGGTGGTCCGCCTCCCGCGTGATCACGTGCTGGGTAGCCGACACCGGCCTGCTCGGGCGGTCTGAACCGTGATGGCGCCTGATCGTCGGCAACGCCCCTATGGGGACACACCATGTGGCTCGGTACCGGCAGGCGCCACCCCGCGACGACAGTCGACAAGCCCGCGACTGGACACTTCGGTCATAGATCTCATGAGTCAGACCCCCGTCCGGGACGGCGCCGCCCAACCGTCCCATTGATCCCGGCCCAATGGCATGACTCGATCACTGCCGGATGGCTTCTTCCGAATATGCGGGGTATCGCGTCCAGCAGGGGCATGAGCTGGGTGACGTCGTGACGGTTTCCGCTGGTCAAGGACGGTACGAGGTCGGCGACGGTGGCACGCAGCGTGGACTCCTGAACGCCGACCGCGGCGCCCCACACCAGCGCACCCGCCACGGCGACTCCCACCGTGTCGGTGAAGACCAAGGCCGCAACGGCGGCAGACAGCAGCGGCAGGACGACCAGGACCTGGGCGCCGAACCGGTCGTACAGCCAGCCCGTGGCCAGCGCCGCCACCGCGTCCGCGGCCATGGCCGCCGCGTACAGCACCGGCACCGTCGCGGTCGGTATCAAGTGGCGGACGACCAGGTGGTAGGAGAGCACACCGAAGGTGGCGAAACCGGTCAGGGTGGCTGCGGTGAATACCGCGTAGGCCCAGAAGGCCCGCGACAGCTTCCTGTCGCGGGATCCGGCGGGAGGCGGCTCCTCGGGCGCCGCCGTGCCGACGGTCGTCTCGTAGCCGATCGGATCGGGAACCCTGGCACGCAACCAGAGCAGCAGCGCGACGGCGGCCACGCCGGGCAGCGCCAGCACCCCCAGCGCCGGGGCGTAGTCGTCGCCGGTGAGGGCGAGGACCCCGGCCACCGTGAGCGGACCGACAAGCGCGCCGACCTGGTCCATCGCCTCGTGGACCGCGAAGCCGCGGCCCCGTCCGGTGGCGGCGGTGGCGTGCGAGAGCAGCGTGTCCTTGGCCGGGGAGCGTACGGCCTTGCCGACGCGTTCCGCGATCACCAGGGTGCAGGCCACCCACAGCACTGCGGTCAGACCGAGCACCGGGACGGTGGCCGCGGTCAGCACGTATCCGGCGATCGTCCACGCCCAGAAGCGGCGGCTGCGATCGGCCAGCGGTCCCGAAGCCAGACGCAGTCCGAGCGCGGCAGCCTCGCCCGCCCCCGTGACCACTCCGACCACGGCCGCGGAGGCGCCCAGGTGGGCGAGCAGTGGGCCGGTGACGGAGCGAGCGCCCTCGTAGACGAAGTCCATCAGCAGACTGACGCTCCCGAACACCAACACGAACCGCCACGCCGAGAGCCCCCGGGCGGGACCGCCCGACGGTTCGGGCGTGGCGGACGTGGTTCGGGCGGGGTTCACGAACTCCTCCCCAGGGTGTCGCGCGCCTGACAGGCCGGACATGGCCTCCTGAACATCGGCCCACCTCCTGGTGGCGCTCTCATCTTCACCGGACGAATCCGGCAGGCACATGCCCTCGCAACACGTTGTAGCAGTCAGGTGCCGAGGCGGGCGCAGGACGCTCTCCCGCGCCCGCCCGACGAGCGTGGCGCCGTTCGCGCTCAGTCAGTCCGCTCGGTGGCCCGGTCGTACTCGCCGGTCTCCGGAGGCAGGGCCGCGGACCGGGCGAGGCTACGGCGCTCCTGAGTGTGGGCGTAACCTGTCAGACCGACCAGTATGGCCAGCAGCACGGCCGACGAACCCGCCGTACCGAGGTCGAGACCGCCCTTCGCGACCGGCTTGGTCAGGAAGTCGCCGGCCGTCGCGCCGAGCGGGCGGGTCAGCACGAAGGCGACCCAGAACAGCAGCACGTTCGGCACGGCGGGCAGCCCTCATCAGGGCCACCAGCACCAGCAGGACACCGGTCACCAGTGCCGCCCCGCCGGCGTAGCCGAGGCCCGAACTGTCGGACACGAGTCGCCCATCGAGGTGCCGAGGGTGTTGGAGACGAGGATCGCCGACCAGAACAGCGCCTCCCCGCGGAAGCCGACGATGTCCCGGATGACGAACGTCATCCCGGTCAGCTTCCAGACGGCGAAGATGACGACCAGGACCGAGATCAGGATCGCCGCGCCCGTCGGGTATCCGAGACCGAGGCCTTGCGGTCCCCAGCCCAGCGAAGCGGCGCCGCTCGCAAGGTACTTGGTGCTGGCGTCGCGGTTCATGAAGTCGGACATCGTGGTGCCGGCCATGCTGGTCGACAGGATGACCGTCCAGTAGAAGAACGGGTTGTAGCGGCGGGAGCGCAACTGAACGACCAGGGTCACCACGAAGAGCAGGAACAGGGCGATCGTGGTGAGGAAGTAGCCGAGCTTCAGGGTCTGGGCGACGAGGTCGCCGGCCGTCTCGCCCAGGGTCGTCGCAGCAATCTTCATGATCCAGAAGGCGAGGGTGACTTCGGGCAGCTTCTTCATCACCGCCCCGGCCGTGCTCGCGGCACGATGCTGCCCTGCGGCAACGTCTAAGCCAGTGAGGACTTCGGGATTCTCCATGGTCGGACGCTCCTGTTCGTGGGGGGTGTGAAAGGGCGCCCCTCTCCGCGAGGGGGACGGGCGACCCTGCGACACACGGGCCGACCGCAGAGGCCGGCCGTGGTGTCCGACCTTGCCGGTGATCGCTTGAACGCTTCCTGAACGCCTTCCCAGCCGTTCAGGCTGTCTGCCGCGTCACGGGCGCGGGGTCCGCGACGTCCTTGCGGGTCACCGCCAGGTACACCACCAGGCCGAGGATGACGGCCAGGAAGAGCCCGCTCGTGACGACGGTGCCGAACCCGAGGCCGCCGTCGCCGGTCGGCTGGGACAGGTAGTCGCCGATCGATGCGCCGAGCGGGCGGGTCAGGATGTAGGCGATCCAGAAGCTCCACACCGCGTCCAGGCCCAGCGCGAAGTGCGCGACCGCCACGGCGGCGATGGCCAGCGCGAACAGGACCGCCGCGAGCCAGTAGCCCAGGTCCATGCGTTCGGAGACCAGATCGCCGCCCGCCGTTCCGAGGGCGAAGGTGAACAGTACGGCCAGCCAGTAGTACGCCTCACGGCTGGTGGTGTCGATGCTGTGGATGGAGAGGGTGCGCTCGCGCCGGTACCAGACGACGAACACGACGGCGAGAAGAACGGCGAACACCGCGGAGGTCGTCTCCAGCGGTACGCCCATGTTGTCGGTGAGGTTGTCGCTGATCAGCGTGCCGACGACGCTGATGAGGGCGACGGCGAGCCAGTACACGCCCGCGCGGTACGCCGTGGTGCGGAACTGGACGACGAGGACCACCGCGAGCAGCGCGCTCATGAGCACGGACACGCCGGTCAGGCCCAGGCCGGCCTTCTCGTTGAGCAGGTCGGCAGCGGTCTCGCCGACCGTCGTGCACAGCACCTTGATGATCCAGAAGTAGGCGGTGACCTCGGGGACCTTGTTCCAGCGCAGACGGTGGGTGGGGCGAGCGGAGGCACTCGTGCCCGGTTCGGCCTCGGGAGTCTCGGAGAGTTCGTAGGTCATGGGCAGGACGTTGCCAGCGGTTACCTGAACGCATCCTGACTGCCGCGCGGCTTTCCCCGCCCCCGGGTCCGGCCTGATCATGATGGTGCCATGCACACTCGCGCCGCGTCCTGGCTGCGGCACCGGCTCGGCCGCGTCGTCGTCATGTCCTACGCCCTCGCTCTGTTCCTGCCCGGCCCCGGCCTGTGGCTGCGCCGCCCTCATCCCTCACCGCTACCACCGACGCACCTGACGCTGCACACCGCACCGCTCCTGCTGTCCCTGGTCCTGTTCTCGGCAGGGCTTCAGGTACCTGTCCGCGCGCTGGGCCGTCTGCTGCGACGGCCGAAGGCCCTGGTCGCCGGACTCGTGCTGCACCTCGCGATCCCGCTGGCGGTCGTGCCGCTCGTCGCCTTCCTGCTGCGGCGCACCCCCGACACCGACGGCGGCAGCGGACTGCTCACCGCGATGATCCTCGTCGTGGCGATGCCCGTCGCCGCCGGGGCCACCGTGTGGACCGACAAGGGCGACGGCGACCAGCCGACGATGGTGGGCCTCGTCCTGGCCTCCACCCTCCTCAGCCCGCTCACCACCCCCTTGCTGCTGGCGACGCTGTCGCCGCTGCTCAGCGGCGGCTACGCGCACACCCTTGCCGCCACCGGCCGGCTGGCGGAGGGCGGATTCGCCCTTACCGCCGTGGTCCTTCCCTGTGCGGCGGGGCTCCTGGGCGCGCTCGTCCTGCCCGCGCGCCCGCTACACCGTCTCCAGTCGACGGTGACGCCCTTGGCCCTGGCCGGCTCGCTGCTGCTGACCTACGTCAACGCCAGCGGCGCCCTCGGCTCCGTCCTCGCCCGGCCCCGCCCTCTGCTGTTCGCCGCCGCCCTGGCGGTGGCCGCCCTGGTCTGCCTGCTCTCCTTCGCCCTCGGCCGGGCCGCCGCCCGCGTCCTGCGGCTGGAGGCGGGCACCGCCTCGTCGCTCACACTCGCCTGCGGCATGAACAACAGCAGCGCCAGCGCGGTCCTGATCACCGCGTCCCTGCCCGACAAACCCCACCTGCTGCTGCCGGTCCTCGCCTACGGCCTGCTCCAGAAAACCGCCGCGAGCCGCATCGTCACCCGCCTGCGGCGCGACCCCGCTCCCCCCGCAGGCCCCTGACCGATGCTCAGCCGCCGCCCGCCGGGTGGGCCTCCTCCTGGCGTACGGGAACGAGCAGATTGAACGTGGCAGGACGGCGACCGGTCAGGGAGAGTCTTCCGCCCAGAGAGACGGCCAGGTCGCGGGCGAGGGACAGGCCGATGCCGGAGCCCGGTGCCGCGCCGGTGTGGCCGCGGTCGAACAGCTGAGCCGCCTCACCGTGCACGGCGCCCTCGTCGGTGACGTCGAAGGCGACGGCTTCGCCGAGGTCGCGGGCCGTGAGGCGGACGGTGCCGCGCCCGTGGACGCGGGCGTTGTCGAGCAGGACGCCGAGGATCTCGGTGACGGGGGCGCCGGGGACACGGATGTCGTCCGGCGCCTCGAGAGTCCCGCACTCCAGGCGTCTGCCGTCGCGGGCGAACAGTCCGTGCCAGCGTTCCTCGGTCTCGCGCAGCAGCTGCGGCACGGGTGTGTCCGGTGCGGGCCGACGCGGCAGGCCGTGAAAGCGGGACAGGCGCAGCACCTCCCCCACCGTGCTGTGCAGGCGGCGCGTGGTCGCCAGGGCCTCCTCCAGAGCGGGCCGAGTCCCAGCGTCGTCCTCGGCGAGCCCCGCATCCAGCGTCAGCTGAAGCCCGGTGAGCGGGGTGCGCAGCTGATGGGAGGCGTTGGCGGTGAAGTCGCGCTCGTGACGCAGGAGTTCGGTCAAGCTGTGCAGCATCTCGTTGTGGGTCCGCGCGACCTGGTCGATCTCGGCGATGCTGCTGGGCGCGGCCCGGGCGCCCAGGTCGCCGGCGGTGACAGCCCGGCAGTGCCGGGAGAGGTCCTCCAGCGGCGCGGCCAGCACCCGCGCCTGTCGGCGGGCGACGAAGACGGCCACGGTCAGCGCGAGGGCGCAGACCCCGGCCAGGACCGCCCAGGCGATCAGGACACGGTCGCGTACGGCGGCCGCGGGCGAGGAGGCCCGTACGACGCCGATCACGCGCTCGGCGTGCGACACGGGCACCGCGATGACCAGGTCACCACCCGACCGGCCGCGCACCACCCCCGCGCCCAGCGCCCTTCGCACCGCCGCGTCGCCGCCATGGGGACCGGTGCCGGCCCGCAGGCGCAGCGCGGGGTCGTACAGACCGAGGCGTCCGCCGGGCGGCGGCGCGGGCAGCTCCACCGGGTCGCCGGTCACGTAGTCCGGGCTGACGCGTACGGCCCCCGACAGGGCCGCCCCCGCTCGTGAAGGTCCTGACGGGCGTCTTCGATCCGCCGCCCGCCAGCCTGTCGGTGCCGGGCGGCTACCTGGCCCTGACCTCCGGCGCGGCCGTCGTCGCCGTACTGGCGGCCGCGCTGAACGGCATCCGCAGCGCCGGCCGGCCCGCCGTGGAGGAACTGCGTGACCTGTGAGCGGCCGGGAGCGGGCGGGCCGAGCGCGTCGCCCGCTCCTACGCTGTCCAGCATGCGCACGCACGCGACCGCCGACCCCAGCCGTCACCGCGTCCTCGTCGTCGAGGACGACGACACCATCGGCCGCCACCTGGAGACCGGTCTGCGCGGCAACGGCTACGCACCGACCTTGAGCCGGACGGGTTCCGCAGCTCTGGCCGAGGCCGCGCGCACCCCGTACGACGTGCTGCTGCTCGACCTGGGGCTGCCCGACATGGACGGTCTGGACGTCGCGCGCACCCTGCGAGCCCGGCACCCGGACCTGCTGATCGTCATCCTGACGGCCCGCACGGACGACATCGACGTCATCGCCGGGCTGGACGCGGGGGCCGACGACTACCTCGTCAAACCGTTCAGCCTGACCGTGCTGCTCGCCCGGCTCCGCGCCCATCTGCGCCGCCGGGTCGTCGCCACGCCGCCGCAGGAACCAGTCCGGCTGGCCGACCTCGTCCTCGACGTCACAGCCCGACGCTGCACGCTCCACGACGCGGACATCGACCTGCGTCCCAAGGAGTTCGACCTGCTCGCCGTCCTGGCCCGGCACGCAGGGGAGGCCGTCTCCCGGGAAACCCTGATGGCCGAGGTCTGGGACGAGAACTGGTTCGGCTCCACCAAGACGCTCGACGTCACCATGGCCGGCCTGCGCCGCCGCCTCGCACAGGCCGCCGACGCCTCGGTCCATCCCGGCAGCCTGCCCCGCATCACCACCCTGCGCGGGCACGGCTACCGCCTGGAACTGTGAGGGGCGCCGCCGACATGGCGCACTGCCGCGCGTCCTGTGACCAGGTGTCGCGGCCTGGGCGACCGGGCCGCCCGGCTTCCGAGCCGCCGCGCGTCGGTTCAGTCCGCGTTGGGCCGGGCGAGACCGTGGTCGTAGGCGAAGATCACGGCCTGGATGCGGTCGCGGGAGCCGATCTTGGCCAGGACGCGGCCGACGTGGGTCTTGACGGTGGACTCGGACAGGACGAAGTGGGTGGCGATCTCGCCGTTGGTCCAGCCCTTGCCGACGGCGACGAGGATTTCGCGTTCGCGGTCGGTGAGGGAGCCCAGGGCCGGGTCCTCGGCACAGTCCGCGCGGTGCGCGGGGACGTAGCGGGCGTACTGCTCCAGGAGACGGCGGGTGAGGGCGGGCGCGATGACGGCGTCGCCGGAGGCCACCGCGCGGATCCCGGCGAGGAGCTCCTCGGGACGCGCGTCCTTGAGCAGGAAGCCGCTCGCGCCGGCCCGCAGGGCGGCGTGGACGTACTCGTCGAGGTCGAACGTCGTGAGCACGAGGACCCGTGAGCGGCCGCCGGCGGCGACGATGCGGCGGGTGGCCTCGATGCCGTCCATGCCCGGCATGCGGACATCCATCAGGACGACGTCCGGGCGCAGTTCGGCGGCCTTGCGGACGGCCTCGGCGCCGTGCGCGGCCTCACCGACGACATCGGTCTCGGCGACGGAGTCCAGAAGGATGTGGAAGCCGTAGCGTTGCAGCGGCTGGTCGTCCACGATCAGGACGGTGGTCATCGGTCACCGCCTCGGGGGGTGAGGTCGAGGACGGCTTCGACGCTCCATCCCCCGCCGCCCGTCGGCCCCGCGCTGACGGTGCCGCCATACAGAGCCGCTCTCTCCCGCATGCCCACCAGGCCGTGTCCTTCCTCGTTCGGCGATCCGGACGGTGCGGCCGGGCCGGTGTCCTGGACCCGGATGCTCAACCGACTCTCCCCGACGAGGATCGCCAGGGCCACCTGGGTGTCCTTGTCGGCGTGCTTCAGGGTGTTGGTGAGGGCTTCCTGGACGATGCGGTACACCGTCAGCTGCACCCCGCTGTCCAGATCGTCCACCTCGCCGGAGGTCCGGTAGACGACCTCCAGTCCGGCGGCACGCACATTCGCACACAACGCTTCGATGTCCGCGATGCCGGGCTGCGGGCTCAGTTCGGGCCCGCCCGTGGGACCGTCCGCGGCCTCGCGCAGCACGCCGAGCACGCGCCGCAGTTCGCCGAGGGCCTGTCGGCCGGTGTCACCGATGAGTTGCAGGGCCTCCTTGCCCCGTTCCGGAGCGATGTCCGTGGCGTAGGCGCCGGCGTCGGCGAGCGTGATGATGACGGACAGGTTGTGGCCGACGATGTCGTGCATCTCGCGTGCCACTCGGGTGCGTTCGGTGGCCGTGGCCAGCCTGCTGCGCTGGTCGCGCTCTATCTCCAGTCGGGCCGCCCGGTCCCGCAGCCCGGCGAGCTGGGCTCGGCGGATCCGTACCATCAGACCGAGCGCGAGGGCCGCCGTCGCCGTGCTCAGCAGAAAGAACAGCGCGTCCCACACGGACACGGCCGGGGACGCCCGAACCGCAACCAGCACCATGGCGCCCGCCATGACCGCGCAGGCCCACGGCAGCTGCCGCAGCCGCCCGTGCAGGGCCAGGCTGTACAGGGCGACGAAGAGGGCGATGTCCGCGCGCAGCGCCGCGCCCAGGGACCATTGCAGGACGAACACCGCGGCGATGACGCCGAAGGCCACCGCGGGCTCGCGCCGCCGCCACAGCAGGGGCAGGACCAGGCCGGCCTGCAGGACCAGCATTCCCGCTATGGGCAGGTGGGTGAAGGCCAGGCGGAACCGGCGCGGGCCGTCGCCGTCGTCCGCCCCGCCGCGGAGCAGGTCGGGCAGGCAGAACATCAGGAAGACCACGATCACGACCGCGGTGTCCAGCACCCAGGGATGTGTCCGGTCGGCCTGCCGCAACCGCTGGCCGCCCCGGGACAGACGGGCGACCAGCGGTCCCATGCCGCTGAGGTCATCGGTGGTCACGGGTGTCACCTGTCCATGGTGCGGGCGTCAGGCGTCGGTGCGCGCGAGCCGGTACGCCGCGCCCCCCAGCGCCAGCGCCGTCCAGCACAGGAAGACCAGCAGTCCGGCGCCCGGCGACAGGGCCGTGGAGTCGTGGGTCAGCGCGAACATCGACTCCCCCGCGTTGGACGGCAGGTAGGGGCTGATGTCGTTCTGCCAGGAGCTGGGCAGCAGGGAGATCAGCCCCGGGATCAGCATCAGGGAGGCCACCAGCACCGAGATCCCGCCGGCCACCGACCGCAGCAGCGCGCCCAGCGCGGTGCCGATCACCCCGACCAGGCCGAGGTACAGCCCTGCGCCGAGCAGGCTGCGCAGGACACCCGCGTGCGAAAGGCTCATGGCCGCGGGCGTGCCCGAGACGATCCGGCTCCCGATCAGGAAGGCGACGAACCCGCCCACCGTCCCCACGGCCAGCGCGGCCAGCCCGAACACGGCCGCCTTGGACCACAGCACGGGCAGCCGGCGCGGCACCGCCGCGAGCGTGGAACGGATCATGCCGGTCGAGTACTCCCCCGCCGTGACCAGCACGCCGAGTACGCCCAGAGCGAGCTGGGCGAAGTTGGTACCGAAGAGGGACAGACTGACGGCCGTCGAGTCGGCGAAGTCCCGGTCCATGTGGCCGGAGTTGATCCCCGACTTGTAGCGGCTCGCGGAGATCAGGCCGAAGGCCACCAGGAACAGCAGGCCGAGGCCCAAGGTGATCCAGGTCGTGCGCAGGGACCACAGCTTGGCCCATTCGGAGGCGAGTACACGCCGTCCGGTCACCCGGTAGGCGGGGCGGGCAGCGGAGGTCCGGGGGTCCTCGGCGGTTGCGGTGAGGGTGCTCATGCGGGCCTCCCGAGGGTCTCGGTCGCGGTGGTGGTGCCGTGGTACTCCACGGCGTCCCTGGTCAGATCCATGAACGCCTCCTCCAGTGACACGGTCCGCGCGCTCAGCTCGAACAGCGCGATGCCGTGTTCGGCGGCCTTGAGTCCGATCTGCCGGGCGGTCAGCCCGGTCACCTGGAGCTCCTCGGAGCCGATCCGGCCGGTGACGTCGACGCCCGGCCCTGCCAGCACGTCCCGCAGCCGCGCCGGGTCCGGGGTCGCCACCGTCACCGTGTCGCCGCCCGCCTCGCGGATCAGGTCCGCCACGGTGGTATCGGCCAGCAGCCGGCCGCGTCCCACGATGATCAGGTGGTCCGCGACCAGGGCCATCTCGCTCATCAGGTGCGACGACACGAACACCGTCCGCCCCTCCTCGGCGAGCCCCTTGAGCAGGTTGCGGATCCAGAGCACGCCCTCCGGGTCCAGCCCGTTGACCGGCTCGTCCAGCATCACCGTCTGCGGGTCGCCCAGCAGCGCCGCCGCTATGCCCAGCCGCTGGCCCATGCCGAGGGAGAAGGCGCCGGCCCGCTTCTTCGCCACGCTGTCGAGTCCGGCGAGGCCGATGACCTCGTCGACCCGGCTGCCCGGAATGCCGTGGGTCAGCGCGAGGGCCCGAAGGTGCTGGTGGGCCGAGCGGCCCGGGTGGATCGACTTCGCCTCCAGGAGGGCGCCGACCTCCTGCAGCGGCGCCCGGTGGCGGGCGTAGGGATGGCCGTTCACGGTGACGGAGCCGCTGGTCGGGGCGTCGAGGCCGACGATCATGCGCATGGTCGTGGACTTGCCCGCGCCGTTGGGCCCCAGGAAGCCGGTCACCGTGCCGGGCTTCACGACGAAGTCCAGCCCGTCGACGGCCGTCTTCTCGCCGTACCTCTTGGTCAACCGCCGTGCGTCGATCATTCACGTTCTCCCTGTCAGGCTCCGGCGTCCTCACCTCCGACGCCTCACCCGCAACGCTAAGTGCCGGATCATCCCGATCCGGTGGTACCGGGAGGCTGAACAGCGCGCGGCGCGTAGTACCTCGGTACTACGCGCCTACCTGCGGCGCTTTCCGTGGTCGTCGGCTCCGCCGCGGTGGCAGCAGGCGTCCGGCCGCTGCGGAGGGCGCCCCGCCCACGCGGCGCCCGGCGCCCCGGCATCCGCCGCGCACTGGGCCCGCTCCGCGCTCTCGACCAGGCTCTCGCTGTCCGACGCGGCGTTGGCCGGGCTGGCGCAGCACAGGGCGAGAAGGAGGGCGCCCGCCGCGAAGGGCAGGCTGTGGCGCGGGGGCGGCGGGGCCAGCAGGGCCTGCACCCGCTGGGACACAGCTCCGCCGTTCGCGGCCAGAGTGGCGGGCCGCGGCGTACCGGCAGAGGCGAGAGCCGCCCGACCGACGGCGCGGGCGACGACCGTCCGGCTGCCGATTCGGGCTGCGGCCTCCTCGTCGGCCCATCGCTCCAGGACGAAGCCACCGACCTGGGCCAGCGGTCGCAGCAGCGGGTTGACGGCCGCTGTGAGTCGCCATCTGGAAGCGGTGGTGGCTGCCGCGAAGATGGGCCCGTTCGTGCGCCAGGAGGGCCTCGCGCTCCGCGGCACCGAGGCAACGCAACATTCCGCGGCACACCACGATCCGTCCCCGGGCCACCAGGCAGCGCGAACGCCTGCGGGGCCTCGTCGTCGAGCACCACCAGTTCGGTGTCTCCAGGGGACGATCCTGCTCCACGACTCGGACCGCACGTCCGCCCCGGGCGCCTGGCGCTCGGCCCTGGGCGCGCTCCCCCGCATCCTCGACACCTGTGAGCAACACGGCTACGAGGTCGGCCGGTTGCGCGACCACGGATGGCCTCATCCGGCCTGACTCAGCGAGATCCTCTGCCGGTCGCCCATCGCCAGGTCACGGTCCGGCGGTCCGTCGCCGCCACCCCGCGTCTTCGCCCGTTTCGAACGCATCAACCATCGCTGCCGCCCCTGGCCTGTGGGCGGCAGCGACATCGAGCCGACCAGCGCCCCGGGGATCGTCCGCCCACGGCCCGGACATCACCGCAGAGGCCCCGGGACCACGCAAAGGGGCGCATTCACGCGGCGGCCCCCTCGGTGTCCGGCCAGGATCACAGGACGGAACGGCGGGCCAACACCACGAGCACCAGCAGGCCGGGGAGCAGCGGCAGCCACGCCGTCAGCATGCGGTAGCCGAAGACCGCCGACAGGGCCGCGGGTCCGGGAGCCCCGGCCGCGGTGAGCGTCAGCACGAGCGCGGCGTCCAGCGAGCCCAGACCGCCCGGAGTGGGCAGCAGTACGGCGGCGCCGCTGGCCAGGAGGTACGCCAGCAGGACGTGACCGGCCGGCACGGGCACGTCCAGTGCCCGGACCACGGCGATCAGCACGGCGGCGTGCAGCAGGGCGAAGCCGAGAGAGCCGCCCCACAAGGCGCATGCCCTGACCCGCCGGCCGTGCACCGCACGCACGTCGACGAGGACCCGGCCGACCGCGCGCCCCACACTGCGGCGCGCCGACCGGCTCAGTGCCACGGCTGTGGCGACCACGGCGATACAGCCGACCACCGAGAGCATGACGCAGGCGCGCGGGACGGCCGGCGCGAGACGCGGGGTCCCGGGCGAGGCCAGGAGCAGTACGACGGCCAGCGCGAAGCGGACCAGCCCGCCGACGGCGGCCTTGACCGCGAGAGCGGTCGCCGAGCGGGCGGTGGACAGGCCGCAGCGGGTGAGGAACCGCAGGTTGACCGCGCTCGCACCGACGCCGGCAGGCAGCAGGTGGTTGGCCGCGCACGCCGCGAACTGTGCCGCCACCAGTCGCCCGGCGGGCAGCCGTTCGGCCACCGCTCCTTGCTGGGCGACGGCCGCGCACACCCAGGTCGCCAGAGCGGCCGCGCAGGCCGCCAGCAGCCAGGCGCGATCGGCGACGGCAAGCCTGTCGGCACCGGCGTCCACCGTGTGCCGGTGTGCGGCGAGCATCCAGACTGCCGCCACCACCACGACCGCGGTGACGGCGAGCTGCCAGGGTCGGCCAAGGCCGCGGGACAGCGGAACGCCAGTGGCGCTCACTGCCGCCCTCCCGTGGGGCGCATCCAGGCCATCAGGGCGGCGCTCAGGCCCACGCCCCACAGGGCCGCGCGGTCGAAGCGGTTCGCCTGGGCGCGCAGGAAGCAGCCCGTGCAGGCCAAGGCGCCGACGGCGACCCAGTAGTTGGTCATGGCCTGAGGGCCGTAGAACAGCGTCACCCACACAGTGGCGAGCAGGGCGCCCGCGGTCGCGAGCACCCGGGCGGGGAAGACGCCTCGCCAGGCGCGGAGCGCGAGGAAGAGGGCGAGGCCGGAGAGTACGGCCAGGTAGATCCGCAGCAGTGCGGTGGACGACGTCCAGGCGGCTACCGGCGCCACCAGCAGCGGGACGCCGCGGGCGCGCGGGGCGCTGAAGAACGCGGCCGGGGCGTGGGAGGAGACCTGGCTGACGTAGACCGACTCGTCCCAGCCGAGGCCCATCCCCGGTCGTACGAGGAGGAGCTGGGCCAGAGTGAAGGCGCCGGCCACGGCCGCGAGCGCCACCTCGCCGCGGGATCGAGGGGCGAAGCGAGCGGCCGTCGGCGGGTCGGGCCTGCGCGGACCGGTCACGTCGCCGACGCGCTGTCCGTGGCCTGCGGGCCGTCTCTCATCATTCGCCCCTTTACTCCTACAGCCTGTAGAGCCAGATCAACCCTACAGACTGTAGGGTCCACGCCAAGGGCAGCGCCTCGAGACCGAGACCGCCATGCCCCTACACGCTGTAAGGTCTCAGTCAGGGCTGGCACGGGCCCGCGGGGCAGAGCCGAACGGCGTAGCGCCGGCGAACTGGAGAGCGAGGTGCTCGCGGCCCTGTGGGCGGCGGATCCGCTCTCCAGATCGCCCCGCCGCCACGGCTGTGGCTGCTGGCGGCGCCCGTTCTGGCTCTCGGCGCCCTCACCGCGCTGGGTGCCGCCGATGCCACCGGCGACCTGTTCCGGCTGCTGGAGCCGATCCTCGCCCGAGGGTGATGACCCGGCGGACAAAGTGATCCTCGTGGTCGAACACCGCTCCGAGGTGGTCATGGACCTTCCTCGCCCTGGGCGACCTCGACCTCGTGGTGGAAGTCGACGACGCCGGCTGTTCCGGCGGCGACGGACAGGACCGTGCAGGCCACGAGGAGCAACGCGGTACGGCGGATGGTGCGCGAGCGCTTCTCGGAGGGTGCAAGGAGGGCTGCGACGCGTTGCGGAACCGGGCCGGTCGTCGCCGCGGGTGCGAAGTCCGGACGCGTGGACGGGGAGGCGTGGCCGACGAGGGCGGCGCGGGCGATGGCCGTGGCGATCAGGCGCCGGTCGCCGGTGACCTCGGCGGCGGCCTCGTCGGCGGCTCGCTCGGCGGCGAGCCGGATGGTGTCGCGGGTGGCGCGCAGGGCGGGGTGGCAGTGGGCGGCGAGTTCGGCCGCGGCCAGGAAGTAGTGGTGGCCAGCCTGGTTGTGGGCGCGCTCGTGGGCGAAGAGGGCCTCACGCTCGGCAGGTCCCAGGCTGCGCAGCATAGCGGTGGTGACGACGATGCGGTGCGGCCGTCCGGGCAGGGCGTACGCGTCCGGATCGGGCGAATCGATTACGCACAGGTCGCCGGCGGCGGGGCGGCGGTCGGCCTGCGTGCGGGCGGCCCGGAAGGCACGGGTCTGCCGGAAGGCCGAGCGCACAAGGGTCCAGGAACTGAGGGTGAGCACTCCGGTGGCCGCCATGGCGGCGGGGAGTACGAGGTAGTCCGAGGGGGTTCGCAGGGGGTGGATGAGTTCACCGAGGGCGGCGAGGACGGGGAGTTTGAGCAGTCCGGTCAGGACCAGTGCGCCTAGGGCAGCGACACAGGCCCCCGCCAGCGCCAGGGCCGATGCTGTGAAGACCCACAGCGCGGTTGCGGGGGCCAGGCAGTCGAGGGTCCGGCGGGCCAGCGTCGGCGCGAGGAAGGGCAGGATCAGCGGTAGAAGCAGCAGAGCGGTCATCGCCCATCACCCTCCAGGAGCCGGCGCAGGTGCTGCTCGTCGCCGGGGCTGAGCTGGGCGACGAAGCGGGCCAGGACCGTCTCCCGGTCGGTGTCCCGGTCGAGTTCGGTGTGCATGCGCCGGGCGGTCAATCCGGGAGCGTCCTGCACGGGGAAGTAGGCGTAGCCGCGCCCCTGCCGCTCACGGTCGACGACGCCCTTCTCGTGCAGACGGGCCAATATCGTCGCCACCGTGGTCCGCGCCAGGCCGGATCCGAGCTCGGTCTGCACCCGCCCGGGTGTGAGCGGGACCCCGACGGCCCACAGCGCCGCCATGACGGCGGCTTCGAGCTCGCCGGCCGGCCGCCTCTCGTCCCTCGCGTCCGTCATGGGAACGTTCCTCATTCCGCCATCGTCTACAGTTCAGTAGACGTCTACAAGATTGTAGTCGGTCGTCGGATGCCGCCGTTCTGCCGCATCCGACAGTCCGGAAGAACGATGAAGGAGCTCCCGACGATGACCACAGCCATGCACCTATCGTCGCAGCTCGCCGTCAATGTGCTGGACGCCCGGTCGCTGCTGTCCGCCTTCGGCGTGCTGGGCGTGGGCGTGGTGCTGTTCGCCGAGACCGGGCTGCTGATCGGCTTCTTCCTCCCGGGCGACTCGCTGCTGTTCACGGCTGGCCTGCTGTGCACCGGCACCGCCGACCGCGGCCTGAAGCTGTCGCTCGCCCCGCTTCTGATCGCCGCGGCGGTGGGCGCGCTGGCGGGCGCACAGTGCGGATATCTCCTGGGCCGTCGAGCGGGCGGTACCCTGCTCGCCCGCAGCCGCTCGGCCCGCCTGCACGAGGGGGCGAAACGCGCGGAGGAGCTGCTGGAGCGCTACGGACACGCGAAGGCGATCGTCCTGGCCCGCTTCGTTCCGGTGGTGCGCACGGTCCTGAACCCGATGGCCGGCGCCCTGCGCGTGCCCGTGCGGACGTTCACCCTGTGGCAGGTGACCGGCGGGCTGGTGTGGAGCCTGGGTCTCACCCTGGCGGGGTACGCGCTGGGCTCCTCCGTGCCGAACGTGGACCGGTATCTGCTGCCGATCGTCGCGGTGATCGTGGCCGTGTCGCTGATTCCGGTCGCCTCCGAGGTGTACCGCTCGCACCGGGCCGCGAAGGCCAAGGGGGCCCGGGGATGATCCTCGCTGTCAATGGCTCGTCCGTCGACGGCTCGGCCTACACCGACGTGGTGAACCTCGCCCGGCACGCTCCCGCGTGGCTGGACGACACGGTGTCGGCCTGGTCGACGTACGGGCTCGCCCTGTTCGCGGTCCTCATGGCCGTCGGCTGGTGGCGCGCCCGGCGACTGGGCGCCACCGCGTCGGTGACTGCGCTCGCCGTGCCGTTCGTCGTGGTCGTGGCTTACGGGGTGGATGCGGTACTGAAGCTGCTGGTGCGCGAGGACCGGCCCTGCCGGAGCCTGCGGGTGGCCACGCTGGAGGAGTGTCCGGCGCCCGGCGACTGGTCCTTCCCCAGCAACCACGCGGCCATCGCCGCGGCGGCGGCCGTCGCCCTGCTGTTCGTCTCCCGCCGGCTCGGCGCGGTGGCCTTGGTGGCTGCCTGCGCGATGGCGCTCTCGCGGGTCTGGGTCGGCGCGCACTACCCCCACGACGTGCTGGCAGGGGTCGTGGTGGGCGCTCTGGCTGCTCTGCTCGCCATGTCGGCGCTGCGCAGGGGTGCGGAGGCCCTGGCCCTGCGGCTCACGGCCACCCGCCTGCGGCCGCTGCTGGTGGTGTCGTGAAGCGCGGTGAGGTCGCCGAACTGGCCGGCAGTTGCGGCCTCGGCGCGTGGACGGCGTTCGGGGTGCTGACCATGGTCGTGGTCGGCCACGACGGCATACCGCTGTTCGCGGACGCCGACTTCCTCTCGTGGTCCGCCGGCCACCGGCCTGACGTGGCGGAGGCGTTCGCCCGCGGGCTGACCGGCACCGGGACCGGTGTGGTCCCGTTCGCGCTGGCAGTGCTGGCCGCGGTCATCGCGGGGCGGACCCGTCGGCAGCGCGCGCTGGCCATCGCGCTCTGTCTGGGCTGCCTCGGGGCGGGCCAGGCGCTGCGGTACGCGGTAATGGAGCTCGTCACCCGGCCGCGGCCACCCCTGACGGACTGGGCGACGCACGCCTCGGGATGGGCGTTCCCGTCCGGGCACACCACGACGGCGGCCCTCACCGCGGGACTGCTGATCATCGCCGTCCACATACGCGGCCCGCGCGGCCGGACCCCGCTCACCCTGGTGATCGGCGGCTGGGGCGCGTCGGTCGGACTGACGCGCGTCTACCTCGGAGTGCACTGGTTCACCGATGTCGTCGGCGGCTGGCTGTTCGCACTCGGCTGGCTGGGCCTGTGCCTGTGCGCCGTGGCCCGCTGGCTTCCCGAGCCATGGACCCCCGGCACGACGGACCCGGACACGGACTTGGCGCGAAGGACGGTAGAACCGATGAGCAGCACAGCAGGGGGCCGGACGGAGACGGCACCGGAACAGACGGACGGGGCACGAGAGCAGAGGGAGGACCATGCGCCAGACGATCCTGGTCGTGGAGGACGATCACGCCCTGCGTGACGTGCTGATGCGCGCGCTGCGCGACGAGGACTTCGCCCCCGTCCCCGCGCCGGACGGCGCCACCGCCCTGCGGCTGGCGACCCCCGACATCTCCGCCGCCGTGCTCGACATCGGGCTGCCCGACGCCGACGGACGGGACGTGTGCCAGGCGATGCGCGCGAACGGATTCCTCTTCCCCGTCATCTTCCTGACCGCCCACCACCGGCTGACCGACCGGCTGTCCGGGTTCTCCGCCGGAGGGGACGACTACCTGTCCAAGCCGTTCCATTTCGCCGAACTCGCGGCCCGCCTGCGGGTAGCCCTCAAACGGGCCGCGCCGCCGCCTGCCGCCACAGCGGGAGATCTGGCACTGGACGCCGTCCGGCACGTGGTCAGCGTCCGCGGCGCCCGAGTCGATCTGACACCGACCGAGTTCCGTCTCCTGGCCGCCCTCATGGCGGCTTCCGGCCACATCGTGCCCCGCCGCGAGCTGGTCCGGGCGGGCTGGCCCGAGGGCGCCCAAGTCCACGACAACACCCTCGACCAGTACCTGACCCGGCTGCGCCGCAAGCTGCGCGAGGCGGGCAGCGACCGGACGATCGGCACGGCCCGCGGGGTCGGCCACCGCCTGTCATGAGCGGTATCCGTCACCGGCTGCGGCCGGCCGTGCCCGCCTTCCTCCACCGTCTGGCGCCCCGCACATTGCGCGGCCGGCTCTCGCTCGTGGCCCTCGCCACGGCCGCGCTGCTGATGCTGGTCCTCACCGTCGCCTTCAACGTCGTCGCCCAGCACCGCCTCCAGCACCAGGCGGACGACGAACTGCGCACCCGCGCAGCCGCCGTCGCGACGACCGTCGACACCAGCGGCACGACCGTACATGTCCTGGAGACCTCCCACGACGAACTCCTCGACACCAACGTGTGGATCTACGCCGGCCGACGCCTGCTGGAAGAGCCACCGAACCCCGGCCGCCTGACCCACGTCGCCGACGCCCTCGCCGGGCGCGGCGGGCAACGGTGCGTCACGGCCGACGTCGACGGCCCCCTGCGGCTGTGCTCGCAGCCTGTGTCCGGAGAGAAGAGCGAGGCCACGGTGGTCACGGCGCTCGACCTCTCCCCCTACCGGAGTTCGGCCGACACGCTGCTCCTGGGGTCACTCGCGCTGGACGTCGTGATGCTCGCCTGCACCTACGCCCTGACCCGGCTGGCGGTAGGCCACGCGCTGCGCCCGGTCCGCACGATGACCGACCAGGCCACCCAGTGGAGCGCCGTCGCCTCCGAAGAACGCTTCGGCAGTAGGCGGCACCCCGTCGAACTCGCCCGCCTGGGTACGTCGTTGGACGCCATACTGGACCGCATCCGCACCCTTCTGCGCCACGAGAGGCAGCTCACCGGGGAACTGTCGCACGAGTTGCGTACGCCCCTGAGCCGGATCATCGCCGAACTCGACTGGTGGCAGACCCGCCCCCGCACCGCCGACCAGACCCACGCGACCCACAAGGTCATCGCGGAAGCAGCCCAGTCCATGCGCACCATCTGCGACACCCTCCTGGACGACGCCCGCGGGGGGACACTCACCGCGCCGGGCACCGCCGACGTGTTGCCCGCGCTCCGACGACTCACCGAACTGCCGCCCGTGCCAGGCCACTTGACGGTCACCGCTGACGGCCCACATGTGGAGGCCGGAGTCCCATCCGCCCTCCTCGAACGCATTATCAGCCCCCTCCTGACCAACGCCTGCCGTTACGCCCACTCCAAGGTCGCCGTCCGTGCGTACCGCGCACCCGACGGCGTACGCGTCGAAGTGATCGACGACGGGCCCGGCGTACCGCCCTCGTTCGCCGGACAACTCTTCGAACCCGGTCAACGCGCGGATCCCGGCGACGGCCACGGCGGAGCGGGCCTCGGGCTGCCGCTGGCGCGACGCCTGGCCCGCTCCGCCGGCGGCGAGGTGACGTACGACCCCGGACACACCCCCGGTGCACGGTTCGTGGTCAGCCTGCCTGCCGGGTGACTGCGGCGCCGCTGGGCGCTACCGGCGTATCACTGTGCGATGTCGCGCGGGACGTCCTTGCGGGAGGTGGCCAGGTAGCCGACGAAGCCGAGGATGGCCACCGTCCAGGACAGCGTGACCGGCCCCAGGCCCAGGTCGAGTCCACCCCTGCCGCGGCCGACGGCCATCCAGTCTGCGACGGAGGCGCCGAGCGGGCGGGTGATGACGTACGCGGCCCAGAACGCGGCCACCGCGTTCAAGCTCCCCCACCGGTGAGCGACGGCCGGAACGGCGATCGCGGCGGCGTACAGGACTGCGGAGCCCAGGTAGCCGAGACCGATCGTGGCGGTGAGGTCGCCCGCGGCGGTGCCCAGCGCGAACGTGGCCAGCACGGCGGCCCAGTAGAACGTCTCGCGGCGCCGGGTGTGGATGCTGTGGATGGACAGGGTGCGTTCGCTGCGGTACCAGAGGGCGAAGACGGCGGCCAGCACGGCCATGAAGACCGGGGTCGAGAGCGTGTACGGCACACCGAGGCCGACGTGCAGGACGTCGGCGGCCATCGTGCCGAACACGCTGACCATGACGATCGCCGTCCAGTAGATCCAGGCCACGTACCGCCGGACGGCGAACTGCACCGCCAGAGCGGCCACCAGGGCGATACCTCCAAGGCCGACAGCGGGGATCGGGCCGAGCAGGTGGGCGAGCCAGTCAGAGGCCGTCTCGCCCATGCCGGTCGTGAGTACCTTGATGATCCAGAAGTAGACGGTCACCTCCGGCACCTTGCTCGTCGTGTGACGGATGTGGCCCCCGGGCCGGTTGTGAGTGAGGTGATCAGTCGACATGGCAGGCACGATGACATGAGGCCCGGCCTTCGCCCCAGACCCCTTTGCGAGAGTTTTGGCGCTTCTGGTGCTCGACTTGCCCGAGGCTCGTCCGAGCCTGAACGCAACCTGAACACAAGGGCCGACGAGCTGGTCAGCGGCGCGCGACCGGTGATATCGGCAATCTGCCGACGTTGCACTGCGGCCGAGAAGCGACAGCCAACCGGTGGCTGCCCGAACGTTCAACGGGCGAATCCGGTAGCTCACCTACGAGTGCCACCTCTTCTGCAGGCAGGATTTCGAGCGCCCGGATGTGGCAGCCTGCCAGTCGCACGACGCCCGGTCCGCTCCCTCTGCCTGAGCACCGGCGAGATCGGCGACCACGTGCTGCCGGCGGCGGCCCACTCCCAGCTGACGCCTCATCAGGGTGCGGCGAAAACCGAAGGGCTCCCCCAAGTCGCGTCCCTGCGGGAGCCCTTCGCTGTGCCTCCTGCAGTGAAGGTTGAGAAGACGATCACGAGCAGGCGGTCTGTGCTCAGGCGGTTACAGCGTCATGGCACTGCCGGCCCTCACGGAGCGAGCAGCAGGCTGTCGCCGCGCTCCTTGGCGGCGGCGTATCGCCTGGATACGTCCTGCCAGTTGACCACGGCCCACCTCGCGTCGATGAAGTCGACCTTCTGGTTCTTGTACTGCAGGTAGAAGGCATGCTCCCAGGCGTCGAAGACGAGGATCGGGGTGGAGGCCTGGCCGACGTTGCCCTGGTGGTCATAGACCTGCTCGACGATGAGCCGACCGCTCAGGCTCGTAGGCGAGGACGTCCCACCCGGAGCCCTGGGTGGTGGCCGCGGCCTTGGTCAGCTGCGCCTTGAAGCCCGCGAACGATGCGAACGACTCGGCGATCGCGTCCGCGAGCTCGCCCACGCTGTTCCTCTCCAGCGGCTCGCCGCCGCCGTCACCCGTCATGTTGTGCCAGTAGATGCTGTGCAGATGTGTCCGGAGAGATGAAAGGCCAGGTTCTTCTCCAGGCCGTTGATCGAGCCCCACTGCTCCTTGTCCCGGGCCTCCGCGAGCTGCTCCAGTGTGTCGTTCGCGCCCTTGACGTACGCCGCGTGGTGCTTGTCGTGGTGCAGCTCGATGATCTGTGGGTTGATGACCGGTTCGAGCGCCGCGTAGTCGTAGGGAAGCCCCGTCCGGGACGGCGCCGCCCACGAGAAGGAACGGGCGCTCGGCCGAGTGAAACACCGTCCAAGGGCCCCGTGGGTGCCATACCATCTGCCCCGCACCGGGCTTTTGGCGCGGGCCCTCGCGCGGCCGGGACCGAAACTCTGAGTACCAGCGAGCGACAAGGAGTACCGGTGACCGTATGCGAGCCTGGAGACGGTGGGCCGACCTGTCCTACTCCGGAGAGCGGGCACGGCCGGGACAGGGCGATGACCTTGGCGGGGACGCTGGCGGCGGCGGAGACCGCGGCGCCCGTGGAGTCGCTCGACGTAGTCGCGCGCATGCTCAAGGATCGCCTCGGGGCGAATTCGGTGTCGTTCCCGATCACCGACTTCACCGGCGGCTCGGTCGTACGGCTGGGGGCGGCGGGCAGCGTCGACACCAATGAACCGCCGGCACATCACGCTGCGCGGCACCCTGTACGACGACGTGATCCGCACCCAGCGCCCGAGCATGGAGGACAAAGGCGAGGGCACGCTGGTGCGGATCGTCGCCCCAGTGACCAACCGCGGGGACGCCATCGGGCTCCTCGAACTGTTCCTGCCCGCGGCGCCGGACGCGGAGGTGATGCGGGAGATCGGCGAGACCGCGCACGCCCTGGCCTACATCGTCATCGCGAACCGGTCCTACACCGATGTGTACCAGTGGGGCCGTCGTACCGTCCCGCTGAGCCTGGCCGCGGAGATCCAGCACCGGCTGCTGCCGTCGTCGCTGGCATGTGAGGCTGCGCAGTTCGCGGTGGCCGGGGCGCTGGAGCCGGCCGACCACGTCGGGGGCGACACCTTCGACTACGTGATCGACCGGGACACGGTCCAGCTCTCCGTCACCGATGCCATGGGCCACGACGTCGACGCCGCGTCGAGGCTCCTCCGTCGCGGGTCAGCTACGGACCGATGCCTCGGCCACCGCCCGGCCCGTTCGCGGTGCAGCACGCGGCAACGCGTGTGACGAGCGGCGCAGGCCCGGACGCTGCCGCGGTCAGTAGGTGACCAGGGAGATGGCGATGTAGTGCGCGGTGAAGGCTGCCACGGTCAGGGCGTGGAAGACCTCGTGGTAACCGAACCAGCGGGCTGAGGGGTCGGGCCGCTGCAGGCCGTAGACGACCGCGCCCGCGCTGTAGAGGAGACCGCCGACAACGATCAGGACGACTACGGCTGCTCCACCGGTGTGCAGGAAGTCGGGCAGGTAGCACACCGGCGCCCACCCCAGGGCCAGATAACACGGGGTGTACAGCCAGCGCGGAGCTCCGACCCACAGGACCCGGAACACGATGCCGGCCAATGCCCCAGTCCATACGATCCACAGCAGCATGGACCGCTGTTCCGACCGGAGGAGGAGCACGGCCAGGGGGGTGCAGGTGCCGGCGATGATCAGGAAGATGTTGGCGTGGTCGAGTCGTCGTAGAAGAGCCTCGCCCAGTGGTCCCCAGGTGCCGCGGTGGTAGATGGCGCTCGTTGCGAACAGCAGCCAGGCGGTGACGGAGTACACGGCGCAGGCCAGGACTGCTTGCGGGGTACGGGCCAGGCAGATGAGTACGACGCCCGCGATCAGTGCGGCGGGGACCATTCCGGCATGGAGCCAGCCACGCAATTTCGGCTTGATCGGTTCGGCGAGGTCGGCCGCCCGCTCCACCAGAGCGGAGACCGAGTGAGCCTTCTCCCCTGCTTGTCCGCCTTGCGATCCGTCGGGTAGCCCGTCTTCACGGCGCTCTCCACGCGCTGAGGCGACGTGACCGTATTCGACTTCAGCGGCATCACGGGACACAGCTTCTCGTTCTCCCTCGGGCGACAGGGCGTCACTGACAGCAATGCGGTAATGCTAAAGACCTCACTCCGGCAGCATTCATGGAAGGTCGGTCCACACCCCAGGGCCATCGCCGGGCCCGGGCCGGCTCGCCACCGCGTGAACTCCAGCCCCGTCGGCCCTCCCGCCGATTGGGCCTGCCGAAGCCGAGTAGAACGGCCGGCCATGGGACAGATCAGGGCTTCCGAACGGGGATCTCCGCTCGCTTACGCACAAGGATCGCCGATGCTTCCTGAGGTCCGCCCCCACGTATCCGCCGCCCTCGCAGACCAGTTGGAACACCAACTGGGCCTGGCTCCGCATCTCGAGGCCGGCCGGCTCGATGTGAAGGGCGTCGCCGGCATCGCAGTCGTCGCAGCCGCCCACTCCGACGGCTATGCGGCCACCGGCCATCTCCTCGGGCTGCTGGCCGCGCTGCCTGCTCCCACCAAGGCAGGAGAACGCTTCTGGTCGGACCCGTGGAGGCCGTCGGGCACCGCGTACCTGCTACCCGTCAACATGAAGGCTCAGGTGCTGCGTTCTCTGGGAGGAGAGGGGACCGCCCTGGCCAGGCAGATCCTCTCGGCCGTCGATGAGATGACTCCGCCCCAGCGCGTAGCGGCCGGGGAGGTGATCGGTCAAGCCCTCGCCGAATCCGACCACTTGCCTGACCTCAAGACCCAGGTCATCGGCGAGTTGTGGCTCCGCGATCTCGAGCTCACCGCCTGGCGCGTTCTGCATGCGGACCTCAGATGGGACGATTCGATGGACGGCAAGCCTTCCTCGCCGCCTGGACGGGCACCTGACCGTCTGCTGCTCCAAACTGCGCGCGCAGAGGCGCAGGGCATGCGGCACCCGAACCGGACGACGCTCGAAGCAACCGAGGTCAGGAAGTTCGGGCCGAGGTCGCACCCGCCTCCGCCTCAACACAACAGGGGGCCGCGCAGCAATGGCTGCGCGGCCCTGATCCTATGCACGCCCGGCATGAGAGCAGGCGCTTCGCCCGGTAAGGCGGCAAAGCCCGCACGGGCTGCGCTCACCGGACGTAGTGTGCGCGGTCCCCCGGGCAGGTCTGGAAGGTCAGGCCAGGTTGATGTTCTCGGCCTGCGGACCCTTCTGGCCCTGGGTGACGTCGAACGTCACGGCCTGGCCCTCCTGGAGCTCACGAAATCCCGTGGAGTTGATCGCGGAGTAGTGCGCGAAGACATCCGGGCCGCCGCCGTCCTGGGCGATGAAACCGAAGCCCTTCTCCGCGTTGAACCACTTCACAGTTCCCGTTGCCATGTCTGATGCCTTCCAGTCGATGAACGCCTCCCACTCCATGTGGCAGACGGAGGTGATCGCCCTGGTCCCTGCGGCAGGCACAGCAAAACGCTCACACCAGAGGCGTGAGCAAGAGGGAATTCCGAACCACGACAGCTGACGCAGACGCTACACGCCCACACACCGCGTCACCATAGGAAACGATCACACCGCACACCGGTCGTGGGTGCGGTGCCCGTCGACGCTGACGGGCACGCTCACCTCACGCTGCTGCGGTCGGGTTCGCCGATTCGGTGGCGCGGCGGTATTCGGCGTTGAGGCGCTGGGCTTCCTCGAGCTGGTCCTCGAGGATGACGATGCGGCAGGCGGCCTCGATGGGAGTCCCGTGGTCGACGAGTTCCCGGGCGCGCGCGGCGATGCGCAGCTGGTAGCGGGAGTAGCGGCGGTGACCACCCGCGGAGCGCAGCGGGGTGATGAGGCGGGCGTCCCCGATGGCGCGCAGGAAGCCCTGGGTGGTGCCGAGCATCTCGGCGGCCCGGCCCATGGTGTAGGCGGGGTAATCGTCGTCATCGAGACGGCCGAACGTGTCGTCTGCTGTCATTGCACCTCTCTGTGGAACGCGTGGAGGGGCCCTGGCGCCGTACTGGCACCAGGGCCCCGAAGGAACTACTACACCATCTGCCGGCCCTGATACTGCACCGGCCCTCTGTTTCCGCAGACCCGACCGAGAAGCTGTCGGGGGCGCGGGGATCGCGGTTGCCTGACCGGAGACCACCTCACTATCGATGTCCTGCGGTACCCGGGGCCAAGACTTCCGCCCGGGCGATCCTGATGGCGCTCGGCTCCTCCGTTCTTCCCTCTTGAGCAACTACTCACTAACGGAAACTGCGAACTGCTGGTACCGCACACTGCTGGTGGTCCTCGAACAGCGCCACCCTTCGGCAGTCGGCCCCGTCGCCCGTCCTGCGTCTGCTCTGGCTTGGAACCCACTGCCGAACCTCCCGGTGCGCGCGCCCGCAGCCGACGCCTTCACCGAGGCACTGCTCATTCACTGCCGGGTACTGCCACTGCGGTACTGCTCATGGCGGCCCCTGATCACTGCGGGCCACCCGGTCCGGTCGTCAGTCCCGTCGCCGTCCTGCAACCGCCCTGGCTTCGGAACTCCACCACCGCACCGTCCTGCGAACTGCAACTGCGGTACTGCTGGCCGGCAGTTCATCTCTGCCTGGCCTCTTCGATCTCGACTACGAGAGAAACATAACCCGGTCGACACCACAAAGTCTACTCTGACTGACATAGATTTCCGTGCGCTCGAAGACAAGGTGACCCGCCTCGACCGGTCCATGGCTGGTTCAAGCAGCTCCGAGGCTCAGTCCGGCGCGCAGGGATCCCCCGCCGCGCAGGCACGTCGGGCTGAGTGTGACGTCGCCGACTCGGCCGCGGCTACTGTCGGCGGGCTCCGGCCAACACTGCGTCTCGTGGAGAACTCCACCGGCCGGGACGGACGCCCCTCAGCTCGGCCGTTGACGAGCGTGGCAGGAGGCGTGGCAGGAGGCCCCGCGTCCCCCTCGACGATCCCGGAATGAGCGCCTTCCTTGCCCGTAGCGTCAGCGGTCAAGCAGCCGGATGGCCGACAAACATGGTCCGCCTCATGTCGCAGCCTGACGAGTTGCTCGCTGACGTCGGCGCCCCGGGTGGAGTGCGACCAGAGCGATCGGAGTCCCTGACCGTGGTCACCGGTGGCGCTGTCATCACCGGTCGATTGGCTCTCGCGGCCACGTGAAGGCAGAGGGGGTCGGATGTACTGACGAATTTCCCCCGCTTGGACGGATTCACCGCCGTCTTCGGCTCCCCCGCGAAGCAAGGACGGGCCGCCCACGCGTCTGCACTTCCATGTCACCCGGATCCCGCAGGGCACCCTGGGGGCCCCGAGACGGGGTGGGCGATACCGGGTTGCGATCGAGGAACTCAGCGCCTGGACCGTGGGCGACTTCATCTGTTCCGGCCACTGAGCGACGGCGACGGGAACCCGCTGCACGCTGTGGGCCCGACCGGCGTACCGGTCGGGCCCACACTGCTGGTCAGGCGACGGCTCGTGTCGTTTACCCGGTCAGACCGTGACGGGGGTGCCGAGCATCGCGGAGGCGCGCTGCATCGGGCTGAGAACGCCCGGGGGCGCTGTCTTGGGAACAGCGCGGCAGGTGAAGCCGAGCTGAGTCATGGCCCGCAGGACTTCGGCGGCGCTGAAGTCACGGCGGTCCTGGCGGGTGATGACTTGGCCGACTTGCTTGAGGGGGTAGTGGCGGCGGCCGATGATCACCGATTCTCCGGTGACCCGTTCGGGCTTGATGCTCTTCATCGATTCCAGCACTCCGCCCCTGGTGAGCTCGAAGGGGAAGCGGGCGATGACGCAGCGCATGTGGCCTCACAGGGAGAAGGGAAGAACGGTCCGACCGGGGGCGAGACGTTTCAGCGGGAGAGGGCGAGGATGCCCAGGGCGCTGCCTTGCTCGTCGACCACCGGCAGGACACCGAGCCGACGGGAGCGCATCTCGTGCTCGGCTTCGGCCATCGTGGTCACGGGTGAGGTGGACGATCCGTGGTCGCCGAGGATGTCGCGCAGGCGGACACGGTCCGTGTAGTCGGAGCTGTCACGGACGGCGGCGAGTTCGGTACGGGTGACCAAGCCGGTGCACTGGCCGTCCTGGTCGCAGACGACCAGCCGACTTGTGCGGGTGGCGGCCATGACGGCCAGCGCCACCTCGACGCTCATGTCGTCACAGACCTGCGGTCCGGCCGGGTCCATGACCTCAGCCACCGTCGAGTGCACGGGGTTGGCCTCCGCCGGGCGGGGTTGCGTCTGAACCGGCGTCAAAGGGTGCCTCCTGCAGAGATGGGCCGGCTTCCTGATCACGAAGGTTCTAGGCCACCGCGCCGAAGCCGGACTGGCGTACGGGGGTGCGCCTGGTCGCGGAGGTGGGGCGGCGTCGGCCTCGGGAGGTGGCGCTGCGCTTGGGGCGTTCGACCACCGGTGCGGTGATGACGACCGGGATGCCGGACGGGGCCTGGGCGCCGGTGATCCGGCTCAGGGCCTCGTCTCCCGAGCGGACCTGGGTCGTCTGCGGCCTGATCCCCGCGTCCGACATGAGGCGCATCATGCCGCGGCGCTGGTTCGGCGTGACGAGGGTGACGACGCTGCCGGACTCCCCGGCCCGGGCGGTACGGCCGCCGCGGTGGAGGTAGTCCTTGTGGTCGGTCGGCGGATCGACGTTGACGACGAGGTCGAGGTTGTCGACGTGGATGCCGCGCGCCGCGACATTGGTCGCCACCAGCACGGTGACGTGCCCCGTCTTGAACTGCGCCAGCGTGCGGGTGCGCTGGGGCTGCGACTTGCCGCCGTGCAGCGCGGCGGCCCGTACGCCACTGTTGAGGAGGTCCTGGGTCAGCCGGTCGACGGCGTGCTTGGTGTCCAGGAACATGATCACGCGGCCGTCGCGGGCGGCGATCTCGGTCGTGGCGGCGTGCTTGTCGGCGCCGTGGACGTGCAGGACGTGGTGCTCCATCGTCGTGACCGCACCGGCCGACGGGTCGACGGAATGCACGACGGGGTCGGTCAGATAGCGGCGTACCAACAGGTCGACGTTGCGGTCCAGGGTGGCGGAGAACAGCATGCGCTGCCCCTCCGGGCGCACCTGGTCGAGCAGCGCGGTGACCTGGGGCATGAAGCCCATGTCGGCCATCTGGTCGGCCTCGTCCAGCACGGTGATGCCCACGTGGTTCAGCCGACAGTCGCCGCGGTCGATGAGGTCCTTGAGCCGGCCCGGGGTCGCGACGACCACCTCGGCTCCGCCACGCAGCGCACTGGCCTGCCGGCCGATCGACATACCGCCCACCACCGTGGCCAGCCGCAGCCGCACGGAGCGGGCGTACGGGGTCAGCGCGTCGGTCACCTGCTGTGCCAGCTCACGCGTCGGTACGAGGATCAGCCCCAGCGGCTGGCGGGACTCAGCACGCTGACCAGCGGTGCGGGCGAGCAGGGCGAGGCCGAAGGCGAGGGTCTTGCCGGAACCAGTGCGCCCGCGGCCCAGCACGTCACGGCCCGCCAGGGAGTTCGGCAGCGTCGCTCCCTGGATCGGGAACGGTGCGGTCACACCCTGCCTGCCGAGTTCGGCCAGCAGTTGCTCGGGCATGTCGAGATCGGCGAAGCCCTCGACAGCGGGCAGTGCGGGGGTGATCGTCCTGGGCAGCGCGAACTCACCTTGCACGGCGGCGGGCCGACGGCCGTAACCGCCGGAGCGGACGGGGGCGCCGGTACGACGCGGTGCCTGCGAGCCGTAGCCGCTGCCGCCCCTTCCGGCGTCGGCACGGCCGTCACGGGTGCGGGCGGGGCGGTCGTTCGTGTACGTGCGGTTCATGCGGAACCTTCCTCGATGGGGCACATATCAAGGAATTCCCACTGCGATGAACGGCATGGAGAATTACAAGTATGGACCAGTGAAAGAAGAAAGCAGAGCCGGCCGGCGGAAACATCCGTGGGCACAGGTGCTGAAATGGGTGACGCGATGGGGACCTCGCGATCCGGGCGTCGGCTGCGGGGCAGCGCTTCAGGATGCGTCTGCGTCCCGAGGGAGGAACCGCTTGTGGTGGTACTGCGGATTCCTCCGGGGCGTCCCGCGGGTGAAAGCCGCTGCGGGATACGCGTGCAGCTGGGGCCCGCACCCCGAGGGATGCGGGCCCCAGCTACGGATTGCGCGTGAGCGTCAGGCCGGAACGATGTTCTCGGCCGTCGGGCCCTTCTGGCCCTGCGCGATGTCGAAGTTCACCTTCTGGCCCTCGAGCAGCTCACGGAAGCCCTGCGCGGCAATGTTCGAGTAGTGGGCGAACACGTCGGCGCCGCCACCGTCCTGCTCGATGAAGCCGAAGCCCTTTTCCGCATTGAACCACTTCACGGTACCAGCAGCCATGTCATATCTCCTTTGGGGCAGTGCATCGGCGTCCGCACTGCGCGGACGCCGTGTCGCCGCGATGATTATCCCGCCCGGAAATGACCGGAAATACAGAAGTGCTCCCGACCGGCAGAAGGCTGGTGGGGGCACTTGAAGTCTTGGGAACCACAACTGCAACTTGGATCGACAGTAGCACGCCGGAACGGCCCGTGCGTGTTGGAATATTTCACTCTGCTCTTCGCGACAAAAACTCCCACTGTGCAGTGTGCCAAAATCTGATCCCCCGGGCGCAGATATTGATTCACTCGGAGTGTGACGTCTCAGGAAGAGTTGCCACACCGGGGCTCTCAGGGGCGCGACGACGTACGCGGCTTCCCGTAGGACGCCGCTCGGAAGGGGTCCAGCATCGTATCGACATGGTGAGGGGCCGAACCGACTGCGGCACCGCTCCGCCTGCGGCGAAAGCAGTGGCCACTTCGAAGGTCGCGGAATCCCGATCGTTTGGGTGATCAAGAGGCCAGGCTGGGCTTCACGGAGGCAGGACGTCGGGAGGCTGCCCGGCAGGCGCTCTACCCGGGGACGGGTGTCCCGTTCGACACGCAGCCGGCCCAGCCACCGCCTGCTGGTCAGCGCCATCGGTGTCGTCGCCGTCGGTGTCGCGCTGCCGATGTGCCCGCTCGCGGGACCACTCGGCTTCCGGTCCCTGCCGCTCGGACTCGTTCTCGCCCTGGCCCTGATGGTCGTGCTCTACCTGGTACTGATCGAGGGCGCCAAGCACGTCTTCTACACCCGGGCCGACGCACAGGCCGCGCTTCCACCCGGTACGCCACCGCACCCTCCGGCATCGCATCCAACGGCGTGCCGGCCGCTTTCAGCCACCCCGGACCGCTGCGACCCCGGTGACACGCTGTCACCAGGGCCGTCAGCGGCACCACCGCACCGAGACGATCACGTCACCCCGGGCGGCCCGGAACAGTCAACCGCTCAGTGATTCCTCGGCGTCCCGGCGCGTCGGCCAGTTGTCCCGCCGCTCCCGGGCCACCTCCGCACGGCTGCCGGCCCGCTCTCCGGGCAGGGAGACCGACGGTGTGAGGGCCGGTGCGGGGGTGGCGGGCTCGGGGATCACGGCACTGGTGGACAGCGCGGGGCGCCTGGCGGTCCGGTGCACGCGCCGTCCGGCCAACTCGCCGTCGGTTTCCCTGCTCTGGTGGTCGAAGAAGCGGAGCATCTCCACGGGGAACGGCATCACGAGGGTGCTGTTCTTCTCGGCGGAGACGTCCACCACGGTCTGCAGCAGCCGCAGTTGGAGTGCTCCGGGAGTGTCGGCCATCGTCGCGGCGGCGTCGGTCAGCCGCTGGGACGCCTGGAACTCTCCGTCGGCCGCGATGACCCGCGCGCGCCGTTCCCGCTCGGCCTCGGCCTGCTTGGACATGGAGCGCATCATGGACTCCGGAAGGGCGATGTCCTTGATCTCGACGCGCTCGATGCGCAGCCCCCAGGGCTCCTCGGTGGGGGCGTCCATCACCTTCTTGAGTTCCGCGTTGATGTGGTCACGGTCGGAGAGCAGCGTATCCAGGTCAGCCCTCCCGATGACCGAGCGCAGCGACGTCTGGGCGATCTGGGACACGGCGGCAGGATAGTTGCGCACGTTCACCAGGGCCTTGACG
Source organism: Streptomyces sp. NPDC048521 (assembly GCF_043199855.1). NCBI lineage: Bacteria > Bacillati > Actinomycetota > Actinomycetes > Kitasatosporales > Streptomycetaceae > Streptomyces > Streptomyces sp. NPDC048521. The sequence goes on from NZ_JBICWR010000002.1 coordinate 341,178, forward strand.
GGGTCAATGACCTTGAAGTAGACGACCGCGTCGACGGTGAGCGTCACGTTGTCGGCGGTGATGGACCCTTGTGGTGGGATGCCGAGGACCTCGGTCTGCACGGACACCTTCCGCATCCGGTCCCCGATCGGCCGGATGACACGCAGGCCCGGCCCGCGGATGTCCGGCAGCAGCCGCCCGAAACGGAACACCACGCCCTTCTCGTACTGCTGGACGTTGCGCACGCTCAGGGCCAGCAGGACGAACCCGGCCACGGCACACACCACCAACACGGTGATCAGAACACCCATGGTTCTCACTTTCCTTACGTCGATGACGGTCCCGGACCCGAGCGGTCCAAGAAGCGCATGGCGCGGGAGGACCCCGGCCTGTCGTCTGAGGTGCGGCTGGGGTCCCGGGCTGCTTTTGAGGCTCTGGTGTGTTGTCGGCCCGGCTCAGTCGGGAGAACTCTGCGGTACGCCGGTCCGGGCTCCGCCGGCTGTGGCCCTGGTGGTCGCTGGAGTGCGCACGACCCTCACCTCGCCGTCGGCGGAGCGGAAACGGCCGGGATCTGCGGGCGCGCCGCGGGATCGCGGACTTCGTGGTCTTCCTCGGAGTCCCAGGCCGCCTGAACGGCCGATTCGGTCTCCGACATCGTGCGCAGGAACGCCGCCTCCGCCATCAACCGGTTCACGTGCGAGGTGCGCAGGCAGTCTCGGCCGGCGGCCATCAGCCAAAGGGCCGAGACCGGGGTCGGCTGCACCTGCCCACCGAAGAGTCCAGCACCCGGGGCGGCCGACCAGTACCCGCGGTTCAACAGGCCCCCGGTGATCAGCCCCGACAGCGGATCGGGCACGGCCGTCGGCGAGGCACCGAGGGGAGCGCAAGAGATCCGGAGTGACGTGGAGCAGGGCATACTTCCGGGGATCGGCGTGGGGGAAACGGTCGCAGTCATGACGCGAACCCTGCTCCGGGCCGACCGAAACCGGCCCGGCGTGATCAAATCGCCGAAAGTGACAGCGACTGGAAGCCGGTGCACGAAATACCCTCGGTAACACCAGCGTACTCCGTCGACGGTCCGAGCGGACCCCCGTCCGGGTAGCGCGGCCGGTCCAGGGCCGGGCACGTGGAGCCTCCCCAGCCGGGTCCGGTGACAACACCCCCAGGCCCGTACCCAGAGTGCGGGCTCGGGGGTGGTCCGAAGGCCACCGTCAACGGACTGCGACTTCCAAGCCCACTCTGTCCTGCACGACGGCGGCCATACTCTCCATAAGCCGCCCGGCCTCCGCGTCCGTGGCGGCGGGCGGCACCACCAGCAGGTCCCACCGGCCGCGGCCGGGCGCCAGCAGGCAGACGGTGGACGGGGAGCGCTGGGTGGTCGTCCGGCGCAGGCGTACGACCTGGTTGGCGACGAGCAGCCGGCCCGGGAACGGGGACCATATGGCCTCATCCACGAGGACGCTGGTGACCTGTCCCCACGCGTGCGGCAGGACGTCCAGCAGCCCGGGCAGTTCGGACGCCAGATCGGGCGACTGGGGCCACCAGGCGCCGTCGATGCGCCGGGCCATGTGGCGCTGTGCCGGCTGGGACACCAGGCGCAGGCGGACGGCGGACGTCGAGGAGAGCGGGGGCGGTGGGGCGAGTGTCATGGAAACTCCTCAAGGGGATGCGGTCGCTCGGATTCACACGCGGCGGGCGGCGATACGGTCCGGGGTGGGCCAGCGCACGTCCCTGACCCAACCCAGGCATTCGAAGAAGCGGATCAAGGCGGCGGACGGATCGAGCTGGCCGCGGTCGACGCCGTGCCGGGCGCAAGTGGGGTCGTTGTGGTGCAGGTTGTGCCAGCTCTCGCCGAACGAGATCAGGGCCACGGGCCACAGGTTGGTGGCGCGGTCGTGACGACGGGTACGGAACGGGCGCTCACCGATCACATGGCAGAGAGAGTTCACGCTCCACGTCACGTGGCGGAGCAGGGCGATGCGGACAAGTCCCGCCCACAGCAGGGCGGTCAGGGCGGACACCCAGCTGCCGCAGATCAGCCACCCCACGGCGAAGGGCAGAGCGAGGGCGAGCACACACAGGGCCGTGAAGGCCCGGGACACGGCCCGGATGTCACGGTCGGCCAGCAGATCGGGAGCGATGGGGTCCCCCCGCGCGAGCGAAGCCGAGTGTGGGGAAGCGTCGCGGCGTGGGGTCGTTGCGGAACAACCAGCCGCCGTGGGCATCCCCAAGTCCCCGCAACTGGCCGCATACAGACGTGCCGTAGCGATACGGAGAGCTCGGTGACGACAGTGCGGCCGGGGTCTTGGGCTGCGCCGCTTCGACGTGGGTGCGTAACGGCATCGCTGAGAGCGGATGCGAGTCGCACGGACGGTGGATACGGGAGCTACAGGGGCTTGGGCTGGTGAGGACGTGGAGAGTGGGCGGCGGGGCCGTCAGGCGGTCTCGCCCTGGTGGGTGCGATCGGCGGCCGGTCTGCTCGAGTCGAGCCAGGAGCCGAGCGGACCGGCGGCACGCGAGGCGTCCAGTGTGAGGTGCAGCCGCGTCCCGGTTCCCGAGGGGCCGGGATAGCTGCGCTGTTCATCGCCGGTGAACAGCAGCCGGAGCGCGTCCGCGACGCGTCGGGGTCCGCGGAGACCAGGCGGACCTCCACCCGGCCCTGCCCGCTCGGCTCGTGTGAGGAGATGAAGACGTGGAGACGGCCGTCACCGTCGCCGTGATCCTCTTCGTGATCATCGCGGGCATGTTCCTGATCCACCGGCTCAATGTGCAGCATGCCGAAAGGATCGGGGCGTTCCGCTACAGCGATGCCCTACCGGGAATCCGTCGGCGGACCCGTAAGAGCCCACGTGCCGCCGTGCCGAAGGGCCCTCCTGCCGACGCCACACGTCGTGAGGATCGACAGGGGGGCCGATGATGACGCAGACCTGCTTCCAGCCAGGGGTGGGTGTGGGGCGGCGGCCGTCACACCCACCGGCTCAGGGCTGCGGCTGGCCGCATGACGGCCATGTCCTGCCATATGACCGAAATGGGATCCTGGGCATACCCTGGTGAGTGGGCCGGTGCACTCTCACGTGCAACGACCCGGAAGGGCGGCCCCGGTGTGTATACGCCGGGGCCGTTGCGTCACCGCCACATGCCACGGAGAGAAGGTGGTGATCCACTCGGCCGATCTTCGCGAGTGACGAAGCTGAGACGAACGCCGACCCGCAGGGCCGAGAGATGAGTCCGCCGTGCACGTTGACGGCGGACAACGTGTTGCCCGCCGCTGACGCCCGGAGGCTGACGGGGTGCGGTTTCTTGTGCTGCTCATCGTGGCGGTTGCGCTCAGCGTCATGGGGACGCTCGCCAGGGGTCGAGAACGGCGCGCCGGAGCACACCAAGACCGCGTCGAACACCACACACCAGGGCCGTCCCCGAACACAGAAACCCCCGCCGGAGCCGGCCGACGGGGGTCCCTCACCTCTCACCCTGCTGTCACACGGGTGTCACCGACTGCGTCGACGCACCTGGACACAAAGACCTGACCTGCAAAAACGCTCCTGCCCGAGACCAGCTGGACACCACAAGACGCCAACTACAACCTGTGCCAGGTGGTACCCAGTGAGGGACCCAGGATCAGGACTGGGGCGTCTTCCGGCCCGTCAAAGCGGTATTGCAGGGTGTTCGGGGGTGTCTCACTCACGCCACAGGCCCTCTCACGTATCACGGACGCCCCTAAAACGGGGGGACGCTGGGTACCGTCCTGACCAGGTGGAAGACCTCTCGGGCGGCATACCGCTCGGGGCATCGGATGATCTCACGTCGGGTCCTGCCCTCCTGGGTGCGGCGCCTGGGTGCGCGGATCGTGGCGCAGCCGGGTGAACACGATGCGGTGCAGGGCCGCGTCGGCAGATCTGCCCGGTGAGCTGCTCGATGCTCCACGGCGGGACCAGGATCGGAAGGTGAGCGGGCCGCCGCCGCGACGCCGGGGAAACGTCACGCGGCGGCGGCCCCGGTAAGTCCGGCAGCCGGACCGGGGGCCAGGCTGCCGGCGGAGCGCATCCGTTGCGTACCACTACATCGCCGGCCGCCACCCCGTACAGCGGCGACTCGCGGTCCTCGACGGCCGGTTCGATCGCCTGACGGCGGACCTTGTTGCAGGCGCCGGGGGTTACGGAGCCGACGCTGCGCACGGTCACCTTCCGGCTGGGCGACTGTCTTACCCGCCGACCCCACCGCACGGCGGCGTTCGCCGTCGTCTGCAAGGCCCTCGATCGTGGTGATCTCGGCGCCCTCCAGCCGGGCGGTGAGCGTCAGACAGGCGTTGACCCGGTGGCCGTCGACCAGCACGGTGCACGCACCGCAGGCCCCGGCGTTGCAGTCCTTCTTCGAGCCGGTCAGACCGAGATGCTCGCGGAGCAGGTCCAGCAGTGAGGTGCGGTTGTCGACCGTCACGGTCCGGCGGGTGCCGTTGATCGTGAGGGAGACACGGCTGGACGGCGGCCGCTCGGCGGCCGTCGCCTCTTCCGCGCCGATGAGGGAGGTCCCTCCGACGACGCTTCCCGCGAGGACCGCGCCGCCGACCGCGGTACTCGTGGCGATGAAGATGCGCCGAGTGGGCGCCGGGGAGGACTCGCCGGATCCGCAGGGGATCTGGTGCTTCATGCACAGGAACGTTCTGGTCAGGCTGACGCCGATGACACGGTCCCACTCGTCCTTCGTGATGTCCGCGGCCGATTTGACCGGCTGCTCGACGCCGGCGTTGTTGAAGGCGACGTCCAGTCGTCCGAACGCCTGGACGGTGTCGTCCAGCGCGGACCGCACGTCGTCTTCGCTGGTGACGTCACAGGAGAGGGCCAGGGCCTGTCCGCCCGCTTCCTCGATGAGCCGTGCGGTCTTTCGGAGACCGTCGGGGGACAGGTCGGCGAGGGCGACGCGGGCGCCCGCTCGGGCGAAGGCGACGGCGGTGGTGCGACCGATGCCGGAGCCGGCTCCGGTCACGAAGGCCACCTTTCCGGCGAAGCCCGTGCTGCTCACCGTCATGTGTGGAGTCCTCTCGCTTACTGGTACGTCGTCGGCAGTACGCGGACCTGGGCTTGAGTCAGTGCTGCGACGGCACCTCCGCGGGTTCGTCGCGCCGCCGTTGCGTGGGAGCGCTGCTCCGGGCCACGATCCGGCCCTTGTGGGACGGGCCGTGGACGGCGAGGGCGATCAGGGGCAGCAGGGTGAGGGCGGCGATGACGGTGCCGACCAGGGGCGGGCCGGTCAGGCCGAGGGAGGAGTCCAGGGCCGTGCCGGCGATCGCCGAGCCGGCGGCGATGCCGGTGTTGAAGGCGGAGGTGGTCAGCGCCGAGGTGAGGGTGGGGGCGTCGCCCGCGAAGCGCATGGCCAGGGCGGTGACCACCGGGTTGACGGTGAAGCCGGTCAGCCCCATGAGGAGGACGAGGAGGGTGGCCGTCACCGGGTTGCCGGACAGCGGGATCATCAGGAGCAGGACCAGGGCGGTGGCCGCGGCGGCCGTGATGGTGGTGACCATCGGACGCCGGTCGCCCAGGCGGCCTCCCGTGGTGGTGCCGCCCAGGGCGCCGAGACCGAAGGCGATGAGGACGAGCGGTACGGCGTCTGTCGGGACGCCTGCTCGGTCGGTCAGCAGCGGCGTGACATAGGTGTACGTCGCCAGGACGCCGCCCATGATCAGCATCGCGGCGCCGAGTGCCAGCCACAGCCGGCCGTGACGCAGAGCCCGGACCTCGGCCCGGATGGACACGTCCGCCCGCTGCTCCTGGGCGGGGATGAAGCGGCCGATGAACACGGCGGCAAGCCCGGAGAGGACGGCCAGGGCCCAGAAGGGGCCGCGCCAGCCGGCGAACGAGCCGATCGGCACGCCGACGACGTTGGCCAGGGTCAGGCCGCCGATCATGACGCCCGTGGCGCGGGTGGCGTTGTGCGGGCCTGCGGCGGTGGTGGCGACGACGAAGCCGACGGACCAGAACGCCCCGGTGGCCAGGGCGGTGACAACCCGGGCGGCCAGGACGATCGTGAAGGAGGTGCTGAGGGCGGCGACGAGATGTCCCAGGCAGAACACGGACAGGGCGAGGATCAGCGTCTGGCGCTGGGGAAGGCGCAGGGTCGCCATGGCCATGGTCGGCGCGCCGACGATCATGCCGATGGCGAAGGCGGTGATCAGCAGGCCGGCGTGGGAGACGCTGACTCCGAGGTCACCGGCCAGTTCCGGCAGCAGGCCGGCGACGACGAACTCGGTGGTCCCCATCAGGAACGTGCCGGCGGCGAGCACCCAGACGACGAAGGGAAGCTTGCCGGGGGTGGTCCCGGATGCGGAAGGCATACGTGTGGTATCTCCTTGCGTGGAAAACGGGGGATCACGGTGGCGGCTGAAGCCGTCGCGGCGGACAGTGGACGGCGCGGCCACGTCTTCGACGGTTCCATACGGCGAACCGGACGAAAAGGGGAGGATCTCCTCCCCCCTTCGTGAGGGGGCGAGCGGTGGGACGGGTCAGGGTGCGGCTTCGATGGTGATCTCGTCGGCGGTGGCGAGCTGCTCGGCGCCGCCGTCGGCCATGTGCCCGAGGGGGGCCAGGCCGGCCGCGTACGGGGCGTCGCGGTAGTAGGTGGCGAGCTGGTTCCAGGGCGCGTAGTACGCCAGGTCACCGACTTCGGGGTCGGCGCCCTCCGGAGCGCCGGAGGTGGACAGCTTTCGCGGCAGGTCGGCGATCTTCTCGGCCTGGTGGAAGTCGCGCAGCGGCAGGGTGAGGGGGAGCTGGGCGGCGAAGTCGCGGGCGGTGGGGCTGTCGTTCAGGGTGGCGGATATGCGGTGGCCGTTGATCGTCAGGCGGATGTTCATGGCGGTTGTCCTGCCGGGTGAGGTGGTGGCCGGAGCCGACGAAGCCTGCGGCGACGCGGGCTCGGAGGCCGAGGAGGACGGGGCATCGTCGGTGCAGGCGGCGGTCACGGCCAGCAGCAGCACGGCGGCGGGGACCACGCGGGCGAGAGTGCGAAGGGGCGCGGGGTTCACGGGATCGTCCTGTGCTGGTCGGGCAGGGGCTCGGGATAGTGGCGGAAGCCGTCACGCCGCTGGTGGATGTCGTACAGACGCTGGGCCAGGACGTCGGGGCTGCTGTGTTCGGCGTCGGGCCGGATCCGGCGTGACGGCTTCAAGACTCACGCGCGACGGCAGGCGCGAAAAGCGGAGAGAAGTCTCCCGGGAGAGAAATATCCTGGGAGGAAACTCGCCCCCCTTGCGCAGGTGCGATCGGTGCCATGCTGTGAAGCATGACCGCCAACCTTCCCCTCAATGAGCTGGGAGAATTCCTCAAGAAGCGCCGCTCGGAGCTGAGCCCGCGCACGGTCGGCCTGCCCGAGTCCGACAGGCCCCGCCGGGTGGAGGGGCTGCGTCGCGAGGAGGTCGCTCAGCTCGCCAGCATCAGCACCGACTACTACACCCGCCTCGAACAGGGCCGGATGCAGGCGTCGGCGCCCGTGCTGGATGTCCTCGCCCGCGTACTCCATCTGGACGACGACGAGCGCGGCTACCTCTTCCAGCTGGCGGGCAAGACCACCACCCGCACTCGGCGCCGCGGCCGGCAGAAGGTTCAGCCACAGTTGCAGCGGGTCCTGGACGACCTCACCGCCACTCCCGCCGTCGTGCAGGGTCGGCGCGGGGACGTCCTGGCCTGGAACGCGCTGGCCGCCGCCCTGGTCACCGATTTCTCCCGACTCCCGGAAAAGCATCGCAACTACCCGCGGATCATCTTCACGGATCCAGCCATGCGCACCCTGTACGCCGACTGGGAGAGCTCCGCGCACATCGCCGTCGCCCAACTGCGCATGGAGGCCGCGAAGTATCCCGAGGACCCCCGCCTGATCGAGCTGGTCGGTGAACTGTCCCTGCGGGACAAGCAGTTCGCCCGATGGTGGGGCGAACACCACGTCGCCGCCCGCACCGTGGGCACGAAGACCCTCAACCATCCCGTCGTCGGCGAACTCGTCCTGGACTGGGACACTCTCACCGCCAACACGGACCCCGACCAGCACCTCACCGTCTGGACCGCCGCGCCCGGCTCCCCCACCAACGAACGGCTGCGCATCCTGGCCTCCTGGGCCGCCGACCAGGACCTGCCGGCCTCCTCCCCCGTCAGCTGACCGCAACGGGCCGCCGCCACGAAGTCGGCGAGAAGAGTCCACGTTCACCCTCGATGCTTCAGCGGCGGTGAGCGCATGCCCGGGCCGTCGGTTCGCCCTGTGCGTGATCGCGGGCGGGATGCTCACCCCCCGCGCGCCCCGCGAAGCCGCCCGGCACCCGCGTCGGCCTCAGCGGTCGCTGCGGCCGGTCACGGACGTCGCCTTCGACTTCCCGGGCCCGGCTGGAGACCACCGCCGAGCCGCCCCCGCGCGACCTCGTCGTCGAGTTCATGGGGCACCACATCGGCTTCCGGCATGGCGGGCGGGGGCGGCGAGTGCTTCGGGGACACCGTCATCCGTGTGCCCGGCGAAGGGAGCTGCCTCGGGGCCCTCTCAGCCCACTTGCTCCTCTGCGCCGACGGCACCCGCGTCTCGACTACTCCGAGTGGACCAGTGCCGAGGCCGACCGGAAGGCAGCGGAACGCCGGGAAACACGACAGGGTGCACGAGATCTCTCCAGCCCCGGGCGAACGGTTCGGCCACGGAAGGTGGTAGTGCTTTCACCGCTCCCTGTTCCGGCCGCCGGCATGATCCGATCATGCTGAGGCACCAACTGCGGGTGTCCCGCTCCGCCGGGAAAGGAGATCACCCAATGGCTCACCTGTCCGGCTCTCCGGGTACCGTCAGGGTATGAGTCATCCGCACCCCGAACTGAAAGCCGCCCCACCCCTTCCTGAAGGAGGGCTGCGGGTCATCGCCCTGGGCGGCCTGGGTGAGATCGGCCGCAACATGACCGTCTTCGAGCACGCGGGCAAGCTGCTCATCGTCGACTGCGGCGTGCTGTTCCCCGAGGAGACCCAGCCCGGCGTGGACGTGATCCTGCCGGACTTCACCTCGATCCGGGACCGGCTGGACGACATCGTGGCCGTGGTACTCACCCACGGCCACGAGGACCACATCGGCGGCGTGCCGTACCTGCTGCGCGAGCGGTCCGACATTCCCGTCGTCGGCTCCAAGCTGACGCTGGCGTTCCTGGAGGCCAAGCTCAAGGAACACGGAATCCGGCCGCGCACGGTGCGGGTGCGGGAGGGTGACCGGCGTGGTTTCGGGCCCTTCGACTGCGAGTTCGTGGCGGTCAACCACTCCATCCCCGACAGCCTCGCGGTCGCGATCCGCACCCGGGCCGGGTTGGTGCTGCACACCGGCGACTTCAAGATGGACCAGTTCCCTCTCGACGACCGCATCACCGATCTGCGCGCCTTCGCCCGCCTCGGCGAGGAGGGCGTGGACCTGTTCCTCACCGACTCCACCAACGCCGAAGTACCCGGCTTCACCACCTCCGAGCGTGAGCTGAACCCGGCGATCGAGCAGGTGATGCGCACCGCGCCGCGCCGGGTCATCGTCTCCAGCTTCGCCAGCCACGTGCACCGCATCCAGCAGGTCCTGGACGCCGCCCACCAGCACGGCCGCAAGGTCGCCTTCGTCGGCCGGTCGATGGTCCGCAACATGGGCATCGCCCGTGACCTGGGGTATCTGAAGGTGCCCTCCGGTCTGGTCGTGAGCACGAAGGAGCTGGAGAAGCTCCCGGACCACAAGGTCACTTTGGTGTGCACCGGCTCCCAGGGCGAGCCGATGGCCGCGCTGTCACGGATGGCCAACCGCGACCACATGATCCGCATCGGCAAGGGCGACACCGTCCTGCTCGCCAGCTCCCTCATCCCCGGCAACGAGAACGCCATCTACCGGGTGATCAACGGGCTCACCCGGTGGGGCGCCCACGTGGTCCACAAGGGCAACGCCAAGGTGCACGTCTCCGGGCATGCCAGCGCCGGCGAACTCGTCTACTGCTACAACATCGTCAAGCCTCGCAACGTCATGCCCGTGCACGGCGAATGGCGCCACCTGCGGGCCAACGGCGACCTCGCCATCCGTACGGGTGTGGACCCCGAACGGGTCGTCATCGCCGAGGACGGCGTCGTCGTCGACCTGGTCGACGGGCGCGCGTCCATCACCGGCAAGGTGCCCGCCGGCAACGTCTACGTGGACGGCATGGAAGTCGGCGGTGCCACCGAAGCGTCCCTCAAGGACCGTCTCACCCTCGCCGCCGAAGGCGTGGTCACGGTGGTGGCGATCGTCGACGCGGACACCGGCGCCCTCGCCGAGGCCCCCGACTTCCTGGCCCGCGGCTTCGTCCACGACGACACCACCTTCGAGCCGGTCATCCCCGTCATCGAGAAGACCCTGGCCACCGCGGCCGAGGAAGGCGTCGGGGACGCGCGTCAACTCGAACAACTCGTCGCCCGCGCCGTGGCGAACTGGGCGTTCCGCACCCACCGCCGCCAGCCCCTCATCATCCCTGTCATCATCGACGCCTGAGCCACAGCCCGGCCGCACGGTCCCGGTTCCGGCCGCGGCCCCGCAGGCGGCGGTCACGGTGACCGCCGCCGCCGACGGCGCACACCTGCGGTCCGGGTCGGTCGGCACTGTCCGGGCCGTCGCGACCGGCGGCCCGTCGTGGCACGAGCTGACCCGGCGACCGCGAACGGGAGGTGCCGGCCGCCGCCGGCCAGGGCTGGATGATCGATCCTCCGTCCAGGGATCACCGATGTGCCCGGCGACAATGGTCGACTCGGGGAAGTCCAGTGCCACGTCATCCAGGTACGGAATGGGGCGCCCGGTCTCGGAGGTGCGCAACGGGCCGGTGTGGCCGACCTGGGTGCAGAACGGGATGCCGAGTTCGACGCATTCGGCGTACAGCGGGTAAGAGCGACGGTCGTTGGGCGGCCAGCCCCGCAGCCACGGCACCACCGGCAGCGCCTTGAAGCCCAGATCCCGTACCGCGCGGCGGAGTTCACGGCCGGCCGCGACGGGCTTGCGGTGCCGCAGGTGTCGGTGCCGGGGAAGGCCCGCCGGCGCGGGCGAACCCCCCGCCAAGGCAGACGACGGCACACACGGAGCGCGCGGCGTCCAGCGGCTCCGGCATGCCGGCCGCCCTGCAGGCGAAGCCGGTGTCCTGCGAAGCGGCACATCGCGTCATTCCGAAGGAATGCGAAACTCGAATTCGGGACGGTCCCACGGCACGGCGGGCGGGTTCGCGAGCGCGGTCCCGGTCCGCACCGCACCTGCGCGGTGGTAGAAGTCCTCGGCCGGAAGATGCGACACGACCTTGACGCGGTCGAGTCCGGCGGCGCGGGCCTCGGACTGCATGTGCGCGACGAGCAGCCGTCCAATACCCCGTCCTTGCGCTTCGTCGGCGACGAACAGCAGGTCGAGCTCCGGCGGAGCGAGGACGAGCGAGTAGAACCCGAGGACCCGGCCTCCGTGCTCGTCGGCGCCGACGGCTACGAAGGCGCGGTGGGCCTCGATGTAATCAGGACCGACCCGGTAGCCCGCGACTGCGGCTGCGTACTTACCCTGGTAGGCGCCTGAGCCACGCACGAGCCGCGTGAGCCGTTTGGCATCCCGCGCGACGGCCCTCCGTATCGTGATCGGCTGGCTGACCGGGGAAGTGCGTGAACTCATCGGGAGAGTATGTCGCACCGGGGAGTGCCTTCGTGCGGCGGGTCGACGACTGCGGAATTCGCGGCACATCATCGCCTGCGAGCGGTATCCCCGGTGGCGTCGCAGTGCTCGGTGCGTACCCACGGTGAAAGTCCGCACAAGAGAGGAACCCCAGCCGACGCACGGCTGGGGTTCTTCGTGCGTATCGGTCAGCAGGTGGAGGTGCCCGGGCCGTGAACCGATCGTCCACGCGTCGGCTGACCCCACCAGATCGCGATCACCGTGGATCAGGCAGGTCAGCGCCGCAGGGTGAGGACGCCCGGCCGCCACGACAGTTGGTCGTAGGGACCGCCCGCGGTGGGGGACTTGCCCTGGTAGAGGAACTGCAGGTTGCAGGGGTCGATGGTCATGGTCTGGTCGGGGTTGTTGCGGACCAGGTCACCGTGGCTGATGTCGTTGGTCCAGGTGGCGCCGCTGTTGGCCTTGCCCGCGAAGGGGTTGTTCTCGCTGCCGGCCTGCGGGGTCCACGAACCGCTCAGGCTGGAGGCCGTGAACGACTGGAAGTAGCGCCCATTCGCGCCCATCGCCTCGACGATCATGAGGTACTGGTTCTGGCCCTGAACCTTGTAGACCTGCACCGCCTCGAACAGGTTGTTCGTCGAGTCGCTCATGACCGTCGTGTACGACGAGCCGAAGCTGCCAGGGAAGTTCCCGATCGGCCGGAGCGAGGCCGGTTTCGCGGACGCCGTTGACATGATCGGCCACCTCTCTGGTATCCGTGCCCAGCCCGACTTTCCGAATGGTGTCCGAACTTTCGAAACCGACAGATGATCCCCGGAAAAGGAGCCCTAGGTGCCCAGACGATCAGGCGGACGACTGCTCCGCCTCCTCGCGACCGCCGTACGGTCACCGCGTCCTTGACGGCCTCCTCCCACTCCACCGCCACGGCCGCGCGGGCAGCCCGGCACTCACTCTGCCGCTGGGGGAAGGTCCCACCCGCGCAGGCTGTCCTCCTTTGTGACAGCCTTTGCCGGGGCGAAGAGGCGGATGTCTACTCGACGTCGTCCGGTGTGCCGAGGCCCGTCAGTGCGCCCACCGGGTCGAGGTCCGGGGTACCGCGGGGCCACCAGTCCTCCTGGCCGGGCTCCGACTCGTAGGCGTACCACAGGCCGTCGCGGCCGAGGCGGAGCTGGACGTGGCCGCGGGGGTGGGTGAGGCGGTTGCACCAGGGGCGGAACGCCGGGAGGTCGGCGGCGAGCAACAGCGGGCGCGCCCGGTCGAAGCGGCCGGCGGGCGGGTCCCACGGCTCCTCCAGGACGGCCAGCCCCTCCGGGCCGCCCTGCCGCCAGGCCGCGACGGCCCGCGCGAGGTCGGCCGGGGTGCGGCCGGCGGCCGCGGCGAGCGTGGAGTACAGCGTCCGGGTGGCCGCGGTCAGTCCGGAACCGGGGCGGGCCGCGGCGAGACGCACCGCGTCCTGCCACAGGGTCAACTCGCCGACGGGGTCGTGCCCGGTGCCGAGCAGCGCGTGCGCGCGAACGGCGGCGTCGGTCGCGAGCTGGTCCAGCGCGAAGGGGTCGGGACCGCCGGGGGCCGCCGGATAGACCGGGGGCTGCTCAGGGTGCGGCGGCACCGGCATCGGCGGGGGCAGCGGCGGGAGGTGACGGGGCGCGAGTGCTTCGGTGGCGCGCACTCCGGGCAGGGACTCCGGCTGCCGCTCCTGTGCGGCGCGGGCCGCGCGGGCGGCGCTGCGGCGGGAGAGCGCTTCGAGCAGGTCCTTCTCACCCCGGCCGCGCAGCAGGAGCAGCACGAACGGGTCGGCGTCGAGCAGGCGTGCCGTCTGGTAGCACAGGGCGGCCGCGTGCTTGCAGGGGTGGCCGGAGTCGGGGCAGCTGCACCGGGGGGCGAGATCGCCGGGGACGGGCAGCAGGGGGACGCCACAGTCCGCGAGGGACTGGGGCAGCTCCTTGTCCAGCAGCGCGGCGATGTGCCCCGGCCGGTCGGCGGCCGCGTCCAGGAACCGCTCCCAGTCCTCGTCCGCCAGCGTGCGCACCCGCACCTGCACGCGGTACGGGCGCGGCCGGCTCCCCCGCACGTACGCCAGCACGAGTCCCGGTGTCACGGTGATGGCGTCGACATGCCCCTGGTCGGCGTAACCACGGCCGCGCACCAGCCGCTTCCGATCCAGCGCGCCCTCCTCCAGTGCCTCGACCCATGCGTTGCCCCACCAGGTCCCGGCGAACGCCCCGCCCTCGGCACGCGTCTCGCGGGTCCGGAACGCCGGGAAAGTCCGGCGGAGTTCGGTGTCCCGGTGCGGGGCGGCCATGGTGCTCGGCACGTGAGGGGCCACGGGGGCGGCCGCCGCGGGCACGGGCACGGAGGCAGGGGGTGCGGGCACGGAGGCAGGGGGTGCGGGCACGGAGGCAGGGGGTGCGGGCGCCGCGGGCACGGGGGCCGGGGATGTAGGCACGGGGGCCGAGGTCCAGGGAGCGGGCGGTGGGTTCGAGGGGGCGGGCGCGGGCGCCGGAGGGGTGGGGCCGGGGGACGGAGGGGTGGGTTCGGGGGCTGAGGCCGAGGCAGCGGGCGCCGGGGGCACGGGGGTGGACTCCGGGGGCAAGGTGGTGGACTCCGAGACCGAGGAGCCGGAAGCCGAAGCCGAAGGCAAGGTGGTGGACTCAGACGCCGAGGAGCCGGAAGCCGAAGGCGCAGGTACCGGAAGGTGGGAGTCCGAGGCCGAAGGCGCCGCAGCGGAAGGCGCCGGGGCCGAGGGCGCGACATCCGGGGTCGAGGAGGCGGACTCCGACGGGGCGGGGGCGGGGGCCGGGGTCGAGGGGGTCGGGGCGGGGGCTGTCGGCGTGTCGGGGCCGGGTTCCTGCGTCTGGTCGGGAGTTTCCGTCCAGGTGGGCATGCGGAAGGCGTTCGCCAAGTAGTGCCGCATGTCCTGGGCGGCCTTGGCCTGGGCGGCCCGGGTCTCCTGCCCGGGCGCGGACGAGGTGCGCGCTGTGGAGAGGCCGGGACGCGCGGGTGCCTGCCGCTCGCGCCGGGGCTCCGCCGCCTCGGCGCGCAGCGCCTCCCTCCGGGCCGCGCGGAGCGCCTCCCGGGCCGCGTCACCGGGCCTGCGACCGCGCGCAGCCTCGGTGGATCCGGCCTCCGGCGCTTGACGGGAGGTCTTTTCCGGAGCTTCGTCCGGTGTCGGAGCGGTGGCGTCGGCGGGCGGTACCGCAACGGTGGCCGCCGACGCTTCGGCGTCACCCCGGCGTGCCGAGACGGCGGCCCTGAGCGCCGCTCGCGCCGCGGCGCGGGGGTTCGGACCGGTGCCGCCGGAGCGTTCCGTCCCGTCCCCGGCAGGGCCTTGCGGTGCCTGAGCCGTGTCGGAAACCGCGCCCTCTGCCGCGGCCACACCCGGCGCCGTCCGTGCCACACCTCCCGCTGCACCCTCCGACGTCGGGGCCGTGCCGCCCGCTGCCCCCTGCGCCGTCGGGGCCGTACCTCCCACCGTCCGAGCCACGCCGCCCGCCCCACCCTGCGCCGTCCCCGCCACGCCCCCCACCGCGCCCTCCGCCGTCGAGGCCGTACCTCCCACCGCATCCCGCGCCGTCCCAGCCACGCTTTCCGCCGCACCCCGCGCCGTCGGGGCCGTGCCGCCCGCAGGGCCCGGTGTCGTCCGGGCCGTGGCTTCTCGTTCGGACTGCGCGCGTTCCCGTGCCGCCCGCAGGGCCCGGCGGGCGGCATCACCCGGGCGCTGTTCGCCGGTCGTCACGTCGTCCTCCGCAGCGAGACGAGGTCGGACAGTTCACGGTCCGTCAGTTCGGTGAGGGCAGCCTCGCCGGAACCGAGGATGGCGTCGGCCAGCGCGCGCTTGGCGGTCAGCATCTCGGCGATGCGGTCCTCGACCGTGCCCTCGGTGACCAGGCGGTGGACCTGGACGGGCTGGGTCTGGCCGATGCGGTAGGCGCGGTCGGTGGCCTGTTCCTCGACGGCCGGGTTCCACCAGCGGTCGAAGTGGACGACGTGGCCGGCGCGGGTGAGGTTCAGGCCGGTGCCCGCGGCCTTCAGGGACAGCACCAGGACCGGGGTCCGGCCGTCCTGGAAGCGGTCGACCATGCGCTCGCGCTCCGGGACCGGTGTGCCGCCGTGCAGGAGGTCCACGGGGATCGCGCGGGCGGACAGATGGGCGGTGATGAGGCGGGCCATGCCGACGTACTGGGTGAAGACGAGCGCCGAGCCGTCCTCGGCGAGCAGGGTGTCCAACAGCTCGTCGAGGAGGGCGAGTTTGCCGGAGCGGGCGGACAGGCGGTCGTGGGCGTGTGTCTCCTCCTTCAGGTACAGCGCCGGGTGGTCGCAGATCTGCTTCAGAGCGCCGAGGAGCTTGAGGACCAGGCCGCGGCGGGCGAAGCCCTCGGAGGTCTCGATGGCCAGCATGGACTCGCGCACCACCGCCTCGTACAGCGCGGCCTGTTCCCGGGTGAGCGGCACCGGGTGGTCCGTCTCGGTCTTGGGCGGCAGCTCGGGGACGATACCGGGATCGGACTTCTTGCGGCGCAGCAGGAAAGGCCGGACCAGCCGGGCCAGGCGCTCCACCGCCTCCTCGTCCTCGCCGTTCTCCACCGCGCGGGCGTGCCGGGCGCGGAAGGACTTCAGCGGGCCGAGGAGTCCGGGGGTGGTCCAGTCGAGCAGGGCCCACAGTTCGGAGAGGTTGTTCTCCACCGGGGTGCCGGTGAGCGCCACGCGCGCGGGTGCCGGGATGGTGCGCAGTGCCTTGGCGGTGGCCGAGTAGGGGTTCTTCACGTGCTGGGCCTCGTCGGCGACGACCATGCCCCAGGGCTGCTCGGCGAGGCGGCCCGCGGCCGAGCGCATGGTTCCGTAGGTGGTGAGGACGAAGCCGCCCTGAAGGCCGTCCAGGGTGCGGTCGGGGCCGTGGAAGCGGCGGACGGGCACGCCGGGCGCGAACCGGGTGATCTCCCGCTGCCAGTTGCCGAGGAGGGATGCCGGGCAGACGACGAGGGTCGGCTCGGTGCGGGCCCGCTTCAGGTGGAGGGCGATGAGCGTGATCGTCTTGCCGAGGCCCATGTCGTCGGCGAGGCAGCCGCCGAGGCCGAGGGTGGTCATCAGGTCCAGCCAGGCGAGGCCGCGCAGCTGGTAGTCGCGCAGGGTGGCGTTCAGGCCGGCCGGCGGGTCGGCGGGGCGGAGGCCCGCCGTGAGGCGGTCGCGCAGGGCGGCCAGGGCGCCGACGGGGACGGCGTCGACGGTCTCGCCGTCGACCTCGGCGGTGCCGGTGAGCGCCACGGACAGGGCGTCGACCGGGTCGAGCAGGCCGAGTTCGCGCTTGCGGGCCTTGCGGACGAGGGCAGGGTCGACGAGGACCCAGCGGTCCCGGAGCCGTACGACGGGCCGGTGGGCCTCGGCGAGCGCGTCCATCTCGGCCTCGCTGAGCGGTTCCCCGCCGAGCGCCAGCTGCCAGCGGAACTGGAGCAGGTCCTCGCTCTCGAAGAAGCCGGTGCCGTCGGTGGCCGAGCCGGGTGCCGGGCGGACCACCGCGGCGGCCGTCAGGTCTCGGGCGAGGTCCCGGGGCCAGTGCACGGCCACCCCGGCGGCGGCGAGCCTGGCGGCCGCGACGCCGAGCAGCTCGGCCAGCTCCTCCTCGGACAGGGCGAGGACGTCGGGTACGTCCTGTTCGGCGAGCCGGTCCAGGGGCGGCCACACGCGGGCCGCGCGCCGGACGGCGAGGGCCGCGTCCACGCGCGCGCGGGGCCCGAACGCCGTGTCGGCCTCCCCCGCCCACAGGGCGGCCGCGTCGGCCACCAGGGTGGGGTCGGCGAGGCTGTGCACCTGCACGATCGCCGCCCCCGCGGCATGCGCGCCTTCGCTCGCGCCGGCGTCGAAGACGTCGTACGCGGACAGGTCGAGGCGCAGCGAGATCCGCACGCCCGCGTCCATCCCGGCGGCGACCTCGGCCGCCCACTCGTGGGCCTGCGGCAGGGCTTGGGGCTCGCGGGCGGCGAAGGGCCGGCCGGAGGTGTACGGGGCCGCGGGGGTGCGGGGCAGGGTGTCGGCGACCGCGTCCAGGAAGGAGCGGATCAACGCCTCCGGCTCGGGCAGCCGGAGCGGGCCGGGGTCCGGCAGGGGCACGGCGTGGCCCTCCGGGGGCAGGGCGGCGGCGATCGCGCGCAGGTGGGCGATGTCGTCGGGTTCCAGCGGGCCGGCCCGCCAGGCGTCGTGGCCGCTCGGGGTCAGGCCCGGCAGCAGGCGGCCGCGGGCGACCAGGCGCAGGGCGTGCAGGGCGGCGGCGCCCCAGCAGGCCGTGGCCGGGTGGGCGGCCGGGTCGCGCCGGGCCCGGACCAGCAGCGGCAGGGCCTCGGCGAGCGGCAGGGTGAGCGCGGGCACCTGCCGGCGGCGCACACCGGGACCGTGGCGTCGTACGACCGTCAGCTCGGCGAGGTCGGCTCCGGTGTCGCCGTCGGCGGGCAGGGGGCCGCCGTCGGGGTCCCAGAAGGCGATGCGGCCCTCACGCGGGAGGGGTGCGGGCAGGTAGACGGACGCGAGGCGCACCGGGACCGGGTTCCCGGTCCGCCCGGAAACTCCCGTGCGCTCGGCCACCGCGGCCGTGCCCCCGCTCATACGTCCTGCCACCTCCCGCCCGTGCGTCGGATCAGACGTCTTCGACTCTACGGGCGGGGTCCGACAATCGGCTCCGGGGACCAGCCGGGGCCGGTGACCAGGGCAGTGATCACGGCACCGTGCGGGAGACGACGTACACCATCGGAAAGTCCGGGTCGGACAGGTTCACGACCACGTCCTGGGTGGGCGCCGGGTTCTTCTGCGCATGGGTGAGGCCGGACCAGGGGCCGGGGCCGGTGAACTGCCAGCCGGAGACCTGCTGGTCGCGGTCGCTGATGGTGATGTCGTCCTTCTCCAGCTGGTCCCGGCGCACGCCCATGGCTCCCAGGAAGCTGTCGAGACCGGCCGCGTTGGTGCGGAACTGCACGTACAGGCGGCTGGTCTTCCAGTTGTTCGTCTCGTAGTAGGCGATGCGGTCGGCGGGGTGCGGGACGGTCACCTGGTAGAGGCGGCGCTGCACCTTCGACGGCCAGCCGGGGGTGAGGCCGGTCGCGGAGTACTTCGCCTCCTTGTCCTTGCCGCTGTTGCGGCTCTGGTTCGCGGAGATCACCAGGTAGCCGGCCGGGACGCCGATGAGCAGGACGATGATCAGCAGGGTGAGCGCCCGGCGCTTGGCCTTGTGGCGCGGGTCCTCCGCGGGCGGCCCCGGCTCGTCCGGCGGGCCGCCCTGGTGGGGAAGGGACGGGGTCATGCGGTGTCCCGGTCGCGGCGGGCCTGGGCGTACCGCTCGTAGCGCTCGTACCGCTCCACCCGGCGCCGCTTGGCCCGGCGGAAGCGGCGGGCGACCAGCCGGGCCAGGTCGGCGGCGCCCACCATGCCGGCCTCGGGGCCGAGCTGGGCGCGGGTGATGCGGGCCTCGGGGCGGTAGCCGCGGCCGGTGAGGTGGCGCTTGAAGGCGTCCCGGGCGGGGCCGATGAGCAGGTCGTCGGCGGCGCTGACGCCTCCGCCGATCACGAAGCAGGACGGGTCGAGGGCGGCGGCGAGGTTGGCGATGCCGACGCCGAGCCACTGGCCGATGTCCTGGAGGAGTTCCACGCACATGGCGTCGCCCTCACGGGCCAGTTCGGTGATCAGCGGGCCGGTGATGTCACCGATGTTGCCCTTGACGTGCTCGATGATCCCGTAGGCGACCGGGGAGTCGGCGGCGGCCAGCTCCCTGGCCTCGCGAACCAGTGCGTTGCCGGAGCTGTACTGCTCCCAGCAGCCGCGGTTGCCGCACGGGCAGCGGTGGCCGCCGGGCACGACCTGCATATGGCCGAACTCGCCGGCGACGCCGAACTTGCCTCGCTTGACCTGGCCGTCCTCCAGGATGGCGCCGCCGATGCCGGTACCGAGGGTGATCATGACGAGGTGGTCCTCGCCGCGGCCGGCGCCGAAGCGCCACTCGGCCCAGGCGGCGGTGTTGGCGTCGTTGTCCACGAGGACCGGCACGGACAGCCGGCTGGCGAGGCGGTCCCTGAGGGGTTCGTTGCGCCAGGACAGGTGGGGGGCGAACAGCACGCGGTTGCGGTCGGCGTCGACCCAGCCGGCCGCGCCGATGCCGACCGCGTGCACGTCGTGCCGGTCGGACAGGTCCAGGACCAGTTCGACGATGGTGTCCTCGACGACCTTGGGGCTCTTGGACTTGTCCGGGGTCTCCGTGCGGAGCTTCTCCAGGATGTTGCCGTCGGCGTCCACGACGCCCGCCATGACCTTGGTGCCGCCGATGTCGATGCCGACGGTGGGGACACGGGGGGCAGTCAGATGTGACCGGCGTTCCCGGGTACCGACCGTTCGCAGGACGGGGGCTCGGCGGGAGCCGATGGGGGCCGTGAGGTCGCGGTAGGTGCTCATCGGGCTCGATTCTGCCGCACGCTCACGGTGGGTGCTGCGCGGGGCAGGGGGGAAGAGGCGCGCGATCGCCGCCCGGTGCGGGTCCGTTCCGGTCGATCGCGCCCCGCGGCGGAGCCGCTGCTCGGCACGGCCCCGCGCCCCTTCAGGTGCGCTGCAGTTCGTGGACCAGGGCGTCCAGGTCGGCCCCGCCCGCCATCTGCTGGGTCAGCTCGTCCAGTGTGATCTCGTCCCGTGTGTGATGGCCCACCATCGTGCCCCGGCGCAGGAGCACGAATCGGTCGCCGACCAGGTACGCGTGGTGTGGGTTGTGGGTGATCAAAACAACGCCCAGTCCCTCGTCGCGTGCCGCGGCCACATATTTGAGCACCACACCGGACTGCTTCACGCCCAGTGCGGCCGTCGGCTCGTCCAGGACCAGGACCTTCGCGCCGAAGTGGACCGCCCGGGCGATCGCCACGCACTGGCGTTCGCCGCCGGAGAGGGTGCCGATGGGCTGGTCGACGTCCCGGAGGTCGATGCCCATGCGGAGCAGGGCCTCGCGGGTGGTGCGGCGCATGAGGTCGATGTCGAGGCGCTTGAAGGGGCCCACGCCCTTGCGGGGCTCGGAGCCGAGGAAGAAGTTGCGCCAGACCGGCATGAGGGGGACGACCGCGAGGTCCTGGTAGACCGTGGCGATGCCCCGGTCCAGGGCCTCGCGCGGGGAGGCGAGGCGGGTCTCCTCGCCCTCGATGCACAGGGTGCCGCCGTCGTGCTGGTGCAGACCGGCGACGATCTTGATCAGCGTCGACTTGCCCGCGCCGTTGTCGCCGAGGACGCAGGTGATCTCGCCCGCGTGGACCTCCAGGGAGACGCCCTCCAGGGCCCGGACGTTGCCGTAGTGCTTGCTGACGCCGGACAGCTCCACCAGGGCCGTACGCGTCTCGGTCTGCGTCATGTCGTCGCCTCCGCGCGCTTGCGGACCCAGGCGTTGAGCAGGGTCGCGAGGAGCAGCATCGCTCCGAGGAAGAACTTGAACCAGTCGGGGTTCCACTCGGCGAAGACGATGCCCTTGCTGGTCATGCCGAACAGCAGGGCGCCGACGGCCGAGCCGATGGCGCTGCCGTAGCCACCGGTGATGAGGCAGCCGCCGATGACGGCAGCGATGATGTAGATCAGCTCGTTGCCGACGCCCTCGCCGGACTGGACGGCGTCGAAGGAGAAGAGCAGGTGCTGGCCGGAGATCCAGGCGCCGAAGGCGACGCCCATGTAGAGGCCGATCTTGGTCTTGGCGACCGGGACGCCGACCGCGCGGGCCGCGTCCTCGTTGCCGCCGACGGCGAAGATCCAGTTGCCGGCGCGGGTGCGCAGCAGGATCCAGGAGGCGAGGGCGACCAGACCCAGCCACCACAGGATGGTGACCTTGAAGTCGACGCCGCCGACGGTGATCGTCGAGGCGAAGACGTCGCGCGCGCTCGGGAAGCCCTCCATGTCGGCGATGGACTTGGTGGAGACCGTGTCGTCGATCAGCTTGGTGAAGCCGAGGTTCATGCCCGTCAGCATCAGGAAGGTACCCAGCGTGATGATGAAGCTGGGCAGCTTGGTGCGGGTGAGCATGAAGCCGTTGAAGGCGCCGACGGCCAGGGTGGCCAGCAGGGACACGCCCACGCCGACCCAGGTGTTCGCCGTCATCTGGTAGCTGAACATCGAGGAGATCAGCGCGGACGACGTCACCAGCACGCCCGCCGACAGGTCGAACTCGCCGCCGATCATCAGCAGGGCCACGGGTACGGCCATGATGCCGATGGTCGAGGACGCGTACAGGACCGTGCTGAGGCTGGTGGCGCGCAGGAAGCCGTCGGCGGCGAAGGCGAAGAAGACGAAGACCGCGAGCGCGCCGACGACCGAGCCGAGTTCCGGGCGGGCGAGCAGCTTGCGCAGCGGCGAGGTCCGCAGAACCCTTTCGTCCGTCGTCGCGCCGGCTGTCTCAGGGGCGGCCCCGTCGGCTGCCCCGGGAGCGGTCCCGTCGGCGGTCGGTTCCGTCGTGGCGCTCATCGGGTGCCCCGCTCGGTGTACTCGGCCAGCGCGGACGCCTGGTCCTTGGTGATGATCTGCGGTCCGGTCAGCACCGGCTCGCCGCCGCCGAGGACGTCGCCGTTGTACTTGTACAGCCACAGCAGGTCGACCGCCTGGTAGCCCTGGAGGTACGGCTGCTGGTCCACGGCGAAGCCGAGGGTGCCGTCCTTCAGCGAGGCCGCGACCTTGGCGTTGAGGTCGAAGGTGTCGATCTCGGCCTTGCTGCCCGCGTCCGTCTTCGCCTTCACGGCGGTGTCGGCGTAGGGAGCGCCGAGGGTGACGACGGCGTCGAGGGACGTGTCGGCCTGGAGCTTGGCCTCGATCGCGGACTGCACGTCGGGCATGTTGGTGCCGTTGACGTAGAGCTTCCGCAGCGTGCCGCGGAAGGTCTTGGCGACGCCGTCGCAGCGCTGCTCGTGGCCGACGTTGCCCTGCTCGTGCAGGACGCACAGGGCCTTCTTCTTGCCGCGCTTGTTCAGCTCGTCGCCCACGGCCGCACCGGCGATGGTCTCGTCCTGGCCGATGTGGGTGAGGGCGCCGAAGTCCTTGGACTCCTCGGAGCCGGAGTTGACCGTGATCACGGGGATGCCGGCCTTCTCCGCGCGTGCCACGGCGGCCTTCATGGCGTCCGGCTTGGCGAGGGTGACGATGATGCCGTCGACCTTCTTGTCCACGGCCGCGTCCACCAGCTGCGCCTGCTGCTGGGCCTCGTCGTCGTGCGAGTACAGGAACTTGATGTTGTCCTTGACGGCGGCCTGCTCGGCACCGCTCTGCACGATGTCCCAGAAGGTGTCGCCGTCTCCCGAGTGCGTGATCATCGCGAAGGTCCAGCGGGGCGTGTTCACCGCCGCCCTGCCCTGGGCGGCGGCGGCCTTGCGGGCGTCCTCGGCCCGTTTCCCGCCGGTGCTGCTGCACCCGGCCAACGACAAGGACGTCACGGAGAGTGCCCCCGCCAGCGCTATGCCTACCCAGGTCCGAAACCGTGCCACGAGGCCGTGCCCTTCTTGCTGTGCTCTTGCTCTGCTCCGACGTGCGCAAGGGGCGGGCGACCTCACCGTCGGCGTGTCCCGGCGGTGACCTCACCTGCCCCAAACACTTCAGTATCGAACACAGGGAACACCCGTGACACGACCGGGGACCTCATGACGGTCTCATTGTCCGGACATTGCGACGAATGCCGGGGTGACGTCACGGACGTACGAGCAGCTGGAACTCGAAGGAGTAGCGCGTCGGACGGTAGGTGTGGTCGCCGAACTCGACCGCGCGACCGGTGTCGTCGAAGGTGGTGCGCTGCATGGTGAGCAGCGGGGCGCCCTCCGCCTCGGCGAGCCGCTCGGCCTCGGCGGGCGTGGCGCCGCGGGCGCCGATGGACTGGCGGGCGCTGTGCAGGGTGATCCCGGCGGAGCGCATCAGCCGGTACAGGCCGGTGGCCTCCAGCTGGACGGTGTCCAGGTCGAGCAGGCCGGGCGGCAGGTGGTTGATCAGGTAGGCCATCGGCTCGCCGTGCGCGAGGCGCAGGCGCTCGATGCGGTGGACGTCGCTGCCCTCGGCGACCGCGAGCGCCGCGGCGACCTCGGCGGAGGCGGGGACGACGGTGTTGACCAGGACCTTGGTCGCGGGGCGCTGGCCTGCCGCCTCCAGGTCGTCGTAGAGGCTGCTCAGTTCCAGGGGGCGCTTGACCTGGCTGTGCACGACCTGGGTGCCGACGCCCCGGCGGCGGACGAGGAGCCCTTTGTCGACGAGCGACTGGATGGCCTGGCGGACGGTCGGCCGGGACAGGCCGAGCCGCGCGGCCAGCTCGATCTCGTTGCCCAGCAGGCTGCCCGGAGTGAGGCTGCCGCGCTCGATGGCGGCCTCCAGCTGCTGGGAGAGCTGGAAGTACAGCGGTACCGGGGAGCTACGGTCCACGCGGAGGTCGAGCGACACGGTCGGGTCCACATCTGGTTTCGGCACGGGCCCGAGCGTATCCCCGTGACGGGTTGACGGGAAGTCGTGTAGTCCGGTTGTCCGGACATACGCATTGACAGCGTGCGGGGTCCGCCCTCACTTTGTTTCCATGCGCATCGGCGTCATCGGTACGGGCCGCATCGGCACCATTCACGCACGGACGCTCAGCCGCCACCGCGAGGTCGGATCCCTGATCCTGACGGACGCGGACCCGGCGCGGGCGCAGGAGCTGGCGCACCGGCTGGGCGAGACGGCGGCGCCGGGGGTGGACGAGGTCTTCACGTGGGGCGTGGACGCGGTGGTGATCACCGCGGCGACGGCGGCCCACGCCGAGCTGATCGGCCGGGCAGCCCGCTCGGGTCTGCCGGTCTTCTGCGAGAAGCCGATCGCCCTCGATCTGCCGGGCACGCTGCAGGCGCTCGCCGAGGTCGAGACGGCCGGGACGGTGCTGCAGATGGGCTTCCAGCGGCGGTTCGACGCGGGCTATGCCGGCGCCCGCGAGGCGGTGCGCACGGGACGGCTCGGGCGGCTGCACACCGTACGGGCCCTGACCTGCGACCAGTCCCCTCCCCCGGCCGAGTGGCTGCCGCTGTCCGGCGGGCTCTTCCGGGACACGCTGATCCACGACTTCGACGTGCTGCGCTGGGTGACGGGCCGCGAGGTGGCCGAGGTGTACGCCACCGGCTCCGACACCGGTCCCGCGATGTTCCGCGAGGCCGGTGACGTCGACACGGGCGCGGCGCTGCTCACGCTGGACGACGGCACCCTGGCGTCGGCGACGGCGACCCGGCTGAACGGCGCGGGCTACGACGTGCGCATGGAGCTGGCCGGGGAGCGGGACACGGTGGTGGTGGGACTGGACGACCGTACGCCGCTGGCGTCCACCGAGCCGACCGGGCCACCGCCCGCGGACAAGCCCTGGCCGGGCTTCCTGGAGCGGTTCGGGCCCGCCTACGAGGCCGAGCTGGCCGCCTTCGTGGAGGTGGTGCGCGGCGAGCGGCCCAACCCGTGCGACGGCCGGGAGGCGCTGCAGGCACTGCGGGTCGCCGAGGCCTGCGAGATCTCCCGCCGGGAGCGGCGGCCGGTGGCGCTGGCGGAGGTCCCGGACCGGGCGGGGCCGTCGTACGCCTGACTCCCCGGGCCGCTCACCAGCGCACCGGAAGGCTGCGCATCCCTCTCATCAGCAGGCCCGGCAGCCACTCGCCCGGCGCGCCGTCGAGGGCGAGACCGGGGGCGCGCTCCAGGAGGGTGCCGACGGCGATACGGCCGGCCCTCCAGACGGGTTAGGGGTGCCCCCAGGCAGTAGTGGATGCCGTGGCCGAACGCCAGGTGACCGCGGGTGTCACGGCGGATGTCGAACCGGTGCGGGTCGCTGTACCGGCCGCCGTCGCGCTGGGCGGCGGTGAGGCCGACCACCACGTGTTCACCCTGCTCGATGACCGTGCCGGCGATCTCCAGGGGCTCGGCGGCGTACCGGAACGTGGCGCTCTGCACCGGGCCCTCGTAGCGCAGCATCTCCTCGACGGCGCCGTCCAGGAGGCCCATGTCGGCGCGCAGGGCGGCGAGTTGTTCCGGGTGGGTGAGGAGGGCGAGGACGCCGTTGCCGATGAGGTTGACGGTGGTCTCGTGGCCCGCGATGAGCAGCAGGTAGGCCATGCCGCGCAGTTCCTGCGGGGAGAGCAGGTCGCCGCCCTCGGCGGTGGTGCGGATCAGGTCGCTCAGCAGGTCGTCGGTGGGTCCGGCGCACCGCTTGTCCTCGATCAGCTCGGTGAGGTACGCGGCGAGGCGGACGACCGCGTCGTACTCCGTGTCCCCGTCGGTCGGTGCGACCACCTCGGTGGACATCTTCCGGAACTCCGCGCGGTCCATGTCCGGGACGCCGAGGAGTTCGCAGATGACGGTGATGGGCAGCGGGAAGGCGAGCGAGTCGATGAGGTCGCCGCGGCCGCGCGGCAGCATCTCGTCCAGCAGGTCGTCGGTGATCTGCTGGATCCGGGGGCGCAGCTGCTCCACCCGGCGCATCGTGAACGCGCGCGTGACGAGTCCGCGCAGGCGGGTGTGCTGAGGCGGGTCGGTGGCCAGCAGGTGCTTGCCGATCATCTGCTCGTCCAGGAAGGTCGCGCCGATCTTGGCGCCGTCCTTGGCCAGCCGGGGGTAGGCGAGGGCCGCGCGCGCCTCTTCGTACCCCACGACCAGCCAGGTCTCGTAGCCCTCGTCCGCCGACGGCAGCCGGACCCGGTGCACGGGGCCCTGCTCGCGCAGGCGGGCGTACACCCGATGGGGATCGCGGCGCAACGTGTCTCCGAACTCCCGCAGATCGACCACCCGTTGCCTGTCCATCGCTCCCCCTCCGCAATCCCCCGAGGCTGCCCGGGCGCATCCCGGTACCGGGACAACGCCCGGGGCGGCCGCTCAGTGCCCGTCCTCCAGCAGTCCCGCGTCGTACGCCGGCAGGGCGATCTGGACCCGGTTGCCGAGGCCGAGCTTGGCGAGGATGCGGGAGACGCGGGTCTTGACGGTGGCCACGCTCATGAAGAGTTCGGCGGCGATCTGGGCGGTGGCGAGACCACGGCCGACGGCGACGGCGACCTCGCGCTCGCGGTCTCGGATTCCTCGCCCTGGTACAGGGCGCGCTGGCCCTGGTGCACGAGTTCACGCACTGGCAGGTGGGGCTCGTACAGCGGATCGGTTTCCTCGACGGCTACGGGGTCTACGCCGGCGTCGCGCTGGTGGTGCTCGCGTTCGCGCTGTTCGCCGCCGCGGGGAGCCAGGGGCCCGGCTGAGTGCGTGCGCCGCCGTGGCGCCGCCGGTGGCGCGCCGGTGAACGGCCTGTGGAGAACCCATGGAGCCGTCGGCCGGCCAGGTCAACTTCCCGAAAAGACATCGGACTTGACGGCGAAAACTCCGAAGTTGTCGTTGACATGCCATGCTCTACGCGCGTCACCATGAGGGCATGCGAATCCCCCACAGCGCCGCACGGATCGGCGCCGCAGCCACACTCCTGTCCGCCCTCCTCGTGGGTGGCACCGTCTCCGCCACCACGGCGAACGCCGCGGTCGGCAGCATCTGCCACAGCGCCCTGCCCTCCCAGGCGTACGACACGCTCGACCTGATCGAGCAGGGCGGCCCGTTCCCGTACTCGCAGGACGGCACCGTCTTCTCGAACCGCGAAGGCGTCCTGCCCAGCCAGGCGTCCGGCTACTACCACGAATACACCGTGATCACGCCGGGCTCCCCCACGCGCGGCGCACGCCGCATCGTCACCGGTGAGCGGTACGAGGAGGACTACTACACGTCCGACCACTACGCGACGTTCAAGCTCATCGACTTCGACTGCTGAGGTCCGCCGGGCGCCTGGTGGACGCCGTCGAGGGTGACGAAGACGGTGCAGACCAGCTTTTCCGTGGCGGGTGCCCTCTTCCGGGGTGCGGGGTCCGCTGTCATCAGCTCGGACCCCGCACGCACCCGCAACGTATCGATTCAGCCGGCGTGGGTGGAGAACAGTCCGCCGGTCGGGCCCTGCTTGTCGCCGCCCTGGGCCTTCTTCAGGGCGTTGGCGAGGCTCTCGATGGTGAGGGACTGCAGGATCACCCGGCCGTTGCCCTCCAGGGTGGCCAGGGACAGGCCCTCACCGCCGAACACGGCGTTCATGATCCCCTGCCGGTTGAGGCCGCCGACGCGCTGCACGCCGTACTGGATGCCCTCCTCGAAGGCGACCACGCAGCCGGTGTCGACCTCGATGCGGCCGCCGAAGTCCGCCGGGTTCAGGTCGATGAAGTTGCCCGCGCCGGCGATGATCACCGTGCCGTGCCCGGTGAACTTCTCCAGGATGAAGCCCTCGCCGCCGCTCATGCCGGTGCGGCCGCCGGCGAAGGCGATGCCGAAGTCGACGGTGGACTCGGCGGCCACGAAGGCGTCCTTCTCCGCGAACCACGCGCGCGTGCCGTCCAGCTCGAGGGCGCGCATCTCGCCGGGGAGCACGCCGGCGAAACCGACCGTGCCCTCACCGCCCTGGGCGGTGAAGTACTGGAAGGCCAGCGACTCGCCCGCGAGCATGCGCTGGCCGACCTGCATGGCGGTGCCCATGGCCTGACGCAGCAGGCCGCCCATGCCGCCGCCCGAGCCGTTCTGCTGCTGCCCGCCGTTGCCCGACGGGCCGGACAGCCGCGTCTCCATGGTCACGTTCGTGGTCTTGAACAGGAACTTCCCGGCTTCGCAGTACACGGTCTGGCCGGGGTGCAGGTTGACGACCGCCATCTGCATGGCGTTGCCGACGATCTCTTGCTGAAGGGTCACGTGGAGAAGAACGCGGGAGGCGGACGAAAGAGTTCCGGGCCTGGGGAACTGGGTCGGTGCGAGTGACACGTGGGGCGCCCCGGTGCTGTCCGGCCGGGGCGCCCCACGCGCGCGTGAGGGTCGGTCAGCCGCCCAGTTCCTGGTGGCGGGTCGCGAGCCGGGTCGCGCCCTCCTCGGTCAGGGAGCCGAACAGGCGCAGGCGGGAGATGCCGCCGTCGGGGAAGATGTCGACACGCGCGTGCGTGCCGACGGCCGGCCGCGGCAGGACGAAGCGGTGATCGGTGTCGGGCTGGAGGCGGGTGCGCGGCAGTATCTCGGTCCAGTCGCCGTCCTCCCCGTCCTTCACGGAGACCGAGGCCCAGCCGGCGCTGTTGCCCTTCAGGTAGGCGGTGTCGATCTCGATCGCGCGGATCTGGGACTGGGACACCAGCCGGTAGCGGATCCAGTCGTTGCCCTGGTCGCGGCGGCGGCGGGTCTCCCAGCCGTCGTCCATCTTGCGGGAGCGGCCCGGCTGGATGGTGTTGGTGGCCGGGGAGTAGAAGAGGTTGGAGGCGTCCTCGACCTGGCCGCCGTTCTCCAGGGCGACCACGTCGAAGGTGCCGAGCACCTGCAGCCACTTCGGGTCCGGGACGACCTCGCCGTACACGCGCAGGCGGGCGATGCCCCCGTCGGGGTGCTGGTTGATCCGCAGGTGCGTGAAGCGCTGCTCGGCCGAGACGGCGAAGCCGTTCGCCGCGTGGCCGCCGACCGGGGTGCGCGGGACGAGGGTCGTCCACTTCACGTCGTCGCCCAGCAGTTCCTCCGGTGAGGGGGAGCCGGGTACTGAGGTGCCCTCGATGGAGACGGCCTGCGGGTAGTTGCCGCGGAAGTGGGCGGTGTCGACGACGATCCCGCGGATCACGCCGGGTGCGCCGAGCCGGACGAGCGCCCAGTCGTGGTCCTCGGCGGCCGGCCAGGGGTGCTCGGCAAAGGCTCCGCGCCGGCGGCGGGTCTCCCAGCCGTCCATGATCTTGCCCTTGTGCCCGAAGTGCTCGGGGTCGAACTCGGCGGGCTCGGGGACCAGCAGGTTCTCGCGCTGGGCGAAGAACTCGTCGTTGGCGGCGATGACACCGGCGCCGAGCTGCCGGTCGGCGAGGTTGGCGTACTGGGTGAAGGGGAAGTCGGCGGTGCGGTAGTCCGCGTACGGGTCGCCGCCTCGGTAGGGGTTCGCGTCGCCGGTGAAGCTTGGTGTCGCCGTCACGGAGATCAGGGGTTCCTTTCTGAGGTCGGCCGGTGCTGGGGTGGCTCACCGGGGGCGGCTGAGCAGCGTGCCCTTCGGCTCGGTGAACGCGCCGTCGGCGACGATGCGCTCACCGCGGAGCCAGGTGGACTTGACGACGCCGTACAGGGTCTTGCCGGCGTACGCGGTGACCCGGTTGCGGTGCTGGAGGCCGGCCGGGTCGACGGTGAAGGTCTCGTCGGGGGCGAGGACGGCGAAGTCGGCGTCGCGGCCGGCCTCGATGGCGCCCTTCTGGCGCAGGCCGACCAGGGCGGCGGTCCGCGTGGACATCCAGCGCACGACGTCCTCCAGTGCGTGGCCGCGCTCGCGGGCCTCGGTCCACACCGCCGACAGGCTCAGCTGGAGGCCGGAGATGCCGCCCCACGCGGTGGCGAAGTCGTCGGTCTTGAGGTCGGCGGTGGAGGGCGAGTGGTCGGTGACCACGCAGTCGATGGTGCCGTCGGTGAGGGCCTGCCAGAGCAGGTCCTGGTTGGCGGCCTCGCGGATGGGCGGGCAGCACTTGAACTCGCTGGCGCCGTCCGGGACCTCCTCGGCCGTGAGGGTGAGGTAGTGCGGGCAGGTCTCGACGGTGACGCGGACGCCCTCGGCGCGGGCGGCGCGGATCAGTGGCAGCGCGTCGCTGGAGGACAGGTGCAGCACGTGCACGCGCGCGTGCAGCCGGCGGGCCTGCGCGATGAGGCCCGCGATCGCCGTGTCCTCGGCGTCGCGCGGGCGGGAGGCGAGGAAGTCGGCGTACTTCGGGCCGCCGTGCTGCGGGGCGGCGGCCAGGTGGTGCGGGTCCTCCGCGTGCACGATCAGCAGTCCGCCGAATCCGGCGATCTCCGCCATGGACTGGGCGAGCTGGTCCTGGTCGAGGTGCGGGAACTCGTCCACGCCGGACGGGGACAGGAAGGCCTTGAAGCCGAAGACGCCGGCGTCGTGCAGCGGGCGCAGGTCCTTGACGTTGTCGGGCAGGGCGCCGCCCCAGAAGCCGACGTCGATGTGCGCCTTGCCGGCGGCGACCTCCTGTTTCACCCGCAGGTGCGGCACGGTCGTGGTCGGCGGCAGGGAGTTGAGCGGCATGTCGACCAGGGTGGTGATGCCGCCGGCCGCCGCCGCGCGCGTGGCGGTCCAGAAGCCCTCCCACTCGGTGCGGCCCGGGTCGTTGACGTGCACGTGGGTGTCGACCAGGCCGGGCAGCAGGACGTGGTCGCCGACGTCCTCCAGCCGGGCCGTGGCCGGGACCTCGGCGTCGTACGGCAGAACGGCCGTGATCTTCCCGGCGGACACGGTGACCGTGGCGGCCCGCGTGCCTTCCGGAGTGATGACGCGCCTCGAGCGCAGCACCAGTTCAGCCTCGGACACCCGAACCCCTCTCTGTACCGCCGTTTACGCCCAGGAAACGGGATTTACTCCCACGTAACGGATTTCAACGTTCTGTTGAAGGAGTCTTCACTCCCGCTCCTCCTCCGTCAAGAGGCACACTTCCGGGTGGGACACCACCCGCACCCACCCTGGACGTTTCCACAAAGCGGAATTAGAATTCCAGCAGGCAGAACGTAGCTACGCACAAGCTGGGAGTCAACCGGCTGCCGGGTAGGCTTCTGCCCTCTGCCAGCCCCGAAAGGAACGCGCCGTGCCGACGTCCAGCGCCAGCACCACCGACTCCGCCAAGTCCTCCAACGGAGGCGGGGTCCAGTCCCTGGAGCGCGCCTTCGACCTGCTCGAGCGCATGGCGGACGCGGGCGGCGAGGTCGGCCTGAGCGAGCTGTCCGCGACCAGCGGACTGCCGCTGCCCACCATCCACCGGCTGATGCGCACGCTGGTCGCCTGCGGGTACGTCCGTCAGCAGCCGAACCGGCGGTACGCGCTCGGACCGCGGCTGATCCGGCTCGGTGAGTCCGCGTCCCGGCTGCTCGGCACCTGGGCGCGGCCGTACCTGGCCCGGCTGGTGGAGGAGACCGGCGAGACGGCGAACATGGCGCTGCTGGACGGCGACGAGATCGTGTACGTGGCACAGGTGCCGTCCAAGCACTCGATGCGGATGTTCACCGAGGTGGGCCGACGGGTGCTGCCCCACTCGACCGGGGTGGGCAAGGCACTGCTGGCCGGGGTGCCGGACGACGAGGTGCGGGCACTGCTGGCTCGTACCGGGATGCCCGCGGCCACCGAGAAGACCATCACCACGCCCGAGGGCTTCCTGGCCGCGCTGGAGGACGTACGGCGCGCGGGATACGCCGTCGACGACAACGAACAGGAGATCGGGGTGCGGTGCCTCGCGGTGTCCGTCCCGGACTCCCCGACGGCGGCCGCGATCTCCATCTCGGGGCCGGCGGGACGGGTCACGGAAGCGGCGACGGAGAAGATCGTGCCGGTGCTCCAGCAGGTCGCCCTCGAGTTGTCCGCGGCGCTGGCGAGTTCTGGCGCCTGAGCGGGGACCGTCAGCGGTGCGTGGGCGACCGCGGGTGCGCCGTGGTCGTTCGCGCACTTCCCCCGCTGCGGAGTCGGCGCACTCAGCTCTGCCGCGGTGGTTGCCCGAACAACTCCACCGCCTCACGCACGCCCCGCAAGCCCCGCGCCAGCGCGCTGACCGAGCCGATCGCACCCGCGATCAGTAACAGCGAGCGGCGCAGGCGGGGGATCTCCGGGGGGCCGCCCGCCGCCATCGCGGCCAGCGCCGCCAGTTCGTCCTCGGCTATGGCCCGGTCGGGGAACTCCGCCGGGTGCGCGGCGAGTTCACGGCGCAGCCGGGACACCGCGGTCCGCAGTTCCGTCACTCTCGGGTCCTCGTCGCTGCCGGTCACTTGCCTCTGCCCCAAGCTCCGCAACACAGCCCTCCCCCTGACACGCCGTCGTGCGCGGGCCAGTAAACGCCACCCCGTGCGGGAGCGCCACAGCGCGGACCGAAATTCAGCCCAACGGAATCGCCGCCCGGAAACCGGACGCCCGGTCCCCCGTCGGGTATGCAGGACCCATGACGGACAACCAGGATCATCGGGGGGAGGTCGCCGGGCTGCTGCTCGCCGCCGGCGGCGGCAGACGGCTCGGCGGGCGGCCCAAGGCGCTGCTGGAGCACCGGGGGCGGCCCCTGGTCGAGCACGCGGTCGGTGTGCTGCGCGCGGCCGGATGCGGGCGGATCCACGTCGTGGTGGGCGCCCGGGCGGACGAGGTGAGACGGCGCGCCGAGCTGAGCGGCTGCGTGGTCGTGGACAACCCGGAGTGGGCCGAGGGGATGGGGTCGTCCCTGCGCGCGGGACTGGCATCGCTCGCCGGTACGGGTGCGCGCGCGGCCCTGGTGAGTCTCGTGGACCAGCCCGGTATCGGGCCCGCGGCGGTGGCCCGGGTGCTCGGCGCGTACGAGGGTGAGCATTCGCTGGTGTCGGCCGCCTACGACGGGACGCGCGGCCATCCGGTGCTCTTCGGCGCGGCCCACTGGGCGGGTATCGCGGCCACTGCCACTGCAGACCGCGGGGCACGCGCCTACCTGGCGCGGCACGCGGCGGCGATCCGGCTGGTGGAGTGCGCGGACGTGGCCGAGCCGTACGACATCGACACCGAGGCCGATCTGAGCCACCTTGAGTGAACGGGGTGGCACTGGGCGCCACCTTGCCTCGACTCAGAGAATCTCGACATCAACAAACCATTGAAGTTCCACGATGAGGAAACTACTATCCACTGTTCAGAAGCGCCTGTCCGCACAGGGGGCGCTGATCGCCCTGTTCGTGCCGCTTGGCACCCGGTGCCACCGCTGAAGGAAGTGACAGCTCATGTCCGCACCAGCGCCGTCCCCGCTGGCCATCGTCGACGCCGAGCCCCTGCCCCGGCAGGAAGAGGTCCTCACGGACGCGGCGCTCGCCTTCGTGGCGGAGCTGCACCGGCGGTTCACCCCGCGCCGTGACGAACTCCTCGCCCGCCGGGCCGAGCGCCGCGCCGAGATCGCCCGCACCTCCACGCTCGACTTCCTCCCCGAGACGGCCGCCGTCCGTGCGGACGACTCCTGGAAGGTCGCCCCGGCCCCGGCCGCGCTGAACGACCGGCGCGTGGAGATCACCGGCCCGACCGACCGCAAGATGACCATCAACGCGCTCAACTCGGGCGCGAAGGTCTGGCTCGCCGACTTCGAGGACGCCTCCGCGCCCACCTGGGAGAACGTCGTCCTCGGCCAGGTCAACCTGGTCGACGCCTACACCCGGAACATCGACTTCACCGACGAGCGCACCGGCAAGTCCTACGCCCTGCGCCCGAACGAGGAGCTGGCGACCGTCGTCATGCGCCCGCGCGGCTGGCACCTGAACGAGCGCCACCTCGTGGACGCCGACGGCCGCCAGGTGCCCGGCGCCCTCGTCGACTTCGGCCTGTACTTCTTCCACAACGCGCAGCGGCTGCTCGGCCTCGGCAAGGGCCCGTACTTCTACCTGCCGAAGACCGAGTCGCACCTCGAGGCCCGGCTCTGGAACGACGTGTTCGTCTTCGCGCAGGAATACCTCGGCATCCCGCAGGGCACCGTCCGCGCCACGGTGCTGATCGAGACGATCACAGCCGCGTACGAGATGGAGGAGATCCTCTACGAACTCCGCGACCACGCCTCGGGCCTGAACGCCGGCCGCTGGGACTACCTGTTCTCCATCGTGAAGAACTTCCGTGACGGCGGGGCGAGGTTCGTCCTCCCGGACCGCAACGCGGTGACGATGACCGCCCCGTTCATGCGGGCGTACACCGAACTCCTCGTCCGCACCTGCCACAAGCGCGGCGCCCACGCGATCGGCGGCATGGCGGCCTTCATCCCCTCCCGCAAGGACGCCGAGGTCAACAAGGTGGCCTTCGAGAAGGTCCGCGCCGACAAGGACCGTGAGGCGAACGACGGTTTCGACGGTTCCTGGGTCGCCCACCCCGACCTGGTGCCGATCGCCATGGAGTCCTTCGACAAGGTCCTCGGTGACAGGCCCAACCAGAAGGACCGGCTGCGCGAGGACGTGCACGTCGAAGCGGCCGACCTGATCGCCATCGACTCGCTGGACGCCAAGCCGACGTACCACGGTCTCGTCAACGCCGTCCAGGTCGGCATCCGTTACATCGAGGCCTGGCTGCGCGGGCTCGGCGCGGTCGCCATCTTCAACCTGATGGAGGACGCGGCCACCGCCGAGATCTCCCGCTCCCAGATCTGGCAGTGGATCAACGCGGGCGTGGAGTTCGAGAACGGCGACAAGGCCACGCCGGAGCTGGCCCGCAAGGTCGCCGCCGAGGAACTGGACAGCATCCGCAAGGAGATCGGCGAGGAGGCCTTCGCGGCCGGGCACTGGCAGCAGGCGCACGACCTGCTGCTGAAGGTGTCCCTCGACGAGGACTACGCCGACTTCCTCACCCTGCCGGCGTACGAGCAGCTCGCGGGCTGAAACCGGCCCCCCGGCACCATGTGCGTCGGCCTTGACGACCCGCCGGATCGTGAAGGCCGACGCCGTCCCCGTGCCGGCCGTCCTGGTTCAGGCCGGCCGGTCCGAGTGGCCCAGGGGCTTGCCCGGTGCCACCCGGTCGCGGACGAGCCGCTTGACCGCCGTGGGCTCCGGGAAGCCCTGCTCGCGGCGGTCCCACACCACCTCGTCGTTCACGCGGACGACGAAGACTCCGCCGGTGCCGGGCTTGAGCGACAGCTCGGTCAGCTCGGCCTCGAAGGTGGTGAGCAGCTCCTGCGCCAGCCAGGCCGCGCGGGGCAGCCAGCGGCACTGGGTGCAGTACTCGATCTGGACCCGCTGTACGTCCGTCATCCCAGGTGCACCGACCAATCCTGTTCCGCCGCCGGCTTGCCGTGCAGGTCGGGGACCCGCTTCAGCCAGTCCGGGCG
Organism: Streptomyces sp. NPDC048521; assembly: GCF_043199855.1. NCBI lineage: Bacteria > Bacillati > Actinomycetota > Actinomycetes > Kitasatosporales > Streptomycetaceae > Streptomyces > Streptomyces sp. NPDC048521. The sequence goes on from NZ_JBICWR010000002.1 coordinate 376,619, forward strand.
GCCCGCTTGCGTCTTCGCCGCGCGGGCGGCCTCCTCGGCCGCCAGTTCCTCGCGACTCGGGAAGTCGGTGGGCAGCCACTCGGGTGAGAGCCGGACGCGGGCCAGGAGGTAGTCGACGTAGGCGTCCCGGACGTCGTCGGGGGTGGCGAACCCGGCGTCCTCGGCCAGCCAGGCGTCCGGCACCTCGGCGACGATCCCGCGCAGCAGCTCCTCCGTCACCCGGGGCGCCAGTGCGGCGTCGGCGGCCCGCACGTCGGGGCCGTAGTGGCCGAGTGCGTGGTGCCGGAAGTCGTACTTCTTGCCGGGGGTCGTGGTGTCCCAGCGGTGGTGGAAGACGAGGGCGGCGCCGTGGTCGATGAGCCACAGGCGCGGGGGCGCGGTGCCGAGCGTGGGCCAGACCATCAGATTGGAGCTGTGGACCGTACGATCCACGTTGACGGTCAGCGCGTCCAGCCAGACGATCCGGCCGGCCTCCAGCGGGTCCACCTCGAAGAGCTTCGCGATGTCCGGGGCGAAGTCCCGGGCGCCCGGCAGATAGTCCATGCCGAGGTTCACGCCGGCGCTCGCGGTGTGCAGCTCCCGCACCTCCTGGTGCGGCTCGCCGGCGGCGACGGCCGGGTCGAAGTGGACCAGGACCAGCTCGGGGAAGCGCAGGCCGAGCGCGCGGGCGAGTTCGCCGACGATCACCTCGGCGACCAGCGCCTTGTGTCCTTGCGCAGAACCGGTGAACTTCACGACGTAGGTGCCGAGGTCGTCGGCCTCCACGACACCGGGCACGGAGCCGCCGGAGCGCAGGGGTTCGACGTAGCGGGTCGCGGTGACCGTTCTCAGCATTTTCCCAGGCCCCACGGCTCTTTTGCCCTGTATGTCACGGTCAACCCCCAACCGGCGTGAAGTGACCATAGTAATCGGGCGCACCAGCCGACGAGGAGCGCCCGCCCGGTCCTCCGGTACGGCCTGGAAGCCGTGCGGCATGCCGACATTTCACTCGATCCGGTATGAATCGCGCAAAAGGTTTTCTGTGCATAGCATCGACTCCAGATCGGCTCAGGGGGCCGTGAGTCTCTGCGCCGAGCCAGCCGCACGCCCTGGAATCGAGCTGCCATGGACCACACAGACACCGCGGCAATGCCGTCCTCCGCCGATGCCCCGCCCCAGGTGGACATCACACTCGACGTGAACGACACCGAACACCACCTGCGATTCGACAGCCGGGTCACCCTGCTCGACGCGCTACGTGACCACCTCGGTCTGACAGGCTCGAAGAAGGGCTGTGACCAGGGGGCCTGCGGTGCCTGCACGGTGCTGGCCGACGGACGACGCGTGGTGGCGTGCCTGGCGCTGGCCGCCCAGTACGAGGGGCGGAAGATCACCACCGTCGAAGCCCTGTCGCCGAACGGTGAACCGCACCCCGTGCAGGCGGCTTTCGCCCGGCACGACGCGTTCCAATGCGGTTACTGCACCCCGGGCCAGATCATGTCGGCGATCTCCCTCATCGCGGAGGGACGCGCCACCTCCGACGAGGCCATCGGCGAGTTCATGAGCGGCAACATCTGCCGCTGCGGCGCCTACCCGAACATCCGCGCCGCGATCCGCGACGTGGTGGCGGGGGCGTGACGATGCACCCCTTCGCATACGTGCGGGCCACCGATTCCGACCAGGCCGTGGCCGTGGTCAGCGAAGATCCCAGCTCCTCCTACCTCGCGGGTGGCACCACGCAGCTGGACCTGATGAAGGACGGTGTGCTGCATCCGAGCCGGCTCGTCGACATCACCCGTCTCCCGCTCGGCGGCATCACGCACACCGAGTCGACGGTCCGCGTCGGGGCGCTGACCACCATGGAGCAGCTCGCCGCCGATCCCGTGGTGACGGACCGGCTGCCGTTCGTACGGGAAGCGCTGCTCCTCGGGGCCTCGACGCAGCTGCGCAACATGGCCACGATCGGCGGCAATCTGCTGCAACGCGCCCGGTGCCGCTATTTCCGGGATCCGACCGTGGCCGCCTGCAACAAGCGCAGCCCTGGGTCCGGGTGCGCCGCCATCACCGGGGTCCACCGGATGCACGCCATCCTGGGCACCAGCGACCACTGCATCGCGCTGCATGCCTCGGATGTCGCCGTGCCCCTGACCGCCCTCGACGCCGTCGTCCACCTCCAGGGCGCGATCGGAGCGCGTAGTGTACCGCTGACCCGGTTCTATCTGCCACCGGGTGACACCCCGCACATCGAGAACGTGCTCCAGCACGGCGAATTGATCACCGCGGTCGAGATCCCGCTGCCACCACGGGGTACGCGTTCGCACTACATCAAGGTCCGCGACCGGGTCTCGTACGAGTTCGCGCTGGTCTCGGCCGGTGTGGCACTGCTGCAGGAGGACGGCGTCATCCGGGAGGCGCGGGTGGGGCTCGGCGGAGTGGGCACCGTTCCCTGGCGGGCCTGGGGCGCCGAGGACGTACTGCGTGACGCGCCCGCGAACGCGGAGACGTTCCTGGCCGCTGCCCGGGCCGCCCTCGCGGGAGCCCGTCCACTGCCCGGCACGGCGTTCAAGATCGAGCTGGCCCAGCGCACGCTCATCCGCACCCTCGAAACCGTGTCAGGAGCCGAGCAATGACCACGCTCGAAGCCGCCAGGGCCGTCGGTCCCGGCCTGGATCGCGTAGACGCGCCTATGAAGATCACCGGAAAGGCGCCCTACCCCAACGACTTCCGCCTGCCCGGCATGGTGCACGCCGCCCTGGTGCACAGCACCAACGCCGCAGGACGCATCCGCGGGATCGACACCACCGCGGCGGAAACCGCACCGGGCGTCCTGGCCGTCATCACCCACCTGACGGCGCCGCAGCTGGAGCGCGGGCCGATGACGTTGCTGGGTCCGTCCCCGCCGGCCCCGCTCCAGGACGACCGGATCCTGCACTACGGGCAGCACGTCGCCGTCGTGGTGGCCGCCACGTGGGAGCAGGCCCGCCACGCGGCGTCGCTGGTGCGCGTCGACTACGAGCCGGCCGAGCCGCTGCTGGACCTCCACGACCCGCGCGCCACGGTGGTCACCAACCCCTGGGGGCTCGACTCCGACCGGGGCGACGTCGACGCCGGGCTGGCCGCCGCGGACGTGGTCGTCGGCGGCACCTACACCACTCCGGACAACACCAACAACCCGCTCGGCCTGATGTCCACGGTCGCCGCCTGGAACGGCGACTCGCTCACCGTCCACGACTCCACCCAGTGGCCCCACAACGTCCGCGCCACGCTTGCCGCCGTCTTCAAGGTCCCCGAGAGCGGCATCCGGGTCCTCGCCCCCTACGTCGGGGGTGGCTTCGGTGCCGGGCTGCGTGTGTGGCCCCATGTGATCCTCACCGTGCTCGCCGCACGCGAGGTGGGCAAGCCGGTCAAGCTCGTGCTCACCCGGCCCGAGATGTTCACCGCTGTCGGGCATCGGCCCTACAGCGTCCAGCAGATCAGGATCGGGGCGACCCGGGCCGGAGAGCTGACCGTCATCGAGCACGAGGGGGTCTCCCCCGTGGCGATGGAGGACGACGACTACGAGCCCGTGTCCGCCGGGTCGGCCGTCTCCTACGCCTGCCCGAACGTCAGAACGCGGGACCGGCAGGTGCGGCTGAACATCCCGTGCCCCGGTTCCATGCGGGCGCCGGCCGAGGGGCAGGGCAACTTCGCCCTGGAGTCCGCGATCGACGAGCTCGCCCACGAACTCGGCGTCGACCCCCTCGAACTACGCCTGCGCAACTATGCGGACGAGCACCCGCTGCTCGGGCTGCCCTGGTCCAGCAAGGCCCTCCGGGAGTGTTATCTGCAGGGAGCGGAGCGGTTCGGCTGGTCACACCGCAGTCCTCAGCCGGGTTCGATGCGCGACGGCCGCTGGCTGATCGGTTACGGACTGGCCGGGGTGTCCTATCCGAATTACCAGGTGCCGTGCCAGGCCCGTGCGTCGCTCCACCGCGACGGGTCGGCCGATGTGCGCAGCGCGGCCACCGACATCGGCACGGGCACCTACACGATCATCACGCAGCTGTCCGCCGAACTGCTGGGCCTGGATGTCTCCCGCGTCCACTTCGACCTCGGCGACTCCGACCTGCCCTACGCGCCGCAGGCAGGAGGTTCCGGTCTCACCGGCGCGTTGGCCAACGCCGTCCACTCCGCCTGCCGCCGTCTCGTGCAGGAGTTCCTCGACGTGGTGAAGGACGACCCGGACTCACCGCTGCGTGGAGCGGCGCTCGACGATGTCTCCGTCCACGCAGGGCGGATCCACCGCACCGGGATCCCGGACCAGGGCGAGTCGTACACGGACATCCTGGTCCGCCATGGCCTGGAGGAACTGAGCGCCGACGGCCGCAGCACGCCTCCCCGGCCCGACGAAGGGGGGATGGCCACCGCCGGCGCCTTCGGAGCCAAGTTCGTCGAGGTCCGTGTCGATCCCGACCTGGGACTGCTGCGGGTGGCCCGCGTGGTGTCGGCGATCGACGGCGGGCGCATCCTCAACGAGAAGACCGCCACCAGCCAGATCGTCGGCGGCACGGTGGGCGGGATCGGCCAGGCGATGTTCGAGGAGACGGCCACCGATGCCGGGACCGGACGCATCGCCAATGCCACCTTCGGGGACTACCTGGTGGCGGTCAACGCCGATGTTCCCGACATGGAGGTGATCTTCGTCGGCGGCCCGGACCGGGCCACGCCTGTCGGTACGAAGGGAATCGGGGAGATCGGGCTGGTCGGTGTGGCGGCGGCCATCGCGAACGCCGTCCACCACGCCACGGGGCGCCGGATCCGTTCCCTGCCGATCACCATCGATCAGCTCATGCTCTGACGGCCCCGGCACCGCCCGCGCGACCCGCACTCCGGCGACCTGCCGAATCGCGGGCATGAGCCGGCGTGGGGGCTCGAAGTCGTCGGGGAGGCGCAAGGGCGGCGGCCGGGGCACCGCCCAGCAGGTGGCCGACAGCGAGGCCGGCGACGACGCCACCACCGCCGGCGAACCGGCGAGCGGTCACTGGTACGGCGTGTATCGCCGCGCCCCGGCGATGGCTGCCGGCCGAGGCTCGGCGGCGCCATCCGCCGGCCACCGGCCGGTCAGGGGCGGCCCCGCCGGGGCAGTCCCGCGGTGTCCGTACCGGCGGGGCGCCGGCCCGGACCGGACACCCCCTTGGGCGTGCTCCCCCGGCCGGGGGAGTCGCTGCGGGGTCGGGTGCGTGTGCCGCCGTCCGGCACATGCGCCGGTCAGCCGCCGAGCAGCGGGTTCGGGAGGGGCAGATAGCGGGCCGCCGCGCCGTCCGCCGCCGTCCAGCGCAGCAGCAGGTTCGTCTTGCCGGGCAGGCTGGGCGCGGTGAGCAGGGCGGGGATCTCGGGCAGGGCGTGCCGGGCGAGTTCGCGGCGGACAGCGGGCCACGGATCGAAGCCGGGGTGGTGTTCGGCCAGGGCGCCGGCGATCTCGCCGAGGTGGTTGACGAGGAGGCAGTACACCAGCCGCTCCCAGCCGGCGGCCCGGGAGACGTCCGGCAGCAGTTTCGCACCCTCGGCGTCGCGGAACAGCGCCTGTACGGGCGTGCCGGCCGCGTCCACGGCGACGAGGGTGTTCTGCAGATGGGCCTCCAGGACGACCCCGTGGTCGTCGAAGGCGGTCAGGGCGGGCGGGACGACCTGCCGCAGATAGGCCTCCCACCAGGCCGCCGGATCGGCCGCTGCGGCCAGCGGGCTGCCGTCGAAGCCCTCGGCGAGGCCCGCGGCGAGCAGGGGGGTGGCGCCCGGAACCAGGTGGCCGCGCAGGCCGTCCCGGACGAGGACGGCCAGTTCCTCGAAGGCGGGGACGGCGGTGCGGTAGCCGCGGTCGCTCAGCCAGGCCGCGGGCGGGCCCATCGCCGCGAAGGCGTGCTCGGCGGCGAGGTCGGTGCGGCGCAGCCGGTGCAGGTCGTGGCGCCACAGGCGGCGGATGTCGTTCGTGATGCGCACGTCCAGGCTGAACTTCAGGAACACATCGCGCCGGGGCTCGTACACCGTGCGCACCGCCGCCGTCGGCCAGGTGTCGAAGGCGGTCGTGCCGAGCCGGAGCAGGCGGCCGTCGGCGAAGGCCGGGGCGAGGTCGTGGCCGACGAGGGCGAGCTGCCAGGGGTGGGCGGGCAGCAGCCGGTAGCCGGGCGGGGCGGTGCCGAGGGCGTCCAGGGCGCGGGTGTCGCCCTCCTCGGCGACCTGGTCCTCGCGGACCCCGAGCAGCACCAGCGGGAAGCGGGCATGGGCCTCGGGGGCGTACGGCAGCCAGGACGCGACCGGGCCGCCGCCGCGCGCCTTGGGGGCCGGGTGGTAGGGGTGGCCGGTGAGCAGGGACTGCTCGGAGCGCAGGTACGGGTCCGCGGGTGCCGTCGCCTGCTCGCGGGCGGTGAGCAGGGCGGCGACGGCGTCGCGGCTGTCGATCATCTCGGCGGGCAGGTCGCCGCCCGGCAGCCCGGTGTGCCGGCGCAGCTCGTCGGCGACCAGTTTGACCAGTTCGGTGTGGCCGACCGGGCGCCAGGCCCCGGCGGCGCGCACCTCGGGGTCGGCGGGCCGGCGGCCGGGGCGCACCCGCAGCAGCCGGCCGCTGCCGGGCAGCCGGTAGACCGGCCGTTCCCCGTCGTGGCCGGGGAGCGGCTGGGCCACCTCCCGCAGCAGGCAGTTCAGCAGCGGGGCGGCCGCGTACGCGTCGGCGCGCTGTCCGACGGTGTCGGTGGGGGGCTTGAGGTCCACGCGATCCATTCGTTCTTCGTCCTGGGCCCGATCCCGACCAGTATGTCTGTCGTCCCTGACAACGTGCCGTGGTGCCCGTACCCGAGGAGCCCATCGTGTACCACTCCCCCACCGCCGAGGACAGGCTGGCCGAGGAGCTGGCCGCCGTCCGGCCCGGTCTGCTGCCCCGGTACCGGGCCGAGCTGCCGGGCGCCCGCGCGGCCGTGCTGACCCGGCTGTGGCGGGCGCTCGCCCACGAGCCCCTGCCCTGGGTCGCCGACCGGGTCGAGGGGGCCCACGGTCTCGCCCTGCGGCTGGCCGACGGCAGGAGGCTGCACGGGCCGCACGCGGATCCCTACGCGACCGGCGCGTACGTCACGGCCCTGCGCCTGGACCGGGAGCGCTACGACGATCCCGCGCGGCTCATGACCGACCTCGCGGTGCCGCACGCGTCCGCCTTCGCCGCCGAACTGGCCGACAGCACCGCCTCGATGGCGCTGTCCCGGGCGGACGCGGATCACCCGGAGGAGTGGCCGGTGGGGGTCCCCCCGGCCGGAGGCCGGGGGAGGGACTGGGAGTGGGAGCAGCGGGTGGTGGACGGCCACCCCTACCATCCGAACTGTCGTTCGCGTCCCGGTTTCTCGGCGGCGGACCACCTGGCGTACGGGCCGGAGCACCGGCCGTCGGTGGAGCTGGGAACGGTGCCGGTGCCGGCGGCGGAGTGCCTGGTGTCGGGGGACTGGCCGGCGGAACTGCGGGACGCCGACCGGCTGCTGCTGCCGGTGCATCCCTGGCAGGCGGCCCATGTGCTCAAGCGGTCCTGCACCCCCTGGCGGTCCGCGCACCCGCTGATGTCCCTGCGCACCCTGGCCCTGCCCGGCGGCCCGCACGTGAAGACCGCGCTGAGCGCGCGGCTGACGTCCTCGGTGCGGGACATCTCGCCGTACTCCGTCGAGGCGTCCGCGGCGCTGACCGCCCTCGCGACGGACCTGGCCGCGCGCACGGACGGGCTGCTGCACATCACCCGCACCCTGGGCGCGGTCACCGCCGGCTCGCCCGACCTGGCCGCGCTGCTGCGGGAGTCGCCGCAGGCGTACGCGGCAGCGGGCGAACGGGTCCTGCCGGTGGCCGCACTGGCCACCACCGGACTCCCGGGTTCCCCCGCCTGGCTGGCCGCCTTCACCCGCCTGGCCCTGACCGTGGGCCTGCGCCTGCTGGACCTGGGGGTGGCCCTGGAGGCGCACGGGCAGAACCTGCTGGTGATCCTGTCGGCCGACGGCACCCCGCTGCGTCTCGTCTACCGCGACCTCGCCGACATCCGCATCAGCCCCGCCCGCCTGACCCGGCACGGCATCACCCCGCCCGCCCTGACGGGCCGCCTGATCACCGACGACGAGACCGCCCTGCGCCGCAAGCTGTTCGGCTCCCTGGTGGCGGGCGCGCTGGCGGGCACTGCGGGCTCCGGCCCGGCCCTCGCCGCGGCCCTGGAGGCCACCCTGCCCGGCCTCCCGCACACCCCGGACCTCGCGGCCTTGCGCGAAGACCCGCTGCCGACGAAGGCGTTGACGCTGATGCGCCTTTCCCCCGGCCACTCCGGGGACATCTGGACGGCCCTCCCCCATCCCCGCTCGACCCGGCTCCCGGTGCGGGGCTGAACACGTACACGTCACGACATGCCGCACACCGCGCCCGGCGGGAACGACAACTACGGGAACCCGCTCCGCCACCTGCCGTTTTGAAGAGGGGTACATCTGATCAATAGGATCCGGCGATGATCAGAAGACAACGGCTGGCGGCGGGAGCCTGTGCTCTCCTCGCCGCCCTGACGGCCGGGCTGGCGTTCCCCGCCGGAGCGGTCGCCGACGAGACCGAGCAGGCCGCCCCCAAGGTCGAACTCGTGCTGGACGTCAGCGGTTCCATGCGCACCCGGGACATCGACGGCGGCTCCCGGATGGCCGCGGCGAAGCAGGCGTTCAACGAGGTGCTCGACGCGACCCCGGAGGAGGTCCGGCTCGGGATCCGCACCCTGGGCGCCAACTACCGCGGCAACGACCGCAAGGAGGGCTGCAAGGACACCGAGCAGCTCTACCCGGTCGGCCCGCTGAACCGGACCGAGGCGAAGACGGCGGTGGCCACGCTGGCGCCGACCGGCTGGACGCCGATCGGACCGGCGCTGCTGAAGGCGGCCGACGACCTGAACGGCGGTGCCGGCACCCGCCGCATCGTCCTGATCAGTGACGGCGAGGACACCTGCCAGCCGCTCGACCCGTGCGAAGTGGCGCGGGAGATAGCGGCCAAGGGCATCGGGCTGACCATCGACACCCTCGGCCTGGTGCCGGACGCCAAGACCCGCGACCAGCTCAGCTGCATCGCGGACGCGACCGGCGGCACCTACACCTCCGTGCAGCACAAGGAGGAACTGAGCGACCGGGTCGGGCAGTTGGTCGACCGGGCGGCCGATCCGGTGGTCACGCCGGTGGCGACCGACGGTGCGGACAGCTGCGAGAAGGCGCCGACGCTCAAGTCCGGCCTCTACACCGACCGTGAGGAGTTCGGGCAGCAGCGCTGGTACAAGGTGGACGTCAACCCCGGCCAGGAGCTGCGTGCTTCGGTGAGCGTGGCGGACGACCGGGCCGTGGGCCCGAACTACGGGGTACTGCTGCGGGCGGTCACCTCGCACGGGCGGGAGATCGTGCGCGGGGAGGCGGCCGGCACCGGCCGTACGGATGTGATCTCCACGGGGCTGCGCTACCCGAGCCCGGAGAGCGACGACGACAACGCGCCGGCGGAGACGGTGTGCCTGCAGGTCACCCAGTCGTTCACGGCGGCCGCGGGCGTGAAGACCACGCCGGGTCTGCCGCTGGAGCTCACCGTCGACGTCGTGGACGGACCGTCGGGCCACCACGACGTGGCCGCCTTCGGTCTCGGCCGCGGCTGGTGGCTGCTGGGCGCCCTGGTGCTGGCCGGCTTCCTGGCGGGTCTGCTGTGGGGCTGGCTGTCGCGCTGGCGGGTCGCGGTCTGGAGGACGAACTGATGCGGATCACACGTATATGGGGCGCCGCGCTGCTGGCGCTGGGACTGGCCGCCGGACCGGCCGCCGCCGACTCCTCGCCCTCCCCGAGCCCCTCGGACGACGGCAAGGCACCCACCCAGGCGGGCACCTCCTTCCGTACGGCCACGGAGATCGAGCAGGGGCAGCAGGCCACCGCGTCCGGCTCCACCGGCGACTACCTGTACTGGTCGTTCCCGGCGGACACCGGGCAGCGCCCCACCGTCAAGGCGACGGTGAAGCTCCCCGACACGCACGGTTCGCAGACCTGGCAGCTCGACGTGTACGACGGGCTGCGGCGCCGCCAGGCCTGCCAGTACGGCGCCCAGACCCGCACCGCCGCGCAGGGCACCTCCTCGGTCGAGCTGGCCTGTGTGCTGCGTACGGTGCGCGGCTGGTCGGAGCCGTGGGCCGACGACCCCCTGCCGGGCACGTACTACGTCCGGCTGACCGTGGTGGGCCTCGGTGCCTCCGACCTCGGTCTGCCGGTGAACGCCGACGTCCGCGTCGACTCCAAGCACATCGGCGGCGCGGCGGCGGTGGACGGCTCGCTGGGCAAGCCGCTCGTCCCGGGGATCGCCGTCGAGTCCGAGGAGGACGCGGACGGTTCGAAGTCGGCGGTGCTGTCCAGCTTCGGCTCGGACGACGGTTGGTCCTCCGGCTGGTGGTCCGACCGCTGGGTGTGGACCGCGATCGGCGGCATCCTTGCGGCGCTCGCCGGCATCGGCGGGTACGTGCTGACGCGTGGGTCCGGGCGGCCGTCCCGCGTGCCGCCGAGCGTCTGAGCCGACCCGGGTAGAAGGCCCGCCTGCCGGCGGGCCTTCCGCTCGCCCACCCCACCCGGCCGACCGCGGAACCGCAGGCTGAGGGCGTCGTCGGAACGCGGTCGGCCGAGCAGTCGGAGCCCGAGGCACCCGCCCGCACGCGGGCGCCGAGCAGTCCGAGCCCGAGGCGTCGCCCGCTCCACGGCCCCGCACCGGGCCGGACAAGCGGGCGAGCCGGGCAGGCCGGGACGGGAGGCGGGGCCGGACAAGCGGGCGGGCGGATGTCCTCCGGCCACCCGCCGTGCCAAGACGTCGCCCGCCCTCACCGACCCCCGAACCGGACCGGACAAGCACGCAGGCCGGGACGGGAAGCGGGGCCGGGTAGGCGGGCGGTCAGGTCGGCGGCCAGCCGGTCTGTGGGCTGTCACACCTCCCGTAGCGTCTTGGCGAGCGTGCCGTCCCCGGTCACCGTCACCCGTCCGTCCCGCACCGCGTCCGGCAGGGTCAATTCCCCCCGGGCGATGGCCTCACAGGTCGCCGCGTCCATCGCCAGCCGTGCCTCGGCCTCACCCGGCGCGGGCCCTTCGCCGTACACCGGCCCGCTGTCGGTGTCGACACGCAGGTGGAACTCCCCTTCCTCCAGCCGGACTTCGACGACCCCCTCCCCCTCCAGCGCCCGCAGCAGCGGCAGCGCGAACCAGTGCGCACGTACCGCGTCGGTCGGCCGCCGCTCGCCCAGTTCAGCCTCGCCCCACTTCCCCAGCGCCTGCAGCACGGGCAGCAACTCACGCCCCCGCGACGTGAGTTCGTACACGTACGCGGCGCCGGGAGGAGGCAGCCTGCGGCGGGTGGTGAGCCCGTCGCGTTCCATGTCCTTCAGCCGTGAGGCGAGTACGTCCGTGCTCACGCCGGGCAGGTCCGCGTGCAGGTCCGTGTAGCGGCGGGGACCGGCGAGCAGCTCCCGGACGATCAGCAGGGTCCAGCGGTCGCCGACGAGATCGAGCGCGCGGGCTGCGGAGCAGTACTGGTCGTAGCTTCGGCGAGGTGACATGCGACGCAGTCTAGACGCGTTGTTGGACTTTCCAAGCTCACACTTGGTAAAACCAAGCGACACCAGATACCGGAGGGGAAGCGGCGCATGGAGTTCCGGCAGTCGAACAAACTCAGCGAGGTCTGCTACGAGATCCGCGGCCCGGTGATCGAGCACGCCAACGCGCTGGAGGAGGCGGGGCACAGCGTGCTGCGCCTGAACACCGGCAATCCCGCGGCCTTCGGTTTCGAGGCGCCGGAGGAGATCCTCCAGGACATGATCCGGATGCTGCCGCAGGCCCACGGCTACACGGACTCGCGCGGCGTCCTCTCCGCCCGCCGCGCGGTCGCCCAGCGCTACCAGAACCTCGGTCTCGAAGTCGACGTCGACGACGTCTACTTGGGCAACGGTGTCTCGGAACTGGTCTCCATGGCCGTACAGGCCCTGGTCGAGGACGGCGACGAGATCCTCGTCCCCGCACCGGACTTCCCCCTCTGGACGGCCGTGACCACGCTGGCGGGCGGCAAGGCGGTCCACTACCTGTGCGACGAACAGGCCGACTGGAACCCGGACCTGGCCGACATGGCGTCGAAGATCACGGACCGGACGAAGGCCGTGGTCATCATCAACCCCAACAACCCGACGGGCGCTGTGTACCCGAAGGAGGTCGTCGAGGGCATCCTGGACCTCGCCCGCCGGCACGGCCTGATGGTGTTCGCCGACGAGATCTACGACCAGATCCTGTACGACGACGCCGTCCACCACTCGGCCGCCGCGCTCGCCCCCGACCTGGTGGTCCTCACCTTCTGCGGCCTGTCGAAGACGTACCGGGTGGCGGGCTTCCGCTCCGGCTGGCTGGTCGTGACGGGCCCCAAGCAGCACGCGAAGGACTACCTGGAGGGCCTGACCATGCTGGCCTCCATGCGCCTGTGCGCCAACGCGCCCGCCCAGTACGCCATCCAGGCCGCGCTCGGCGGCCGCCAGTCCGTCCGCGAACTCACCGTGCCCGGCGGCCGGTTGTACGAGCAGCGGAATGTCGCCTGGGAGAAGCTGAACGAGATCCCCGGGGTGTCCTGCGTGAAGCCCAAGGGCGCGCTGTACGCCTTTCCGCGCATCGATCCCAAGGTCCACGCCATCCACGACGACGAGAAGTTCGTCCTCGACCTGCTGCTGCGGGAGAAGATCCAGGTCGTGCAGGGCACCGGCTTCAACTGGCCCTCCCCCGACCACTTCCGCATCCTCACCCTGCCGCACGCCGACGACCTGGAGGCGGCGATCGGGCGGATCGGGCGGTTCCTCGGCGGATACCGGCAGTAGTGGCCCGTTTCGCGCGTCTGTGCGAAGATCACCCCCGCATGACCGGGGGAGTGTCGCGGTGCACGGCCCGTACGAGCCGCCGGTGCGCGCCTGACCAGCGCCGCACCGCACCGACCGTCGTTCCCTCCGGTCCGTTCGATCGATTCAGGGGGATCAGCATTGTTCGCGCAGGGAAGACGCCTGTTCGCTTGCGGAAGACGCCTGTTGGCGTACGGCGGCGGACGCCGGGCGGCCGTCGCCGCTGTGTGCGTGGCGGCGCTCGGGCTCGCCGCCCCGGCCGCCCGGGCCGGGTCGCCCGCGCCGCCTGTGGGCTCCGCCGGACAGGAAGCCCGGGACGCGGCCCGGTACTGGACCGCCCAGCGCATGGCGGACGCGCAGCCGCTGGACGGGCTCCGCGCGGCCCCGTCCCGTCCGGTGCGGCCGGGCGGCGCGGCGGCGCGCCGGCCCCAGGGCACGATGTTCAAGGGGACCCGGCTGGTAGGGACGTTCTTCGGTTCCGACGGGCCGAGCGGCACCACCTGGCACTGCACCGGCAGCGTGATCGACACCCCGGCACGGGACATCGTCCTCACCGCGGCCCACTGCGCGCTGAACATGAAGAGCGACTACCTCTTCGTACCGAAGTTCGTGAAGGGAGCGGGCCCCGACCGGCAGCCGTACGGCATCTTCCCCGTCCAGCGCGTGTTCACCGACCCTCGCTACCAGCCCGACCGTGGGTCGACGACCACCAAGAAGCAGTCGTCCGACCTGGACACCGCGTTCGCACGCGTCTCGGCCAACCAGCACGGCACCTCCCTCCAGGACGCCGTCGGCGGCGGACTGACCTTCACCCGGCCGTCCGGCTACACCCACCAGAAGGTCACCGTCGTCGGATACCCCGCGCACCGGCACAACAGCGCGGGACGCGCCGTCAAGTGCACCGTGCCGACCACGCAACTGCGCGGCTACCGGCAGATGTCGATGACCTGCGGCGGCTACTACGGCGGTGTGTCCGGCAGCCCGTGGATCACCGACTACGCGGACGACGCGCGCTCCGGCCACGTCATCGGCAACCTCGGCGGCTACAACGGCGGCGGCAACGACGCGAACGTCGACTACATCAGCTACGCCCCCGCGTTCGGCGCCGACGCCGCGAACCTCCTCGGCTACGCCGTGGCCGACCAGGCCCCGCCCGCCGGCCTCCCCCCGTACCAGGGCCTGGGAGAGAAGCTGGCGGGCGGCGCGGCACGCTGGCGGAAGGCCGCTCTCATGACCTCCGGCGACTACACCGGCGACCGGCGCGGCGACCTGCTCGTGGTCTGGTCCGACGGTGCGGTCACCCTGCATCCCGGCGACGGCAAGGGCGGTTTCCGCGTGGAGAGGCGGCTGCTGAAGGCCAACTCCACCTGGACGCACGCCCGGACCCTCACCGGCGGGAACTTCACCGACGCCGATCGCTCCGGCCTGCTGGTGCGCTGGTCCGACGGCGAGGTCACCCTGTACCCGGACCTCGGCACCTCCGGCCTGGGCCGGGAGATCCGGATGGCGCGCCCCGGCTCCGGCTGGAAGAACGCCGTACAGGTCACGGCCGGGCAGTTCCACGGCGCCACGGGCGCCACCGACCTGCTGGCCCGCTGGTCCGACGGCCGGGTGACCGTGTACACCGGGGTCGGCGCCGGCACCTTCGGCACCGGGAAGCGGCTCCGCGCGGCGAACGGCACCTGGACCGGGGCCGCCCTGCTGACCGGTGGGAACTTCGGCCGCACGGCCGACTGGGACCTGCTCGTGCGCTGGACGGACGGCGCGCTCGACACCTACGCGCACACCTCGACCGCGAAGCTCGGCACCGAGGCACGGGTGCGCGGCCCGAACGGTCTCTGGAAGCACGCCCAGGTCATGGCGGTCGGCGACTTCACCGCCGACCACATGGGCAACGACCTGATCGTCCGCTGGTCCGACGGGGAGACCACCCTGTACGCCGACACGCGCACCAGGGCCCTCGGCACCGAGCACACGCTGGTCCACCCCGGCACCTGACCGCACCGCACATCTTCCAGGGGGAACGATGCGAGCGACGACTCGACTGACCGGCGGCCTCACCGTCCTCACTGCCGGCCTGGCCCTGACGGCCTGCGGCACCACCACGACCGCCGGACCCGACGCGAAGGCACCGCCGTGCCGAACCTCTTCGCTGACGTGGACCCTGACCCTGCTCGACGGCACCGACCAGGACGGCAGGCGGCCCAACGCACGGCTGACCGCCGTCAACAAGGGCCCGGGAACCTGCGTGTTCGACGGTTATCCGGGCGTGGAGGTCCACAACGGGAAAGCGGAGACGATCGACGGTGCCGGGCACGGGCACGCCGCGTCGCTCCCGCTGCCCGGGAAGGCGGCGGCGACCGTCGACATCCGCTACACACCCGGTGGCACGAAGGACGCGGGCCCGAACTGCGTACGGCAGCCCGAGGCCGTGGTCTGGGCACCGCACGACGCCGCGCGTGCCGTCGTCCCGGTCCTGGACGCGCATCTGAGGCACACCACGATCGATGCGTGCGGGGAATCCATGTCGTTGGCTCCCCCACGCCGGACGTGACGGCCGGTCGGACGAGGATGTCCTTGCAGGAGGAGCCGGCCTTCTTGTCGGTCCGGGAGAGGGATTCCCTGGAGAGGCTCTCGCCGGCCTTGCCCAGGCGCCGCTCGTGGACGGCTCCGGTGTTCGAGTCGATCCACGCACCGAAGCCGTCTAGGACTGCCGTCCGGCCCAGTCCGTCCTGCGGGCGGTGGCCGTCCTGTGGCACCGTGAGTGCAGACGAGCGGGAAGGGCGCTGACGTGGGTGACCTCTTTCTCGTCCGGCACGGTGAGACCGAGTGGTCTCGGTCCGGACGGCACACCGGCTGCACCGACGTACCCCTGACCGAGCACGGGCGGGAGGAGGCGCGCCGACTGGTGCCGCTGATCCGCTCGCACCGGATCGGCGCCGCCTTCGTCAGCCCCCTGCAGCGGGCCCGGGAGACCGCCCGGCTCATCGGCATCCACGACGCCCGGGTCGACGCCGACCTGCGCGAATGGGACTACGGCGGGTACGAGGGCGTCACCACCGTGGAGATCCAGCGCAGCCGGCCCGGCTGGTTCCTGTTCACGGACGGGGTGGCGCCCGGGCCGCCGGAGCATCCGGGCGAGACCCCGGAGCAGGTCGGGGAGCGCGCCGACCGCGTGCTGGACAAGGTCGATGCCGCCCTGGCCGACACGGAGAGTGTCGTGGTCCTGGTCGCCCACGGCCACTTCCTGCGCGTCCTCACCGCCCGCCGTCTGGGGCTCCCGCCGCAGCACGGGGCCCTCTTCCAGCTGGCCACGGGCACCCTGTGCCGCCTCGGCACGGAGCACGGGCGACCGGTCGTGGCGGGGTGGAACATCCGGCCACCGGGGTAGGTCGAGGCGCGGGTCGGCCGGGTGAGCGTCACGGTCGCTCTGCCGCTGAGCGAGCGTGGTCACGCGTGTGCGGGAGCGATCGGGCGAGCGTCGCCGGCCGGCCGTACGCGAACTGCCGGGCGGTCGGCCGTGCGCGAGCTGCCGCCGGTCGACCGTAGGGGAGCTGCCGCACCGGAGCTGCGCTGCCGCCGGTCGACCGTAGAGGAGCTGCCACACCGGAGCTGCCGCGCGGTCGGTCGTACGCGAGCTGCCTCCGGTCGACCGCACGCGAACTGCCGGGCGGTCGACCGCACGCGAACTGCCGGGCGGTCGGCCGTACGCGAACTGCCGGGCGGTCGACCGTACGCGAACTGCCGGGCGGTCGGCCGTGCGCGAGCCGCCCTCGGTCGACCGCACGCGAGCTGTCCTCGGCCGACCGCACGCGAGCTGCCGGGCGGTCGGCCGTGCGCGGGCCTCCGACTGCCGTGGCCACACCGTTCGGCGACGGTCGGCAGCCGGCTGTACGCATCCTCGGCCGGTGCCCGGCAGCGGCTTCACGCCCCGCCTGTTGTCGGACCCGGGCCGTACCCTGCGAAGGGGCCGTCCGCCGGGCGGCTCCGTGCAGCGAAGGCACTGGAAGGAGCGCGCCGTGACCCGACCGCCGACCGCCGCGCAGCGGCGTGTGATCGAGGCCGCCGATCCGGTCACCGGCCGGCTGCGGGGCACGGACGCGCAGCTCTCGGCGCTGGTGAAGCGGGGGCTCGCCTTCCGGCATCCGCGGCCGCCGCACGATCACTTCCTGACCCCTGCCGGGCACCGGATACGCGAGGCGGTGCCGGATGCGAGCGAGGCGAGGGAGGCGACGCGGACGACGGAGCCGTCCGCGCCGTCCACCGGGGTGTTCGCGGCCCGCGTCGGCGGTGAGGAGGCGGCCCCGCCGTCGGCACCGGCGCGGCTGCGCGAGGTGCGCAGCGCCTGGGAGGGGCTGCTGGAGCTGCGCCGGATGACCAATCCCGACGGTGCCGTGGACCGGCCGTGCGGCTGGGAGCGCACGCATCTGGTGCGGGCCGCGGCCCTGGCCCTGGAGGCGGCGGGCCACCGTCCGGCGGGCGGCGACGCGGACGGGTACCGGGTGCGGGCGACCCCGCAGCCCGAGGCGGTCGCGGTGTACGCGCCGGACGCGGGGGCACTGGCGGCCTGCGCGGCCACGCTGGGCCGGGCCGGTTGGCAGGCGGGCGAGTACACCGAGCCGCGGACCAGGGCGCGCTATCTGCTGGCCTCGCCGCGCCGGGCATGACCGGCGTGCCAAGATCGATCGACCGGAGATTCGAACGCGAGAAGGGCAAGCAGTGGCCGAACCGTTTTCCGTCCGTGTGACCGTCCGCGGCTACGAGACCGACGTGCAGGGACATCTCAACCAGGCCGTGTACCTCAACTACGCGGAGCACGCCCGCTGGTCGCTGCTCCAGGCGGCCGGGGTGAGCCAGGCCCGGCTCGTGGGCCGGGGCGTGGGCCCGGTGGCGCTGGAGACGACGATCCGCTACCGGCGAGAGCTGCTCGCCGGCGACGAGGTCGATGTGACCTGTGAGTTCGAGTGGGGTGACGGCAAGACCTTCCGGATCCGGCAGGAGATACGCAAGGCCGACGGCACCGTGGCGGCGGAGGTCACCGCGGTGGGCGGCCTGCTGAACCTCAAGGAGCGCAAGCTGCTCGCCGATCCACGGGAGGTGTTCAAGGAGCTGGCGACGGACCTCGGCCTGTTCGGCCTGTAACCGGCTTCCGGCCTACGCGTCGAGCGACTCCGGCTCGTGCTCGGCGTCGTAGGCCGCCCGCGCCTCCGCGATGTACACCCGGTTGCGCTCGGCCCAGTCGGTCAGCCGTCGCAGGGTGTCGTTCAACTCGTGGGCGACGGGCGTGAGTGCGTACTCCACCTTGGGCGGCACCGTCGGGTGCACGGTGCGGGTCACCAGCCCGTCCCGCTCCAGGTTGCGCAGCGTGAGGGTGAGCATGCGGCGGCTGATGCCCTCGATGCCGCGCTCCAGCTCAGTGAACCGGATGGGCCCGTGCGCGGCGGCGACGAGGATCTGCACGCTCCACTTGCCGGCCACCCTGTCAAGAACCTCGCGGATGGGGCACGCGTGCGCGTTCACTGCCTGGACGGTAACACCGGTGTTCCTCTGGGACATCCGACTGCCTCCTTACACCCGGCTCCATGGTCACCCACCATGAACCCCGTTACAAGTCGTGCACCAAGGCGCGCAGGAAGAACGGGGAGGCGGCACGCGATGTCGGCCACGATCGAGAACAGGCCGTCACCGGAGACGGTGGCGTCCGGACGACGGTACTCCCGGTGGGCGTCGCTCGCCGTGCTGTGCGCGGGGACGCTGATGACGGTCCTGGACGGCAACATCGTCACGGTGGCGATGCCCGCCGTCCAGAGCGATCTCGGCTTCAGTGCCTCCGGTCTGGCCTGGGTCGTCAACGCCTACCTGATCGCCTTCGGCGGGCTGCTCCTGCTGGTGGGACGACTGGGTGACCTGGTGGGCCGCAAGCGGATGTTCACGGCGGGGCTCGCGGTGTTCACGGTGGCGTCGGTGCTGTGCGGCACGGCCACCGGGCAGGGCACGCTGATCGCGGCTCGGGCGCTGCAGGGCGCGGGCGGGGCGATGGCCTCGGCCGTGGTTCTGGGGATGCTGGTCGCGCTCTTCCCCGAGCCGCGCGAACAGGCCCGCGCCATCGCGGCGTTCAGCGCGGTCGGCGCGGCGGGCGGGGCGCTCGGCACCTTCCTCGGTGGCGCGCTGACCCAGGCCCTGAACTGGCACTGGATCTTTCTGATCAACCTGCCGATCGGGGTGGTCGCGTGGCTGGCCGCGGTACGGGTCCTCGCGCCGGAGCGCGGTGCCGGGCTCGGCAAGGGCGCCGACTATCCCGGGGCCGCGCTGGTCACGGGTGCGCTGATGCTCACGGTGTACGTGATCGTCGGTGCCGGCGACCGCACCCTGACCGTCACCCTGCTGCTCGCGGCCCTCGCCCTGGTCCTGTTCACCGGGTTCGCCCTGCGTCAGGCCCGGGCCGCCCGTCCGCTGCTGCGGCTGCGCCTGTTCCGTTCCCGGCTGCTGACCGGCGCGAACGCGGTCCAGGTGCTGATGATCGGCACGATGTACGGCTTCCAGTTCATCGGCGCGCTGTATCTGCAACGCGTGCTCGGCTACGGCGAGTTGGCGACCGGCACCGCGTTCCTTCCCGCTCCGGTCGCGATCGGCGTGCTGATGCTGGGGCTGTCCGCGCGGACCGTCGCCCGGTTCGGGGCCTACCGGGTGCTGCTGGCCGGCCTGGTGCTGATCACCGCCGGCATGGCCCTGCTGGGCCGCGCGCCCGCCGACGGCTCCTACGCCGCCGACGTGCTGCCGCCGATGCTGCTGCTCGCCGCCGGGTTCGCGGCCGCGATGCCCGCGCTGACCGGACTCGCGATGTCCGGGGCGCGCGCGGAGGACGCGGGTCTGGCCTCCGGTTTGTTCAACACCACGCAGGTGGTGGGCGGTTCGCTGGGCCTGGCCGTCCTGTCCACCCTCGCGGCGAGCCGCACCGGCACCCTGCTCGACGGCGGCGCGGACCTGATCCCGGCCACGGCGGAGGGGTACCGTCTCGCGTTCCGCGTGGCGACCGGGATCGCGGTGGCGGCACTGCTGCTGGCGGGGGCGGTGCTGCGCCCCGGGCGCCTCGGCTCCCGCTGAACGCCGACCGGTTGGGCCCTGCGCCCGCGCGCGGCAGGTCCGCGCCGGCCGCCCGGACCTCGGGCACGTCCCGGCTGCCCTCCAGACCCCGTGCCAGGCGGGTCCGCGGGTCTGGCAGGGTGGCGGCGGGGATACGGCGTCCGGGTCCGTACCCCCGCGCGGTGTCAGTGTGCGGCTGCGATCTCCTCCCCCGCCTCCATCGGATGGGTGACGTCGTGGGCCTCGCGTCCCTTGCCGAGGTGGTTGAAGAGGAGGTTGAGGACCACGGCCGTCACGCAGCCCGTGGAGATGCCCGAGTCCAGGACGATCTTCGCGGTCTCGGGGAAGGAGTGGTAGAACTCCGGCGCGGTGATCGGGATGATGCCGACGGCCAGGGACACGGCCACGATCAGGACGTTGTTGTCCCTGTCGAGGCCGGCCCGGACCAGGGTCTGGATGCCGCTCGCGGCGACCGAGCCGAACAGGACGATGCCGGCACCGCCGAGAACCGGGCGGGGCACGACCGCGATGAGGGACGCGGCCATCGGGCACAGGCCCATCAGGACCAGGAAGCCGCCGCCGGTCGCGACGACGTACCGGCTGCGGATCCTGGTCATCGCGACCAGGCCGATGTTCTGCGCGAAGGCGCTGCACATGAAGCCGTTGAACAGCGGGCTGAGCGCCGAGCCGAGGGTGTCGGCGCGCAGACCGGCCGCGATGGTCCGCTCGTCGGCGGGGCGTTCGACGATCTCACCGAGTGCCAGCATGTCGGCGGTCGACTCGGTCATCGAGACCACCATCACCACGCACAGCGACAGGATGGCGGCGAGCTGGAACTGGGGGGCGCCGAAGTGGAACGGGGTGGGGAAGCCCACCACGTCGGCGTCCGCGACGGGGCCGAAGTCCGTGACGCCGAACGGTATGGCGACGAGGGTGCCGACGACCAGTCCGAGCAGGACGGCGATCTGCTTGACGAAGCCACGGGTGAAGCGGCGCAGCAGCAGGACGATGAGCAGGGTGACGCCGGCGAGGGTGAGGTAGGTCGTCGAACCGTAGTCGTCGGCCCCGGGGTTGGGGCCCTGGGCCCAGCCGAAGGCGACCGGGAGGAGGGAGACACCGATCAGGGTGATGACCGAGCCGGTGACGACCGGCGGGAAGAAGCGGATCGCCTTGCAGAAGATCGGGGCCGCGAGGAAGCCGAGGAGGCCGGCGACGATGACCGCGCCGAAGATGATCGGCAGGGCGTCGGACTTGTCCTCGGTGGAGGCGACGATCGCGGTCATGGGGGCGACACCGGCGAAGGTGACGCCGTTGACGAAGGGCAGCCGGGCACCGATCTTCCAGACGCCCAGGGTCTGCAGGAAGGTGGCGAGGCCCGCGGTGAACAGGCAGGCGCCGGTGAGGAACGTCAGGTCGGTCGCGGACAGGCCTACGGCCGCGCCGACGATCAGGGGTGGGGCGACGACTCCGGCGTACATGGCGGCCACATGTTGCAGGCCGCTGGTCGCCATTTTGAGGGCGGGGAGTTTCTCGTCGACAGGATGGGCGGCCACGGCGGCTCCTCCGGGCGGGTAACACGTCGTCGTCGACGTGGGTTTCAGGGAGGTGGTGCATGTGGTCGTGCGGGACCGTGACGGAGGTGGCGCATGAGCGGTGCGGGGGCTGAGGGGTGACCGTGTCCGGGGCGCGCGCGTCCGCACGCGCCCCGGACACGGCTTGCCGTGGATCCCGCTCGGATCCACGGCCCCGGCCGGGAGCCGTCCCTCCCGACCGGAGTCTCGTGGCGGACCGGCCGTGCGGCGGCCGGCCCGGTCGGCCCGTGGATCAGCCCTGGGCGGCGATCCGGGCGAGGCGCTGGGCCTCCTCGCGGGTGGAGCGGGCGATGGCGTCCTCGTCGACGGTGAGCAGGCGGCCGTTCTCGACGATCTGCCGGCCGTTCACGAAGGACGCGGTGACCGGGGCCGCGGCGCCGAGGACGAGCGCGGTCACCGGGTCGGCGATGGAGGCGTGGGCGAGGGTGTCCATCTTCCACAGCACCAGGTCGGCGAGCTTGCCGGGCTCCAGCGAGCCGATCTGCTCGGACCGGCCGAGGACCTGTGCGCCGCCGTGGGTGCCGAGCCGCAGCGCCTGGCGGGCGCCCAGGGCGGCCTCGCGGTGGGCGCCGAGGCGGTTGATCAGCAGGGCGTTGCGCAGTTCGGTGTGGAGTTCGCCGGACTCGTTGGAGGCGGTGCCGTCGACGCCGAGGCCCACGGGTACGCCCGCCTTGAGCATGTCGGGGACGCGGGCGATGCCGGCCGCGAGGCGGGCGTTGGACGAGGGGCAGTGGGCGACACCGGTCCTCGTGCGGGCGAAGGCGGCGATGTCGGAGTCGTTCATGTGGACGCAGTGCGCCATCCACACGTCCTCACCGAGCCAGCCCGTGGACTCGAAGTAGTCGGTGGGGCCCATGCCGAACAGCTCGTGGCAGAACTTCTCCTCCTCCACGGTCTCCGAGCCGTGGGTGTGCAGCCGTACGCCCAGTCGGCGAGCCAACTCGGCTCCCTGGCGCAGCAGTTCGGTGGAGACGGAGAACGGCGAGCAGGGGGCGACCGCCACCTGCGTCATGGCGTCGAAGGAGGGGTCGTGGTGCTTCTTGACGGTCTCCTCGGTCGCGGCGAGCGCACCCTGAAGCGTCTCGACGGCGAAGTCCGGCGGCAGGCCGCCGTCCTTCTCGCTGCGGTCCATCGAGCCGCGGGCCAGCGTGAAGCGGACGCCCGTCTCGGCGGCGGCCCGGATGATCGAGCCGGACAGGTCGCCGGAGCCCTGCGGGTAGACGTAGTGGTGGTCCATGGCCGTGGTGACTCCGCCGCGGGCCATCATGGCGAGGGACCCCTGTGCGGCCGCGTACGTCATCTGCTCGTCGATGCGCGCCCAGGTGGGGTAGAGCGCGACGAGCCAGTTGAACAGGTTGTGGTCGGTGGCCAGGCCCCGGGTGATCCACTGGTAGAAGTGGTGGTGGGTGTTGACCAGACCGGGCGTGGCCAGGTGGCCGCTCGCGTCGATCCGGCGCACCACGTTCTCCAGGCCTTCGGGGGCCTTGCCCGCGCCGATCGACTCGATCCGGTTGCCGGCGAGGACCAGGTGCCCGGAGGCGTACTCGGTGTCGCCCGCGTCCACGGTCGCGATCGCGCAGTTCTCGATGACGATGCGCTGGGCTGCCGATGGTGCCATGGTGCTTCCTTGTCTTTCAGTGGCGGACCCGTGGACAGGGGGCGGGGGCGTCCACGGGGAGGGCACGGCAGGACCCTAGGAGGATTTGAGTGCCGGAGCCGGTTGCCCGTTCCGGGTGCCGAGATGATGGAAGAACAGGTTGAGCAGGACGGCGACGAGCGCTCCCGCGCTGATGCCCGAACCGAGCACGGTCTGCGCCCAGGCCGGGAAGTCGGCGTAGAAGGTCGGTGCGGCGAGCGGGATGATGCCGGCGCCGAGCGCCACGGCCACCAGGATGATGTTGGAGCTGTCGTCGAGGCCGGCCTCCGACAGCGTGCGGATGCCGCTGACGGCGATCGAGCCGAAGAGCACGATGCCCGCGCCGCCGAGGACCGGCATGGGGACCAGGGAGACGACCGCGCCGAGGACGGGGAAGGCGCCGAGGACCAGCAGGGTGGCGCCGGCGACGGCGACGACGTAGCGGCTGCGCACCCGGGTCAGCGAGACGACGCCGACGTTCTGGGCGAACGCGGAGGTGGGGAAGCCGCCGAAGACCGGGCCGATCAGGGTGGCGATGCCGTCGGTGCGCAGGCCGCGGGTGATGGTCCTCGCGTCGGCGCGGCGGTCGCAGATCTCGCCGAGGGCGAGCATACCGGCGGAACTCTCGGTCATCAGCACCAGCATCACGATGCACAGCGACAGGATGGCCGCGGGCTGGAACTCGGGGGCGCCGAAGGCGAACGGCGTGGGCAGGGCGGCGACGGGCGCGGACTTCAGGCCGCTGAAGTCGGCCATGCCGAACGGGATGGCGGCCAGGGTGCCGATGAGCAGCCCGGACAGCAGGGCGACCTGCTTGACGAAGCCGCGGCCGAAGCGCTGGATCAGCAGGATGACGGCGAGGGTGAACCCGGCGAGCGCGAGGTGCCGCATGGCGCCGAAGTCGGCGGCGGTCTTGTCGCCGCCCTGTGCCCAGCTCACCGGCACCGGCATCAGTGTGACGCCGATCAGGGTGATGACCACGCCGGTGACCAGGGGCGGGAAGAAGCGCAGGAGCCGGCCGAAGAACGGGCCGAGGGCCAGGCAGAAGGCGCCGGCGACCATCACCGCGCCGTAGATCGCGGGGAGTTGGTGGCCTCGGCCGTTGGTCTCGGCGATCGCGAGGATCGGGGCGATGCCCGCGGAGGAGGCGGCGTTGACGAAGGGCAGCCGGTTGCCGGCGAAGCCCTTGACGCCGATGGTCTGCAGGAGGGTCGCGAGGCCCGCGATGAGCAGGCTCGCGGCGATGAGCCGGGTGCGGGCCGCGATGTCGAGTCCGCAGGCCTGGCCGATGATGAGCGGAGGAGTGACGACGCCCGCGTACATCGCGGCGATGTGCTGGAGCGCGGCGGGGACGAGCCGCGTCGGGTGGAGTTTCTCGTCCACCGGGTGCACGGACGTGACGGCGTCCTCGGTGTGCACCGGCGGGGTGGAACACGGGGCTGTGGCGGGCCCCTTCGCAGGCTGTGCCATTTTGTTCCCTCCGGTGTGGCGGGCCCCCGGCCCGGGTGGCGGGGCCGGGGGCGCGCGTCCCGCGTCAGAGGTTGGTCATGTCGACCGGGATACGGGCCTCGCAGCCGTCCCGCAGGACGGTGGCCTCGATGAGGCCGTAGGGGCGGTCGGCGGCGAAGTAGACCTCGTTGTCGTTCTTCAGTCCGAACGGCTCCAGGTCCACCAGGAAGTGGTGCTTGTTCGGCAGCGAGAAGCGGACCTCGTCGATCTCGCCGCGGTTGTTGATGATGCGCGCGCCCATCTGGTACAGCGTCTGCTGCAGCGAGAGGGAGTAGGTCTCGGCGAAGGCCTGGAGCATGTGCTTCCTGACCTGCTCGTAGGACTTCTCCCAGTGGGGCATCTTCTGCTCGTCGTCGGTCCAGTTGAACCGCCAGCGGGCGGAGACCTGGGTGGCCAGGATGCGGTCGTACGCCTCCGGCAGGGTGGTGTACTTGTCCTTGACGTAGCCCCAGAACTCGGAGTTGGTCGAGTTCATCACGACCAGGTCCTTCAGACCGGAGACGACCTCCCACCGCTCGCCGTCGTAGGTGATCTGGGTCAGCCGGGTCTCCTGGCCCTTGCGGACGAAGGAGTGCTTGACCTCGTCGGCGCCGATGAACTGGGAGTTGGCGTCCGAGGTCTCGATCCGCTCCCAGGCGTACTCCTCGATGCGGATGCGGGCGCGGTGGATCGGCTCCTGCGAGGTGACGAAGTGGCGGGCGAGGTGGATGCCGAACTGCTCGGCGGACTCGATGCCGTGTTCCTTGGCGAACGCGTACACCGTGTTCTTGGTGGTGTCGGTCGGCAGGACGTTGGCGTTGGAGCCGGAGTAGTGGACCTCCTCCATGTCGCCGCTCAGTGCCACGGAGACGTTGAGGTCCTTGATGTGGTGGGTGGCGCCGTCCCGCGTGATCTTCACGACTCGGTTCTCTGCCTTGCCGTACTGGTTCTGTCCCAGGATCGTGGGCATGCCTGCTAGCTCCCTCGGTAAACGGAGTAGCCGAACGGGTTGAGCAGCAACGGTACGTGGTAGTGCTCCCCGGGCTTCACGGCGAAGGTGATCGCCACCTCGGGGAAGAACACGGCACCGCTGTCCCGATTCGCGGGGGCGTCCTGCTGCGCATCGGCTTGCTTCTTGACGAAGTACGCCTCGACGGCGAAGTCGAGCCGTACGTGGGTGGTTCCCTCCGGCAGTGCCGGCAGGTCCTTGCACCGGCCGTCGGCGTCGGTCGCGGAGCCGCCGAGCGCCTGCCAGTCCGCATGCCGCCCGGCGCGGGCGGACAGGTGGACGGCGACGCCCTCGGCGGGGCGGCCGACGGAGGTGTCCAGGATGTGCGTGGACACGGAGGCGGTGGTGCTGGTGCTCATGGTGTCAGGCGTCCTCTTCGACGAGTCGGGCCAATCGGATGCGGTTGATCTTGCCCAGCTCGGTGCGCACGATCTCCCGCTCCTGCTCCGGCGCGTTGCCGATCCGCTCCTTGACCGCGTCGCGCATCTGCTCGGCGGTCCTGCCGGTGGCACAGATGAGGAACACATGGCCGAACCTGTCCTGGTAGGCCAGGTTGAGGTCGAGCATCTCGGCCTTGAGTTCCTCGGAGGCGCGGGCCATGCCGCGCTGTTCGCGGGTGGAGGTCGGGTCGCCGGGCTTGGGGCGCCCGATCGGCGGGTGCCCGGCCATCGCCTCTTCCAGGTCCGCCGCGGTCAGCTCGGCCATGGCGGCGTCGCTGGCCGAGCAGAGGTCCTCCACGGTGGCGTACGGGCGGGCGGCGAGCAGTCGCCGGGCCCACTCGGTGGACGCGCACGCCTCGTGGAGGGCGGCGAGGGCCGCAGGCTCCTCCAGGTCGTTGAACCGGGCCAGGCCCGGGGGCGTGGAAGTCGAAGTCACGGGAGCCTCCGTGGCCGGAATCGGCCTTCGTGCTGAACGGGCTGCCGATAGCTAACGCCCTCGGAAACACCACGTCAACACTTTGTTGAAAATTCGGGGTGGCCGGTCCGCGTGCGCCCGGCCCTCTCCCCGGCGGCTCTCAGCCTTCCTTCTCGCGGTTGAGGTAGTTGTAGACGGTGAAGCGGCTCACCCCGAGCGCGCTCGCCACCGTCTCCACCCCGTGCCGAACGGAGAAGGCGCCGCGCGCCTCCAGCATCCGTACGATCTCCTGCTTCGCCTTGCGGTCCAGCTCGGCGAGGGGCTTGCCCCGCTTGCGCTCCATGGCCGCCAGGATGTGGTCGAGCGAGTCCGCCAGCTGGGGCAGGCGTACGGCGACGACGTCGACGCCCTCCCAGGCGAGGACGACGTCGTCGGGACCGGCCTCGTCCGGCGGGAGCATCTCCCCGCCCATGGCGTCCACCAGCGGCTTCACGGCCGTGATGAAGGGCTCGTCCCCGCTCATCTACCGCCCTCCCCGATCACGTTGACCTGGAGCGAGACCCGGGTGGCGCCGGCCGCCAGGGCCTTGCGCAGCAGGGCGTCCACGGCGGTGAGGACCGCGTCGGCGCCGCCCTCCGCGGTGTTGCCGAACGGGCCGACGTCCACCGCGTCCAGCTTCGCCGCCTCGACGACCTCGCGGGCGACCAGCGCGTGCGCGGGCGCCTCGTCGAGATCGAAGGGCTCGGTCGTGAACTCCACTCTCAGTCGCACTTTGTGCCCCCATGGCATCTGCTCCGACCCGCGCGTTCCGGCGGGCCGGCGATCGGGGTCGGTGACCGCCCGGACCGCTTGGTGAGACCTTAACGGACCCGCGCGCGTCGCCCGCCGCCGAGAAGGCGGCCCGCCGGATCCGCCCCGTTCCGTGCGACGGACCCGCCGTCCGGCCGCGTAGAGCAGACGACGGATTCACTCACGGAGGGAACTGCACAGTGACAGCGCGTGCACTCAAGGCGGCACTGAGAGGTGCCAGGGGTACCGCGGTCGCGGCGGCGGCGATGGCCGCGCTGACCGCCTCGCAGGCGCCGGGGGCGGTCTCGGCGCGGGCGTCGGAGCCCGCCCGCAAGGCGGCACCCGCCGAGCACGGGCCCAGCGTGTCCGGCGACACCCCCTACCGCACCGGTCTTCCCCCGCTGCGGACCCGCGAGCAGACCCCGGCGCAGAGCGTGCCGGGCGGCGCCCTGCCCGCGAGCGTGTTCGCCGCGTACCGGCGTGCCGAGACGCAGCTCGCGCGGACCGCGCCCGGCTGCCGACTGCGCTGGCAGCTGCTGGCCGCGATCGGCCAGGTGGAGTCCGGGCAGGCGCGGGGCGGCCGGGTGACCTCGGACGGTACGACCGTGACGCCCATCCTCGGTCCCCGGCTGACCGGCGGCGCCTTCGCCGTCGTACCGGACACCGACGACGGTGCCCACGACGGGGACGCGGTGTACGACCGCGCGGTCGGCCCGATGCAATTCATCCCGTCGACCTGGGCCCGCTGGGGCGTGGACGGCAACGGCGACGGGCACGCCGACCCGGACAACGTCTACGACGCGGCCCTCGCCGCCGGCCGCTATCTGTGCGCTGGCGGCCGGGATCTGTCGAACCCGGCCGACCTGGACGGGGCGATCCTCGGCTACAACCACTCGGACGCCTATCTGCGCACGGTCGAAGCCTGGTACGCGTACTACCTGACCGGACACCGGGTGGTGCCGGACGCTTCCGTCGAGTCCCCGGACCGGCCGAAGCCGTCCCGCCCGAAGACCCCGAAGACCCCGAAGACCCCGGCGAAGCCGTCGGACGACAAGCCGGGGCCGGGCCCGTCGCGCACGCCGTCGGCCCCGCCCGCCTCGCCCTCTCCCGCCCCGTCCCGCACCGCCGAGGTCCCGAAGGCGTCCCACACGCCGCTGGTCCCCGTCCCCGCACCGACCCTCACGCTGTCCGGCGGCGGTGTGCTGCCGGACGCGGAGCCGCTGCCGGCAACAGCTGGAACACGATGAGCGTCGCCCCCTCCACAACCGCTGATACTCGGCGGTAATGTCGCCACCCGCCGGAAGCACAGGACCGGCGGGTGCGTGCGAAGGGGCCCTCATGGCGACGGACATGCCTGCGGACATCAAGGCCGCCGACGAGCGTTGGCAGCGCATGTGGAGCCACCGCGAGCAGCTGCTCAAGGTGGCCCGGCGGCGCTCGATGAGTCCGGAGGACGCCGAGGACGCCGTGCACGAGGCGATGCTGCGGGCCGCGGAGCGTCCGGACCTCGACGACGAACGGCTCGGCGCCTGGCTGACGACGGTGACGATGCGGCTGTGCGTCGACCGGTACCGGCAGGTCAACCGCGAGGCCGAGGTGGGCAGCCGCCCCACGCTCGTCGCGCCGGGCCCGGTGCCCGTCGAGGAGGCGGTGTGCGACCGGGCCGAGGCCAGGTGGCTCGCCGTGCGCAGCGGGGAGCTGCCCGCCCGGCAGGCCGAGGCGCTCCGGCTGAAGTCCGAGGACCTGGACGTGAGCCAGGTCGCCGTGCGGATGGGGCTCAGCTACCGCACCGTGGAGTCGCTGCTCGCCCGGGCCCGGCGGACGCTGCGCGCCTCGCTGGCCGGGACGCTCGGGCTCGTGCTGTTCCTGGTCGGGCGCGGGCGGCCGCGCGGGGGCGGGAAGGTACAGGCCGTCGCGGTCACCTCGACGGCGGCGACCCTGGCGGTGGCGGGGTTCGTGCTGCCGTACGCGCTCGACGGGGGCGGTGGCGCGCCGGCTCCGGCTCCGCAGCCGGCGGTGTCCGGTGAGGCGCGGGTGCTCGGCACCGACAGCACCGGTCCGTCTCGCGCTCCTCGGACGCGCACGTCCCCGGCGCCGGCGGCGGCGCCGAGCCGGACGGCGACTCGATCGCCCGCCGGCGCGTCCGTCGTTCCGCTCTCCGTGCCGTCCCTGCCAAAGGTCTCGTCGCCGTCGCTTCCCGAGCTGCCGGTGGAGTCCGCGGTGCCGTCGGTGCCGCCACTGCCCTCCGCGCCATCGGTGCCGCCGCTGCCCTCCGCGCCGTCCCTCCCGTCCGTCTCCCTCCCCGTGGCCACCCCGAGCGTGCTTTCCCCGAAGCTGCCGTAGCACGCCGTAAACGCGTCCGAAAAAAACTTCGCGGTCGCCGCGACGGACGCCCCGCCCCTCCCCGTAGAGCAGATGTCGGAGCTGCTCCACGCGCGAAGGGTGGGACCGGATGGGTGTCGAGATCTGTGTGGAAGGGCTGACCAAGTCCTTCGGCCACCAGGTCATCTGGCAGGACGTGTCGCTGACGCTGCCCGCCGGGGAGGTCTCGGTGATGCTCGGCCCCTCGGGGACGGGCAAGTCGGTGTTCCTCAAGACGCTCGTCGGCCTGCTCAAGCCGGAGCGCGGCTCGGTGAAGGTCGCGGGCCGGGACATCACCCGCCTGCGGGAACACGACCTCTACGAGGTGCGGAAGCTGTTCGGGGTGCTGTTCCAGGACGGCGCGCTGTTCGGCTCGATGAACCTGTACGACAACATCGCCTTCCCGCTGCGCGAGCACACCCGCAAGTCCGAGAGCCAGATCCGGCACATCGTGCTGGAGAAGATGGACATGGTCGGGCTGATCGGCGCCGAGGGGAAGCTGCCCGGTGAGATCTCCGGCGGTATGCGCAAACGGGCCGGGCTCGCCCGTGCCCTGGTGCTCGATCCGGAGATCATCCTCTTCGACGAACCCGACTCGGGCCTCGACCCGGTGCGCGTGGCCTACCTCAACCAGCTCATCGTCGACCTCAACGCACAGATCGACGCGACCTTCCTGATCGTCACGCACGACATCGCCTCCGCCCGCCAGGTCCCGGACAACATCGGGCTGCTGTTCCGCCGGGAGCTGGTGATGTTCGGACCGCGCGAGCAGCTGCTGACCAGTGACGAGCCCGTCGTACGGCAGTTCCTGAACGGCCGGATGCAGGGGCCGATCGGCATGGCGGAGGAGAAGGACGCGGCCCAGGTCGAGCAGGAGCTGGCCCAGATCGACCAGGGCGGCGGGGTCGAAGGCCTCACTCCCCGCCTGCTGCCGAGCCCCGGTATCACCCGCCCGCCTCGCTGGGAGGCGATCGCGCGACGGGAGACCGAGCTGCACCGCAAGGAGGTGAGCGACGCATGAGACTCTCCCCCACGGGTGCGCTGCGGCACTCCGGCAACCTGTTCGCGCTGGCGCTGGACGTCGTCCGGTCCCTGCCCCGACGGCCTTTCCAGGCAAGGGAGTTCATTCAGCAGGCGTGGTTCGTCGCGAGCGTGACGATCCTGCCGACGGCTCTGGTGTCCATTCCCTTCGGGGCGGTCATCTCACTCCAGATCGGCAGCCTGACCCGGCAGTTGGGCGCGCAGTCCTTCTCCGGTGCCGCGTCCGTGCTCGCCGTACTGCGCGAGACCTCACCGATCGTCACCGCGCTGCTGATCGCGGGCGCGGGCGGTACGGCGATCTGCGCGGACCTCGGGGCACGAAAGATCCGGGACGAGATCGACGCGATGCAGGTACTCGGCATCGACCCGATCCACCGGCTCGTCGTACCCCGCGTGCTGGCCTCGATGGTCGTGGCCGTCCTGCTCAACGGCCTCGTCTCGGTCGTCGGCGTCGCGGGCGGCTACTTCTTCAACGTCATCCTCCAGAACGGCACGCCCGGCGCCTACCTGGCGTCCTTCACCACCCTCGCCCAGCTCTCCGACCTGTGGGCGGCCGAGATCAAGGCGCTGGTGTTCGGGGCCATCGCTGCGATCGTCGCCTCGTACAAGGGGCTTACCGCGCAGGGCGGTCCGAAGGGCGTGGGCGATGCCGTCAACCAATCCGTGGTGATCACCTTCATGTTGCTGTTCGTGACCAATTTCGTGATGACCGCGGTGTACTTCCAGGTCGTCCCGCAGAGGGGTTAGCCGATGCGACCTCAAAGACTCCTCGACCGCCCCTTGCGCTCCCTGGAGGAGCTGGGCGGCCAACTGACCTTCTACGGCCGATCTTTGGCCTGGACCGGCCGTACCCTGCGCCGCTACAAGAAGGAGATCCTGCGGCTGCTCGCCGAGGTCAGCTTCGGGCGCGGCGCGCTCGCCGTCGTCGGCGGCACGGTCGGCGTGATCGCCTTCCTCTCCTTCTTCACCGGCACCGAGGTGGGCCTCCAGGGCTACGCGGCCCTCAACCAGCTCGGCACCTCCAACTTCGTGGCGTTCCTGTCGGCGTACTTCAACACCCGGGAGATCGCCCCGCTGGTCGCCGGGCTCGCCCTGTCCGCGACGGTCGGCGCCGGGTTCACCGCGCAGCTCGGCGCGATGCGGATCAGCGAGGAGACGGACGCGCTGGAGGTGATGGGCGTCCCGTCACTGCCGTTCCTGGTGACGACGCGGATGATCGCCGGCTTCGTCGCGGTGATCCCGCTGTACGTGATCGGGCTGCTGTCCTCGTACCTCGCCGCCCGCACCATCACCACCGGCTACTACGGGCAGTCCACGGGCACGTACGACCACTACTTCCAGCAGTACCTGCCGCCGGTGGACGTCCTCTGGTCCTTCGGCAAGGTCATCGTCTTCGCCGTGCTGATCATCCTGGTGCACTGCTACTACGGCTACTACGCGAGCGGCGGTCCGGCGGGGGTCGGCGTCGCGGTGGGCCGGGCGGTGCGGACGTCGATCGTCGCCATCAACGTCCTGGACTTCTTCCTGAGCCTCGCGATCTGGGGCGCCAGCACGACCGTACGGATCGCGGGGTGAGCGCGGTGCGCATGCACGAGATGAGACTCAGGCTGTACGGCATCGCGTTCATCGCCGTGCTCGCGCTGCTGCTGTCGCTCGCGGTGGCCGTCTACCAGCAGGCGTTCACGTCCGTGGTACGGATCACCCTGGAGGCCGACACCCTCGGTAACCAGCTGGACCCGCGCGCCGACGTCAAGCTGCGCGGGCTGCTGGTCGGTGAGGTGCGCGCGGTGCACGCGGACGGCACGAAGGCCACGCTCGACATCGCGCTCAGGCCCGCGCACGTCTCGTCCATCCCCTCGGACGTGCACGCGCGGCTGCTGCCCAAGACGCTGTTCGGCGAGAAGTACGTCGACCTGGTGCCGCCCGCGCACTCCTCGGCTCGGCCCATCCGCGCCGGAGACGTCATCACCCAGGACCGCACGAAGGTCGGCATCGAACTCCAACAGCTGATGAACGACCTGCTGCCGCTGCTGCGCACGGTCAGGCCCGGTGAACTGAACGCCACACTCTCGGCGTTCGCCACCGCGCTGGAGGGCCGCGGCGACCGGATCGGCGACAACCTCACGCGGGTGGAGGGCTATCTGCGCCGCCTCAACCCGCACCTGCCGTCGGTCAAGGAGGACATCTCGCGCTTCGCCGACGTCGCCGAGGTCTACGGCGACGCCGCGCCCGACCTGATGCGGATCCTGCGGAACACGGTCACCACCAGCCGGACGATCGTCGAGAAGAAGGACCAACTGGCCGCAGCGCTGCGCGCGACCGCTTCCGTGGCGGGCACGGCGAACGACTTCCTCGCCGAGAACGGCGACCGGCTGATCACCCTGGGCCGCGTCTCCCGCCCCACGCTGGAGCTCTTCGCCCGCTACTCCCCCGAGTACCCGTGCCTCTTCCAGGGCCTGGTACGGCAGGAGAAGGCGTCGGAGGAGGCGTTCCGGGGCGGGCAGATGCGGATCACCCTCGAGGTCGTCCGGCCGCAGGGGGCGTACCAGCCCGGTGAGGAGCCGGTCTACGGAGAGCGGTCGGGCCCGAACTGCCGTGGTCTGCCGCATCCGCGGGTGCCCGGGCCGAAACCCCATCTCGACGACGGTACGTCGGCCGGACGTACGGGTGGCGTGTTCCCCGCAGGTGTCGACGTGTCCGCCACCGAGGCCGAGCAGCGGGCCGTCGGCTCGCTCGTGGCCCCCGTCATGGGCGTCCCGACGGACGAGGTGCCGCCCGTGGCCACCCTGCTCTTCGGGCCGCTCGCGCGCGGAACGGCGGTGAGTGTCGCATGAGCAGGGCAGGAGCCCGGCAGACCGCCGCCCCACTGATCAAGTTCAGCCTCTTCGCACTGGTCACGATCGTGGCGACGGCCCTGCTGGCCGCGACCATCGTCAACTTCTCCTTCACCTCGAAGGACACGTACCACGCGGTGTTCACCGACGTGACCGGGCTGGAGACCGGCGACGACATCCGGGTGGCCGGAGTGCGGGTCGGGGAGGTCGAGGACATCCGGATCAAGGACCGGACCCTGGCCGAGGTCACCTTCACCGTCACCTCGGACCGGCCGCTGCTCGCGGGCACCCACGCGGTCGTCCGCTACCGCAACCTGGTCGGGCAGCGGTACATCGCGCTGACCGAGGGTGCCGGCGACGGCACCGCCCGGCTGCGGCCCGGCGGCACCATTCCGCTGGCCCGGACCCAGCCGGCGCTGGACCTCAACGCCTTGCTGAACGGGTTCAAGCCGCTGTTCGCCGCGCTCAGCCCGAACGACGTCAACCAGCTCGCCACCGAGATCATCAGGACCCTCCAGGGCGAGGGCGGCACGGTGAACAGCCTGCTCGCGCACACGGCGTCGCTGACCACGACCCTCGCCGACCGCGACCAGCTGATCGGCTCGGTGATCGAGAACCTCAACACCGTCCTGGAGACGCTCGACAAGCGCGGCTCCCGCTTCTCCGGGCTGCTCAGACAACTGCGCCGGGTGATCTCCGGGCTGTCCGCCGACCGCAAGCCCATCGGGCGGTCCCTGGTGGGCATCGGCGACCTCACGGACGTCACCTCGGGACTGCTGGAGGACGCGCGTCCACCGCTGAAGGACGACATCGCCGGTCTGAGCGATCTCACCGGAAACCTGAACAAGAACGAGAAGACCGTGGAGGGCGTCCTGAAACGGCTGCCGAACAAGCTCGACAAGCTGACCGGGACGGCGTCCTACGGCTCGTGGTTCAACTTCTACCTCTGCGACTTCGACGGCCGGATCGTGCTGCCGAGGACGAAGCAGGTGATCACCCCGGAGCTGCACGTGGCACGGGCGAGGTGTGGCGGATGAGCGTGCGCGTCCCGCGGCGCGAGGTCCGCCGCCCCGAACCCCTGGTCAAGGTGCGCGTCCTGCCACCGAAGCTGCCGAAGCTGCCCCGGCCGCCGAAGCGCAAGCCCCGCCCCGAACCCCTGGTCAAGGTGCGCGTCCTGCCACCGAAGCTGCCCGGCATCCGGCTGCGGCTCCCGCGTCCGAGGCCCCTGCGCACGGGGGCGCCTCCCAGCGGTGGCCGGGGGAGGAACCCGGTCGTCGTCGGCGCCGTCGGCCTCACCTTCCTCGCGCTGCTCACGGTCGCCGCTTTCCACGCCGACAGCCTGCCGCTGATCGGCGGCGGCGAGACGTACAGCGCGGCCTTCTCGGAGGCCGGCGGGCTCAAGCCGGGCGACGAGGTACGGATCGCCGGGGTGAAGGTCGGCAAGGTCGAGGACGTCGACCTCGACGACGACCACGTCAAGGTCACCTTCAAGGTGAAGGGCGACCCCGCGTTCGGCACCGACACGGGCGCGTCGATCCGGGTCAAGACGATCCTCGGAGCGAAGTACCTGGCCCTGCACCCCAGGGGGCCCGGCCGGTTGAGGCCGGGCAGCGAGATCCCGCTCGGGCGGACCGTGTCGGCGTACGACGTCGTCCAGGCCTTCAGCGACCTCACGACCACCAGCGAGGAGGTGGACACGGACCGGCTCGCGAAGGCGCTGGACACGATCTCCGTCACCTTCCAGGACTCGCCCGCGGAGGTGCGGGCATCGATCAAGGGACTGTCGCGGATCTCCAGGACGGTCGCCTCCCGTGACAAGGAGCTGCGCGGACTCCTGGACCACGCGAACGGAGTCACCAAGGTGCTGGCCGACCACACGAACGACTTCTCCGCGCTGGTGAAGGACGGTGACGAGCTGTTCAAGGAGATCGCCAAGCGCCGCAAGGCCATCCACAAGCTGCTCAAGAGCTCCGTGCTGCTGGGCATCGAGCTGTCCGGCCTGGTCGACGACAACAGCAAGGAGATCGGGGCCGCCCTGAAGAACCTCAACACCTTCGTGAAAATGCTGGAACGCAACCAGGCGAGCCTCGACCGCAGCGTAGGGCTGCTCGCCCCCTACGTGCGGCTCTTCACCAACACCCTCGGCAACGGCCGCTGGTTCGACTCCTACGTCCAGAACCTGGTCGCCGCCCCGGTCACGCCACGGACGGGAGGCACCCGATGACCCGCAGACTCCTGGCCCTGTTCACCGCGCTCGCCGTCGTCGTGGCGCTCGCCGTGGTCCTGTGGCCGAGCCCGGACCCCGTCCGCGTCACGGCGTACTTCCCGCGCACCGTCGGCATCTACCCCGGCTCCGACGTCCGCGTCCTCGGTGTCCGCATCGGCGAGGTCAAGAAGATCACGCCGGAGGGCGGCCGGGTGCGCGTGGAGCTGGAATACGACCGCGGCCGCAAGGTTCCCGCGGACGCGCAGGCCGCCATCATCAACTCCTCGGTGGTCAGCGACCGTTACGTGCAGCTGCTGCCGGTGTACCGGAAGGGCGCGGTGCTGCGGGACGGCGACGTCATCCCCGAGTCCCGTACGGCCGTCCCCATCGAGCTGGACCGGATCTTCGACAGCCTGCACACCACCGCCGACGCGCTCGGCCCGAACGGCGCCAACCGGAAGGGCTCGCTGTCACGGCTGCTCGGGGTGAGCGCGGACAACCTCGAGGGGCAGGGCGAGAACCTCAACCGGACGGTCGAGGACCTCTCCCAGGCGGTCACGACGCTGTCCGACGGGCGCGGCGACCTGTTCGGGACGGTGCAGAACCTTCAGGTGTTCACAGCCGCGCTGGCGGCGGACGACAAGAGCGTGCGGTCGTTCAACACCAGCCTCGCCGACGTGGCCGGGCAGCTCGCCGGAGAGCGCAAGGACCTCGCGGCCGCGCTGAAGTACCTGGCCGCCGCGCTCGGTGACGTGTCCGGCTTCGTGAAGGGCAACAAGAAGGCGCTGACCTCGGACGTCAAGGGCCTGGCCAAGGTCACCAAGGTCCTGGTCACCCAACGGGCGGCACTGGAGGAGCTGTTGACCGTCGCCCCCACGGGCCTGTCGAACCTGCAGAACGCCTACAACCCCGCCGCCGGCACCCTCGACACCCGCAACAACGCGCAGACCTCGCAGGACCCGGCGTCCCTGCTCTGCTCGCTCCTGAGGACGACCAGGGACGAGGGCGGCAAGAACCCCGACTGCAAGGACCTGAAGAAGCTCTTCGACTCCCTGCCCGAGGTACCGGCCGCCCCGGCGACGGGCACGGTCGACAGGACCCTCGGCGGAATCCTGGGGGCACGGGCATGAGCGTGCTGCGCAAGGGGCGGGTGGCCGCCTGGACGGCGGTCGGCTCGCTGCTGCTGACCGGCTGCGAGTTCAACGGCTGGTACGACGTCCCGCTCCCCGGCGGCGCCGCCTCGGACGGCCACGCCTACCACGTCACCGTCGAGTTCAGGGACGTACTGGACCTGGTGCCGCAGTCGGCGGTGAAGGTCGACAACGTCACCGTGGGCGCGGTCGAGAAGGTGGAGCTGGACGGCTGGCACGCGCGCGTGCGGCTGCGGATCGCCGACTCGGTGAAGCTGCCCGGCAACGCGGTCGCCGACCTGAGGCAGACCAGCATGCTCGGCGAGAAGTACGTGGCCCTGTCCGCGCCGACCGGCACGCAGCCCGTCGGACGGCTCCGTAACGGCGACCGCATCCCGCTGTCCCGCAGTGGCCGCAACCCGGAGGTCGAGGAGGTGCTGTCGGCCCTGTCCGCGCTGCTGAACGGCGGCGGGGTGGCCCAGCTGAAGACGATCACCGTCGAGCTGAACAAGGCTCTCGGCGGCCGCGAGAACCGGGTCAGGTCGTTGCTGAAGCAGCTCGACGCCTTCCTCGGCGGCCTCGACGACCAGCGGGCGGAGATCGTACGCGCGCTCAAGGGCGTCGACCGGCTGGCCGAGCGGCTGAAGAAGGAGAAGAAGACGATCGCCCTGGCCGTCGACACCATGCCGCCGGCTCTGAAGGCCCTCGCCGACCAGCGCCGGGACCTGACGAAGATGCTCACCGCCCTGTCCAAGCTCGGCAAGACAGGCACCACGGTCGTGAACGCCTCCCGGGACGACACCGTCGCCAACCTCGAGAAGCTGCGGCCCGTCCTGCAGGAGCTGAACAAGGCGGGAGACGACCTGCCCGACTCCCTGGAGCTGCTGACCACTTATCCGTTCCCGCGCAACGTCACGGACGCCGTCAAGGGTGACTACGTCAACCTGAGGATCACCGCCGACCTCGACCTGACAGGCATCTACGGCAACGTCACCGACAAGCCGGACAAGGGCAGGAAATCCCCGGCGCCGGGGGCCCCGCACCTTCCGGGCGTTCCCACTCCCACGCCCCTGCCGTCCACCCCGTCCCTGCCGGACACCCCGTCCCTGCCGGACACCCCGTCCGTGCCCTCCGCACCCGCGGCGCCCTCGACGCCCTCCGACGGCAGCACCCTGCTGTGTCCGCCGGTGTGCACCGCGGCCTACGGCACCGGGGACGGCTCGCGTCGCCTCCCACCAGGGGTCGACCTGGGCCTCGCCGAGCTGATGCTGAAGGGGATACTGCCGTGATCACACGTACGGTCAAGGCCCAGTTGCTCGCCTTCGCGACCGTCACCGCCCTCGGGGTGTCGTACGTCGGCGCCCGGTACACGGGCCTGGTGGACGATGTCCTCGACCGCGGTTACACCGTGCGCGCCGACTTCGCCGAGTCCGGGGGCGTCTTCCCCGGCGCCGAGGTCACCTACCGCGGTGTGCCGGTGGGCCGTGTGGGCGAGCTGAAGCTGACCGGGTCGGGGGTGTCGGTCGCCCTGAAGATCGAGGACGGCGCCCCGGAGATCCCGGCCGACACGCTCGCGGTGGTCGCCAACCGTTCGGCGGTGGGCGAGCAGTACGTCGACCTGCAGCCCCGGCACTCCGGCGGCCCGTATCTGATGGACGGCAGCCCCATCCCGCGCGGCCACACCCGCACGCCGCTGCCGGTCACCGACCTGGTCCTCAGCCTCGACCGGCTGGTCGACTCCGTCGGGAAGGACGATCTGCGCACCACCGTCGACGAGCTGGGCAAGGCCTTCGCCGGCACCGGACCGAACCTGAGCCGCCTGGTGGACTCCGGCGACGCGCTCGTCCGCTCGGCGTCCGACTCGCTCCCGGAGACGGTGTCGCTGATCGAGGACTCGCGCAAGGTGCTCAAGACGCAGGCCGACCAGGGCTCGGCCATCACGTCGTTCTCACACGATCTGGCGGACCTCGCCGAGGAGTTGAGGTCCAGTGACGGGGATCTGCGCCGGCTGATCGGCAACACGGTGCCCGCCGCGCAGCAGGTCGACTCCCTGCTGAAGTCCACGCGGCCCTACGTGCCGGTCCTGCTGGCCAACCTCGTCAGCGGCGGCCAGGTCACCGTGGCCCGGCTGCCCGGGGTCGAACAGGCCCTGGTCACGCTCCCGCTCACCGTGTCGGGCAGCTACACGGTCATCCCCGGCGACGGCACCACCCACTTCGGGTTGACCGTGAACGCCGACGACCCGCCCGCGTGCACCCAGGGCTACGGAACCCAGCGGCGCGATCCCGCCGACACCAGCACGCGCCCGGCGAACACCGACGCGCGCTGCGCGGCACCGCGCGGGGGCGAGACCTCGGTGCGCGGCGCGCAGAACGCCCCCGGCGCGAGGACCGGTTCCTCCCGCGCGAACCGGGCCGCGTTCGTGGCCCCGTACGACCCGGAGACCGGCACCCTGACCGGCCCGGACGGAACGCCCGTCGAGATCGGCTCGACGGGCGGCGAACAGAGCGTCTTCGGAAAGGAGTCGTGGCAATGGCTGCTCGTGGGACCGATGGCATGACAGGGGGACGCATGAGGCTGCTGTGGGCGGGGCTCGTCACCGTGACCGTGCTGACGGCCGTGCTGTCCGTCTGGCTGGGCCTGAAGCTGGCCGACCAGCGCGGCGCGCAGCAGCGCCGCCAGGACATCCTGGCGGCGGCCCGCCAGTCGGCACTGAACTTCACCTCGCTCGACTACCGGCACTACGAGCGGGACAGCGGCAATGTCCTGAAGGGCGCCACCGGCGATTTCAAGAAGCAGTTCGCCGCGCAGACCGAGCAGCTGACGAAGCTCGTCGCCCAGAACAAGTCGGTGTCCGAGGGACAGGTGCTGGAAGCGGGCATCGTGCGGTCCGACGAGCGCTCGGCCCGGGTCCTGGTCGTGGCCGACAGCAAGGTGACCAACACCGCCGCGCCCGAGGGCCAGGCGCGCACCTACCGGCTCCAGCTCGATCTCGTGCGCGTGGACGGCCGCTGGCTGACCTCCGACGTCGCGTTCGTGGGCTGAACAACCAGTGAGGCCATCAGTGAGGAGAGACACCGTGGCGAACCCGACCTCCCGAACCCGGGGCACCGGCTCCCCGGCCCGCCGCACCATGCCCGCGGCCGCCCGCGCGGCGGCCAAGCGCGCCGGGCGGCCGGCCCGCCCTGACCGCGGTGGCCCTGCCTCCGCCGGCCCGGCGCAGGAGACCCCCTCCGGGCGCACCCTGCTCATCGAGCCCCCGGCGAACGGCTGGGAGGACCCGCCGGAGCCCGAGCTGGTCGAGGAGGAGCCGTGGGAGAGCGCGCCGCCGCGCGGGGTCCGGCGGAGAGTGCTCACCGCGGTGCTGGGCGCCGTACTCGTGGCGGCCTTGGTCGTGGCCGCCGTGCTCGGGTGGCAGTACCGGCAGGAACGGCAGGCGGAGCAGGCCCGCAGCGAGGCCCTCGCGGTCGCGCGGAAGGTGGCGCCGG
Source organism: Streptomyces sp. NPDC048521 (assembly GCF_043199855.1). Classification (NCBI taxonomy): domain Bacteria; kingdom Bacillati; phylum Actinomycetota; class Actinomycetes; order Kitasatosporales; family Streptomycetaceae; genus Streptomyces; species Streptomyces sp. NPDC048521. The sequence goes on from NZ_JBICWR010000002.1 coordinate 417,011, forward strand.
TCGTGCTGTCGTACGACTACCGGCACCTGGACCGGGACTTCACCCGGGCCCGCGCCCAGCTGACCGGGCGCTTCCGCGACCAGTACGGCACGACCACGAAGACGGTGGTCGCGCCGACGGCGAAGAAGTACCACGGCGTGGTGAAGGCGACCGTGGCCACGCCTGCCGACGGCGGTGGACCGGCGGTCTCCGTCGTGTCGGCCACACCGGACAGGGCCGTCGTCCTGCTCTTCGTCAATCAGGTCACCGTAAGCACCCAGGTCTCGGGGCCCCGTCTGGATCTGAACCGGGTGCGGATGACGCTCTCGCGCACCTCCGACGGCTGGAGGGTGAGCGGCGTAGACGCCCTCTGATCAGGCCTTGGCACGTGCCCTCGCGCAGTACGCGCGGGGGCACTTTTTCGTGGTCTCTCTTGACAGTCCTCCCCCCTCCCAGGCAGTCTTCCGTTAAGCAGAAACGAACTTCCGCATTATGGAATTACAGGGAAGGGAGCGCCGCCCCCGTGGGATGTGCAGACCAGCGCTTCAACGTCAACCTGTCGATCCTCTTCACGGAACTCCCGCTCCTGGAGCGCCCCGCGGCCGCCGCCGCGGCGGGCTTCACCGCGGTCGAGCTGTGGTGGCCCTGGGTCGACTCCCCCACCCCCGAACAGTCCCGGCTCGACGCGCTGAAGAAGGCGATCGAGGACGCGGACGTCCGGCTCACGGGGCTGAACTTCTACGCCGGACAGCTGCCGGGCCCCGACCGCGGCGCCCTGTCGATCCCCGGTGAGGAGGCGGAGAAGTTCCGCGCCAACATCGACGTGGCCGCCGGCTTCGCCGCCTCCCTCGGCTGCACGGCCCTCAACGCCCTCTACGGCAACCGCGTCGAGGGGGTCGACCCGGCCGAGCAGGACGCGCTCGCGCTGGAGAACCTCGCCCTCGCGGCCCGGGCCGCCGACCGGATCGGCGCGATCCTGCTGATCGAGGCCCTGAACCAGCCGGAGTCGCCGCTGTACCCGCTGGTGAGCGCGCCCGCCGCGGTCGGCGTCGTCGACAAGGTCAACGCGGCGACGGGGCTCGGGAACGCGAAGTTCCTGATGGACCTGTACCACCTGTCCATGAACGGCGAGGACCTGCCCGCGGTCATCGAGCGGTACGCGGCGAAGACCGGGCACGTGCAGATCGCCGACAACCCCGGCCGCGGCGCCCCCGGGACGGGCTCGCTCCCGCTGGAGGAGCTGCTGGACCGGCTGAAGAAGGCCGGTTACGACGGCTGGGTCGGCCTGGAGTACAAGCCGGGCGACCGTCCGAGCGCCGAGGCCTTCGGCTGGCTGCCGGCCGAGGCCCGCGCCGCCCGCTGACCACCTTGCACCAAGAGAGGCATCCCATCATGAGCAACCTCCCCAAGATCGCCTGGATCGGCCTCGGCATCATGGGCTCCCCCATGTCCGAGAACCTGATCAAGGCGGGTTACCGGGTCACCGGATACACCCTGGAGCAGGACAAGCTCGACCGGTTGGCCGCCGCGGGCGGTACCGCGGCCGGCTCGATCGCCGAGGCGGTCCGGGACGCCGACGTGGTGATCACGATGGTGCCCGCGTCCCCGCAGGTCGAGGCCATCGCCTACGGCCCCGACGGCATCCTGGAGAACGCCAGGCAGGGAGCCCTGCTGATCGACATGTCCTCGATCACCCCGCAGACCTCCATCGACCTGGCCGCAGCCGCCGAGGACAAGGGCATCCGGGTGCTGGACGCCCCGGTGTCCGGCGGTGAGGCCGGCGCCATCGAGGCCGTACTGTCGATCATGGTGGGCGGCGAGCAGGCCGACTTCGACCGGGCCAAGCCGATCTTCGAGGCGCTGGGCAGGACCATCGTGCTGTGCGGCCCGCACGGCTCCGGCCAGACCGTGAAGGCCGCCAACCAGCTGATCGTCGCCGTGAACATCCAGGCGTGCGCCGAGGCCGTGGTCTTCCTGGAGAAGTCGGGCGTGGACCTGAAGGCCGCGCTGGACGTCCTGAACGGCGGCCTCGCCGGCTCCACCGTACTGACGCGCAAGAAGGACAACTTCCTCGGACGCGACTTCACGCCGGGCTTCCGCATCGACCTGCACCACAAGGACATGGGCATCGTCACCGACGCCGCCCGCACCGTCGGCGCCGCCCTGCCGGTGGGCTCCGTGGTCGCCCAGCTGGTCGCGTCGCTGCGCGCCCAGGGTGACGGCGGCCTGGACCACTCGGCCCTGCTGCGGGCCGTGGAGCGCCTGTCCGGCGCCCAGGTCTGACCAGCCCCCTCGAGACTTCCGGGCCGCGGCACCGCTGACACCTGTCCTGTCGCGCCCAGGCGGCGCCGCGGCCCGGAATCAACTTCAACAAACTGTTGACGCTCAGATCGCCCCACTTCTAGGCTCCACGAAGCGGAAACAGGTTTCCGCTGACACCCGCACGGAAGGTCCACGATGTCGAAGCGCGTGCTCACGACAGAGGCCGGCGCACCGGTCGCCGACAACCAGAACTCCGCCTCCGCCGGCGTCGGCGGCCCGCTCCTGATCCAGGACCAGCACCTCCTGGAGAAGCTCGCCCGCTTCAACCGCGAGCGGATCCCGGAGCGCGTCGTGCACGCCCGCGGCTCCGGCGCGTACGGCCACTTCGAGGTGACGGACGACGTCAGCGGCTTCACCCACGCCGACTTCCTGAGCGAGATCGGCAAGCGCACCGAGGTGTTCGTGCGGTTCTCCACGGTCGCCGACTCCCTCGGCGGCGCGGACGCCGTCCGTGACCCGCGCGGCTTCGCGGTGAAGTTCTACACCGAGGAGGGCAACTACGACCTCGTCGGCAACAACACCCCGGTGTTCTTCATCAAGGACCCGATCAAGTTCCCCGACTTCATCCACTCGCAGAAGCGCGACCCCTTCACGGGCCGTCAGGAGCCGGACAACGTCTGGGACTTCTGGGCGCACGCCCCCGAGGCCACGCACCAGGTGACCTGGCTGATGGGCGACCGCGGCATCCCGGCGTCGTACCGGCACATGAACGGCTACGGCTCGCACACCTACCAGTGGACGAACGCCTCGGGCGAGGCCTTCTTCGTCAAGTACCACTTCAAGACGAACCAGGGCATCCGCTCCCTGAGCAGTGAGCAGGCCGCGGAGATCGCGGGCAAGGACCCCAGCTCCCACCAGACGGACCTGCTCCAGGCCATCGAGCGGGGCGTGCACCCGTCCTGGACCCTGTACGTGCAGTTGATGCCGGCGGCCGAGGCGGCGGACTACCGCTTCAACCCGTTCGACCTGACGAAGGTGTGGCCGCACAAGGACTACCCGCTGCAGCGGGTCGGCCGCCTGGTGCTCGACCGCAACCCGGACAACGTCTTCGCCGAGGTCGAGCAGGCGGCGTTCTCCCCGAACAACTTCGTGCCCGGCATCGGCCCGTCCCCGGACAAGATGCTCCAGGGCCGGCTGTTCGCCTACGCGGACGCCCACCGCTACCGCCTGGGCGTCAACCACACCCAGCTCGCCGTGAACGCCCCGAAGGCGGTCCCGGGCGGCGCCCGGAACTACGGCCGGGACGGCTTGATGGCGTCCAACGCCCAGGGCCGCCACGCCAAGAACTACGAGCCGAACTCCTACGACGGCCCGGTGGAGACCGGCCGCCCCCTCTCGGCGCCCCTGGCGATCACCGGGTACACCGGCACCCACGAGGCTCCCCTCCACACCAAGGACGACGACTTCTTCCAGGCGGGCGAGCTGTACCGCCTGATGTCCGAGGAGGAGAGGTCCCGTCTGGTCGCGAACATCGCCGGCGGCCTGTCGCAGGTCTCCCGCGACGACGTGATCGAGAGGAACCTGGCCCACTTCCACGCCGCCGACCCGGAGTACGGCAAGCGCGTGGAAGCGGCGGTCCACGCCCTGCGCGAGGACTGAAGCCCAGGGATCCGCAAGCAGCGTACGGCGTCTGACGGGAGGTCATGACGTCCGCACGCGGCCCGCGCGGTACGCCGGACGGCCCGGATGAGGGGTGGCCGTCGGTGGCGGCGCGGGCAGGGCGAGGACCGCGGCGGCGTGCGAGCCAGTGCGGTGGTGAAGGAACGGCGTGCCCGTCTCGACCTGAGGGAAGGGCTCCCGGCTCCGTCGCATCCGCCGCGGTCCCACCCAGCCCCCGCACGGGGGCCACCCGCCCCGTCCGGCGGCGCGAACGACCTGTCGCGCCCAGCCTCGCGCCGTCGGACGGCAACCATACGGTGCCCGAAGCGCCCCCTGGCCCAGGGGGCGCTTCGGGCGTTGCCGGGCTCGGGGTGCGCGTGCTCGGCTTCCGCAGCACGCTGATGCCATGGGCAATCCGACGCAGCACCCGCACATCGTGGTCCATTCGCCCGCGCTGGACGGCTCCCGGCGGGTCACCGAGGGGGACGTGACCCTGGGGATCGCGTCCCACCTGGACGACGTCGTGGAGATCCTGCGGCTGGCCGATCTGGATCGGATCGAGGTGGAGGAGAGCGACCTGATCGAGTGGCAGGGCGGCGGTCCGGACGACTGGCCGGGGCTGTCGGAGCACGAGCTGTAGCGGCCACGCGTACGGCAGCGGTCGTAGCCGGGCCGCGCAACCTCAAATCAACCTCTGAACACCGCCACGGAGGCTTCAACCACCCCCGCGCCAGGGCACATTATCGACACGCGGGGCCCGCCGGCACGGGGGCGGCGGGTCCCGCTCGGGGGTGTCTCATGGGCCGTACGACGTCGATTCCGGCGGACTCGCCGGACCCCTGCGCGGTCGCCCTGCTGCGGGGCGGTGGCCGCGCCGCCGTGACCGTCGCCGTGCTGGGGCTGCATCTGCGCGGCGCGGTCGAGGCGGGCCGGCCGGGCACGCTGCGCAAGACCGGGACGGGCGGTGCCGGGCCATTCCGGCATCCGCTGGAGAAGGCGGTCCGTACCGGCCTCTACCGGCCCGCGGGCCCGTCGGAGCTGCCCGGCCGCGCGGTGGTGCGCAGGGCCCTGGCCCGGATGCGGGCCGAACTGGTGGCGGCGGGGCTGCTGCGGGCGCTGCCGCCCGGCCGCACCCGTGCCGCCCGGCGGCTGCTGGCGGAGCTGCGCGCGCGCCACCCGCTCCCCGGCGGACCCGACGGTCTGCCGGAGGATGAGGTGCTGCTCGCGGTCGCGTTGTACGGCGAGCGGGCCCTGACCGTTCTCACGCCGCGTTTCGCCCGCGAGGGCGGGCTCACCGGCCGGGGCGCGCTCGCGGACGAGGGCCGCTTCCCGTTCGGCCGCGGCACCGGCCTCCGCGGCATCGTCGGCGACGAGGGCCTGACGGCCTGGGACGGCTACGACGACGGGGGCGGCCACGACCACGGCGGTGCGCACGGTGGTCACGACCACGGCGGCGGCCACGACTACGGCGGCGGATGCGGGGGCGGCGGGTTCGGCTGAGGCCGGCGGGTTCACCGGCACGTCGAAGGGGCGGCCCTCCCCCTGGGAGGGCCGCCCCTCGTGCGCTTCCGGCGGGTCAGACCTTCAGCGGCTTGATCGACGTCGGCGCGTGGCCGGGCTCGGTGGCCAGGTCCTCGAACTCGGAGATGTCGCTGATGTCCATGGTGCGGCTCATCGAGATGTTGGTGATCCGCTCCAGGATCGCCTCGACGACGACCGGCACCCGGTACTCGGCGGCCAGCTTCTTGGCCTGCTCGAAGGCCGCGCCCAGCTGGTCCGGCTCGGTGACCCGGATCGCCTTGCAGCCCAGGCCCTCGGCGACCTTGACGTGGTCCACGCCGTAGATCCCGATCTCGGGGGTGTTGATGTTCTCGAACTCCAGGTTGACCTGGAAGTCGATGTCCAGGCCGAGCTGCGCCTGGCGGATCAGGCCCAGGTAGGCGTTGTTCACCAGGACGTGGACGTAGGGGATCTTGTGCTGGGCGGCGACCGCCAGCTCCTCGATCAGGAACTGGAAGTCGTAGTCGCCGGAGAGGGCGACGACCGGGGAGTCCGGGTCGGCCTTGGCGACGCCGATCGCGGCCGGGATGGTCCAGCCGAGCGGGCCGGCCTGGCCGCAGTTGATCCAGTGGCGCGGCTTGTAGACGTGCAGCATCTGCGCGCCGGCGATCTGGGAGAGGCCGATGGTGGTGACGTACCGGGTGTCCGGGCCGAAGGCCTTGTTCATCTCCTCGTACACGCGCTGCGGCTTCATCGGCACGTCGTCGAAGTGCGTACGGCGCAGCAGGGTGGCCTTGCGCTCCTGGGTAGAGGCCACCCAGTCGGCACGGTCGGGCAGCCTGCCCTCGGCCTTCAGCTCCTTCGCGACCTCGACGAACAGCTCCAGCGCGGCCTTGGCGTCGGAGACGACCCCGTAGTCCGGCGGGAAGATCTTGCCGATCTGGGTGGGCTCGATGTCGACGTGGACGAACTTGCGGTCGCCGCGGTACACGTCGAGCTTGTAGCCGGTGTGGCGGTTGGCCCAGCGGTTGCCGATGCCGAGGACGAAGTCCGACTCCAGGAAGTTGGCGTTGCCGTAGCGGTGCGAGGTCTGGACGCCGACCATGCCGGCGTTCAGCTCGTGGTCGTCGGGCAGCGCGCCCCAGCCCATCAGGGTCGGGACGACCGGGGTCCGGGTCAGCTCGGCGAACTCCACCAGCAGGTCGGAGGCGTCGGCGCCGATGATGCCGCCGCCGGCGACGATGACCGGGCGTTCGGAGTCGAGCAGGAAGGAGATCGCCTTCTCGATCTGGGCGCGGGTCGCGGCGGGCTTGTAGACCGGCAGCGGCTCGTACGTCTCCGGGTCGAACTCGATCTCGGTGAGCTGGACGTCGATCGGCAGGTCGATCAGGACCGGGCCGGGACGGCCGGAACGCATCAGGTGGAAGGCCTGGTGGAAGACGCCCGGCACCTGCGCCGCCTCCAGGACGGTCACCGCCATCTTGGTGACCGGCTTGGCGATCGAGGCGATGTCGACGGCCTGGAAGTCCTCCTTGTGGATCACGTGGGTGGGCGCCTGGCCCGTGATGCACAGGATCGGGACGGAGTCGCCGATGGCCGAGTACAGGCCGGTGATCATGTCCGTGCCGGCCGGGCCGGAGGTGCCGATGCAGACGCCGATGTTGCCCGGCTCGGTGCGGGTGTAGCCCTCGGCCATGTGCGAGGCGCCCTCGACGTGGCGGGCGAGGGTGTGGTGGATGCCGCCGCCCTCCTGGAGGGCCTTGTAGAACGGGTTGATCGCCGCGCCCGGCACACCGAAGGCGTCGGTGACGCCCTCGCGCTTGAGGATCTCAACTGCCGCGCGGGCAGCGGTCATACGAGCCATCGAGTACTCCTGCTTCGGCTGTCGGATGCGTACTCCCGTCGCGCCCCGCGGTGAGCACAGTCTCCAGAACGTCAAAATTCCGCATTACGGAACTGAACTTCTGCTATCTGGAAGCAATGTAGGGGGGTGGGCGAACGCCGTCAAGAGAGGCCGAGACGTCGTCGATCCGGCCGAGACACGGCAACCGCCGGACAGAGGGGGGAGGGCAGGAGGACCATGGGAGGCGCTGTCCTGAGACGACTGTTGCGACGCGACGCCTTTGGAGTGGGCCATGCCCGAGAGCGTGCCGGTGCGCTGTCCGGCCTGTCGGCGGGAGCACCTCTACACCGCGCCGGCGTACCCCTGCGCATGCGGCGCGCCCACCGCCCCACGGCTGGATCCGGCCGCCGAGCCGGTCGTGACGGCACACCGCGCCTGGGACGACGAGTGGCTCACCGTGCCGTGCGCCGCCTGCGGGCACCGCAACCAGTGGCCGCACCCGGAGCTGGGCTGCCCGTGCGGCACGGTGCTGCGCGTCCCGGTGACGGGCACGCCGGCGGACCAGGCAGAGGGGCAGGCACCGGCCCGAGCCGAACCCGATCCGCGGGTGGCGGCCGCTCACCGTCCCGCCTTCCAGCCCCGCACCGTCCGGACCGCCCGCGACGCCGTCACCGCCGCCGCGCTCCATCTGCGCCGGCTCGGCTACCAGGACATCCGCCGGGCCGACCAGCGGCCGACGAACGGCATCGGGCTCGCCGCCCGCGGGCTGCTCGCCCAGGTGGACCCGACCGTGCGGCCGGCCGCGTCGCGGGACGTGGAGTGCCTGTGGCTGACGGCGATGACGGAGTCCGCGGACTGTGCGTACTTCTCCCTCGCCGGCTACACCGACGAGGCCCGCGCCCGCGCCGACGCGCTGGCGATCCCGCTGTTCGTCCTGGACCTCACAGGCGTCCCGCAGCCGGCGAACGACCCGGCCGAGGCGCTGGACGCCGAAGGCGCGCCGGAACCGGGCACCAGGACGCGGGACGGGCGGGTCTGACCGCCGCGCGCGTGCCGGCGGGTCCCGGGCCGAGTGCGCCGCCGACTGCGCGCTCGCCTGCCCGGGACCCGCCGTCGAGCATTCACCGCATGCTCGCTTTCCGTCGTTTCACACCTGGTATTTCTCGCGCAGTTCGACCTTGCGCACTTTGCCGGACACCGTCATCGGGAAGGAGTCGAGGATCTGGAGCCTGCTGGGGATCTTGTAGTGCGCGAGCCGGCCCTGGCAGAAGGCGCGCAGCTCCTCCAGGGTGAGCGGGTCGGCCGCGTCACGCGGGATGACGCAGGCGAGGACCTCCTCGCCGTACGTCTCGTGCGGCACCCCGACGACCTGGACGTCCCTGATCTTCGGGTGGGCGTAGAGGAACTCCTCGATCTCGCGCGGGTAGATGTTCTCGCCGCCCCGGATGATCATGTCCTTGATGCGGCCGACGATCTCGACGTACCCGTCCTCCCGCATCACCGCCAGGTCCCCGGTGTGCATCCAACGGCCCGCGTCGACGGCCTCGGCGGTCTTCTCCGGCTCGTTCCAGTAGCCGAGCATCACGCTGTAGCCACGGGTGCACAACTCGCCGGCGCTGCCGCGCGGCCGGGTGACGCCGGTCGCCGGGTCGACGACCTTGACCTCCAGGTGCGGCAGGACACGGCCGACGGTGGCGGTGCGGTGCTCCAGGTCGTCGTCGATCCGTGTCTGCAGCGACACCGGTGACGTCTCCGTCATGCCGTAGCAGATGGAGACCTCCTCCATGTGCATCTCGGCGACCACCCGTTTCATCACCTCCACCGGGCAGGGCGAGCCGGCCATGATGCCTGTGCGCAGGGTGGAGAGGTCGTAGGAGGCGAAGTCCGGGAGGTTCAGCTCGGCGATGAACATGGTCGGGACGCCGTACAGGGACGTGCAGCGCTCCTGCTGCACGGCCTCCAGGGTGGCCCTCGGCTCGAAGGAGGGGGCCGGGACGACCATGCAGGCGCCGTGCGAGGTGGCGGCCAGATTGCCCATGACCATGCCGAAACAGTGATAGAAGGGGACGGGAATGCAGATTCTGTCCTGTTCCGTGTAGGCGATCGACTCCCCCACGAAATAACCGTTGTTGAGGATGTTGTGGTGGGAGAGGGTCGCACCCTTCGGGAAGCCGGTCGTGCCCGAGGTGTACTGGATGTTGATGGGGTCGTCGCAGGACAAGGACGCCGCGACGGCCTCCAGTTCGTCCCGCCGGTCCCGCGCACCGCGTGCGGTGAACGCCTCCCAGGCCGGGTCCCCGATGTAGACGGTCTCCTTCAACCGCGGGCATCTGCCCCGTACTTCCTCGACCATCGCCCGGTAATCGCTCGCCTTGTGACGGACGGACGCGAACAGCATGGAGATTCCGGCCTGGTTGAGGACGAACTCCACCTCGTGCGTGCGGTAGGCCGGGTTGATGTTGACCATGACGGCGCCGACGCGGGCGGTGGCGTACTGCACCAGCACCCACTCGGCGCAGTTGACCGCCCAGATGCCGACGCGGTCGCCCTTGGCGACTCCGCTCGCCAGCAGCGCGTACGCCAGCGTGTCGACGTCGGCGGCGAATTCCCTGTAGGTCCAGCGCCGGCCGGAGGGGACGTCGACCAGGGCCTCGCGGTCCGGCCAGGCGGCCACGGCCCGGTCGAGGTTGGCGCCGATGGTGTCACCGAGCAGGGCGGTGCTGCCCGTCCCGTGGGTGTACGACGGCTCTGCGGTCACCGGAAGTCCTCCTCGCGGTACTCGTCCTGGGAGCCCGCGGCCGTGGCCTCGCGCAGCTCGATCCGGCGGATCTTGCCGGAGACGGTCTTGGGCAGCGCGCCGAACTCCAGGCGGCGGATGCGCTTGTAGGGGGCGAGCACCTCGCGGGAGTGCTCGAAGAGGGCCTTGGCGGTGCCGGGTCCGGGCTCCCACCCCTCGGCGAGGACGACGTACGCCTTGGGCACGGCGAGCCGCAGCTCGTCCGGCGCGGGGACGACGGCCGCCTCGGCCACCGCCTCGTGCTCCAGCAGCGCGCTCTCCAGCTCGAAGGGGCTGATCTTGTAGTCGGAGGCCTTGAAGACGTCGTCGGCGCGGCCGACGTAGGTCAGGTAGCCGTCCTCGTCCCGAGAGGCGATGTCGCCGGTGCGGTAGTAGCCGCCCGCCATGGCCTCGGAGGTGCGGTCGGGGTCGCCGTGGTAGCCGGTCATCAGGCCGACGGGGCGCTCGGCGAGGTCGAGGGCGATCTCGCCCTCGGTGGCGCCGGGGGCGCCGGAGACCGGGTCGAGGAGTTCGACGCGGTAGCCGGGACTCGGGCGGCCCATCGAGCCGGTCTTCAGTTCCTGGCCGGGGCTGTTGGAGACCTGGACCGCCGTCTCGGTCTGCCCGAAGCCGTCCCGGACGGTGACCCCCCAGGCCCGCCGGACCTGTTCGACGACCTCGGGGTTGAGCGGCTCGCCCGCGGCCACGACCTCGCGCGGCGGGGTGGCGAGCCGGCCGAGGTCGGCCTGGATGAGCATGCGCCACACGGTCGGCGGGGCGCAGAAGGTGGTGACCTGGGCCCGGTCCATCTCGGCCATCAGCCGGGCCGCGTCGAAGCGGGTGTAGTTGAAGATGAAGACGGTCGCCTCGGCGTTCCAGGGGGCGAACAGGTTGGACCAGGCGTGCTTGGCCCAGCCGGGCGAGGAGATGTTCAGGTGCACGTCGCCGGGCTTGAGGCCGATCCAGTACATGGTGGCCAGGTGTCCGACGGGGTACGAGGTGTGGGTGTGCTCGACCAGCTTGGGGCGGGCGGTCGTCCCCGAGGTGAAGTAGAGCATCAGCGGGTCGTCGGCCAGGGTGGGGCCGTCGGGGACGAAGTCGGCGGGGGCGGTGTACGCGTCCTCGTACGGCTCCCAGCCCTCCTGGGGAAGACCGCCGACGGAGATCCGCGTGTAGACGCCGGGCACGTCGTCGAACTTGGCGGTGTCCTCGGCCCGCACGATCACGTGCTTGACCCGGCCCCGGTCGACGCGGTCGCGCAGGTCGGCCGGGCCGAGCAGCGGGGTGGCCGGGATGACGACCGCGCGCAGCTTCATCGCGGCCAGCGCGGTCTCCCACAGCTCGGCCTGGTTGCCGAGCATGACGAGGACGCGGTCCTCGGCGGTGACGCCCCGATCACGCAGCCACCGGGCGACCCGGTTCGACCGCTCGGACATCTCCGCGAAGGACAGCCGGGTCTGCGTGCCGTCCTCCTCCACGATGTGCAGGGCGGTCCGGTCGTTCCCGTCGGCGATCACGTCGAACCAGTCCAGCGCCCAGTTGAAGTGCTCGGGCCGCGGCCACGCGAACCCGGCGTAGGCGGTGGCGTAGTCCTCGCGGTGCTCCAGCAGGAAGTCCCGTGCCCCGCGGAACAGCTCCGTCGCCGTCGTCATCCGTGTCCTCCTAGCTTTCTGGTCGCTCGCCTCCGGGCGCCCTGTGCCCTCCAGCTCACTCCCGTGTTCCGGACCATTGCCGGGCGGCTCTCTGGCATCGTCTAATCCGTGATGCAGGTCTCACTACCCCCGAACGGGGGTGTGGGTGACCGAAGGGGCGGACAAGGTGACGGCACAGGCGGCGGGAGCGGTGGAGATCGGCGGCGCGCTGGCCCGGCTGCGGCACGTGACCGGTCTCCCGGTCGCCTTCGGCGGGCTGGTCGAGTCGGGCCGGCCGCGGATCCGGATCAGCGAGTTGAGCGGCACGGCCACGGCCGCCCTGCGCTCGCTCGCGGTGACCTCCGGCAACGGGCTCGGCGGCAAGGCGGTGGCGCTGGCCCGCCCGTGCGCGGTGACGGACTACTCCAGCTCCCGGCAGATCAGCCACGAGTACGATGTGCCGGTGGCCGCCGAGGGCATCCGCTCGGTGCTCGCGGTGCCGGTCGTCGTACGGCGGCGGGTGCGCGGGGTGCTGTACGGCGCGCTGCGCTCGGCGCAGCCGCTCGGCGACCGCACGCTGGGCGCGGCGATGGCGGTGGCGCGGGACGTGGAGCAGGCGCTGGTGGTGCGGGACGAGGCGCGGGGGCTGCTGGCGGCGGCCCGGCCGGAGCCCGCCGCCGGCGAGCGGGGTGCCGCCTGGGAGCAGGTGCGCGAGGCGCACGCGGCGCTGCGGGCGCTGGCGCCGCGGATCGCCGATCCGCGGCTGCGGGCGGAACTGCTCGCCGCGTGCGGGCTGCTGACCGCGCCGCGGCCGGCCGGCGGCACGAGCCTGGCGCCGCGCGAACTGGACGTGCTCTCCTGGGTGGCGGCGGGTGCCACCAACGCGGCCGTGGCCGAACGGCTGGGGCTGCGCCCGGAGACGGTCAAGGGCTATCTGCGCTCCGCGATGCGGAAGCTGGGCGCGCACACCCGAGGGGAGGCGGTGACCGCGGCCCGCAGGGCGGGACTGCTGCCCTAGGCCGGGCGGACGGGGAAGCGGGTAAGGAAACCTTCCCATTCATCCGGCGACGCTTTGAATTTCCCTGTGCTTGACCGTTTGTTATTTCCCTCACCAGGGCTTCCGTCCGAATTTCGAGGATCGTTGCCTAGAATTTGGTCAGGACACGACACACGAGGGGAGCGGTGACCGTGCGACGGGACTTCCAGGAGCCTGCCAGGTGCCGCCCCGACCTGGTCATCGGCCGCGAGGAGCTGTTCACGAGCGCCCGTGACCAACTCGCCTCGGGTGGCAGTGTGTTGCTTCACGGTCCCGCCGGAATAGGGAAATCCACCGTCCTGCGGGCATTGGCCGAGGAATACGCGGCCACCGCGCGCACCGTCTTGCGCTGCTCGGCCACGGAGTCCGAATCCCACTTGCCGTTCCTCGCCCTCGCCGACCTCTTCGGCCTGGTCCTCGACGACGTCTCGCCCCGGCTGCCCGCCGCCCAGCGCACCGCCCTGGAGTCGGCGCTCACCGGCCGCGGCGAGTCCAGCCTCCAGCGTGACGGCCTCGCCCTGCGCCTCGCGGTGCTCTCCGCCCTGCGCGCCCTGGCCGCCCAGGGTCCCGTCCTGCTCGTCGCCGACGATCTGCAGTGGCTGGATCCGGCCAGCACCGAACTGCTCGGCTTCGCCGCCCGGCGGCTGGAAGGCACCCCGGTGCAACTGCTGTGCGCGGTACGGACGGAAGGCACGGAGAGCCAGGAGTACGACCCTCATCTGCGCGCCTGCCCGCCCGGCACGCTCGCCGTCCGGCTGGGCCCGCTCTCCCGCCCCCAGGTCGCCCAGCTGCTCGACCACCGCGGCCACGGCGGCCTGCCCCGCTCCACCGTCCGCGAGATCCACCGCACCAGCGGCGGCAACCCGCTCTTCGCGCTGGAACTCGGCCGCGCCCTCGCCGAGAACCCCACCCCGCCCCGCCCGGGCGAACCGCTGCCCGTCCCCACCTCGCTGCGCGCCCTGGTGCTCAGCCGCCTGGACATGCTGTCCGTCGAGGCCCGCCGCACCCTGCTGGTGGCCAGCGCCGGTGCCCGGCCCACCCCGGCGCTGCTGCACGCGGCCGGCCGGGAACACGCCGAGGCGGAGTGCGCGCAGGCCGCCGAACTCGGGCTGCTGGCCACCGAGCCCGACGCCCCGGCCGTACGGTTCGCGCACCCGCTGATCTCCGCCGCGCTGTACGCGGAGGCGCCCGCCCACGAGCGGCGGGCCGCGCACGCGGCCCTGTCCACCGCCGCCTGTGACCCGATCGAACGGGCCCGGCACCTGGCGTTGGCCACCACCGGCACCGACCCGGAGGTCGCCGCCCGGCTCGCCGAGGCCGCCGCCCTCGCCCGCGACCGGGGAGCGCCGTCGGTCGCCGCCCATCTCGGGCTGCTCGCCGCCCGGCACACACCGGCCGACGGCGTACCGAGCCAGGAGGAGCGCCGGCTCCAGGCCGCCGAGGACGCGATCACCGCCGGTGAGGTCGACCTGGCCCGGGACATCGCCCGGGAGGTGCTCACCCGGGCGAGTGTGCCCACCGACCGGGTGCGGGCCTGGATCATCGTCATCGACACCGCCGGCCACACCATGGCCGAGGTCGACGCCGTCTTCCCGCAGGCCCTCGCCGACGCCGGTGACGACCCCCGGCTGCTGGCCCTCGTCCACTACCAGCTGGCCTGGCGGGCGCTGATCGTGGAGGGCGACTTCACCGAGGCCCGCGAGGCGGCCGCGCACGCCGCCGAGCTGGCCGCGCGCGGCGGGGACCGGCGCACCGAGCTGCTGTCCCTCGCCTTCCAGGCGCAGACCGAGACCCTGATGGGCCATCCGGAGGCGCCCCGCACCATCAAGCGCGCCCTGCGGGAACCCCAGGACCCGAGGGTGGCCTGGCATCACAACGGTGCGGGCAGCGCCCGGTTCCGCTGGCTGATCATGGGCGACCAGCTGGCCGAGGCCCGGGCGACGGTCACCGCGCTGCTGCGCGAGGTGCGCCGGCGCGGCTCGGTGGAGAGCGAGGTGCACTTCCTGCGCGGGCTCGCCGAGACCGAACTGCGCGCCGGGCACTGCGGCCGGGCCCTGGAACTGGCCCGCGAGAGCCTGCGGCTGGCCCGGGACTCCGGGATCGGCGAGACCGCCTCGGCGATGCTCACCTCGCTCGCGGAGGCCTCCGGCGGTGACGTGGACCGGGCACTCGCCCTCGCGCGGGAGGCGGTGGCGCACGCCGAGGAGGACGGCGACCAGATGTACCTCTCCCGGGCCCTGGGCGCCCTCGGGTACGCCCAGCTGGTGGCCGGGGACCCGGCGGGCACGGTCCGCTCCCTGCGCCGGGTGCGCAGCCTGGAGCTGGCCCTCGGCATCACCGACCCGGCCCGCGGCCGCTGGCAGGGCGACCTCGCCGAGGCGCTGGTCCGGATCGGTGAACCGGCCGAGGCGCAGGACGTCATCGACGCGAGCCGCGAGCACGCGCTCAGGCTCGGCCGGGAGAGCGTGCTCGCCGTCCTCGACCGCGCCGAGGCCCTGGTGCGTGCCGCCCTGGGAGACCTGGAGGCCGCGGTCGCCCAGCTGACGTCCGCTCAGGACCGGCTGGGCAAGCTGGGCTACGGTCTGGAGGAGGCCCGGGCCGCGTTCGCGCTGGCCCGGCTGCCGGGCCGGCGCGCCGCGCGAACCCCCGGCCCGGGCGCCGCGGAGACGGTCCGCAAGAACACGGCAGCCTTCGACGAGGCCACCCGGATGTTCCGCCGCTGCCGGGCGCTGCCCTGGCTGCGCCAGGTGGACGAGGCGCTCACCACCCGCGAGCCGGAACCCGCGCTCGCCGTGCCGGACGCCCTGGACGCGCTGGACATCCTGGCCGCGATGGAGCGTCAGGTCGCCGCGCTCGTCATGGAGGGCGCCACCAACCGGGAGATCGCGGCACGGCTGTTCATCAGCGTGAAGACGGTGGAGGCGACCCTGACCCGGGTCTATCGCAAGCTGGGGATCCGATCACGCGTCGACATCGTCCGATTGGCGGCAGGTCGGCGCGCGAAGTGAGAACACGGCCGGTTAACTGAACCGGACCGAGGGTTTTCCCTCACCCAACCCCCTAGGGGGTTCCCTCATTGGGAGCCGAGGGTTCCGGGTCCTAGCGTAAAGGGCGTGCCGCTCGCCCGGGCACACGGGGGTCGGTCCCGCGACCCCCGTGAACAACCCACACCCGCGCGACCCCCCACCGGTGCAACCCCCACTGAGGAGACTCATGTTCGGGCCCAGACGTGCCAGAAAGACCGCCGCGACCCTGTTGGCCACCGCCGCCGCGGCGGCGACCGCGCTGCTCGCCTCCCCCACGGCGAGCGCCGCTCCCCAGCCCATCGTGGGCGGTACGACCACCACGACGACCGCGTACCCGTTCATGATGCAGATCACGGACGCGTCCGGGAGCCAGTTCTGCGGCGGCACCCTGGTGGCCGCCAAGAAGGTGGTGACGGCCGCGCACTGCATGGTCGGCGAGACGACCGGCAGCGTGCGCGTGGTCGGCGGCCGGACCTACCTGAACGGCACCAACGGCACGGTCAGCAAGGTCAGCAAGATCTGGATCAACCCGGACTACACCGACGCCACCAACGGCGACGACGTGGCCGTGCTGACCCTGTCGACGTCGATGCCGTACACGGCGGCGAAGTACGTCTCCTCCTCCCAGACGAGCGTGTACGCGGCCGGCGGCACGGCCCGGATCCTCGGCTGGGGCACCACCTCGGAGAACGGCAGCTCCTCCAACCAGCTGCGGACGGCGACCGTACCGGTCGTGTCCGACACCAGCTGCCGTTCCTCCTACGGTTCGGACTTCGTCCAGTCCGACATGGTGTGCGCCGGATACACCTCCGGCGGCGTAGACACCTGCCAGGGCGACAGCGGCGGTCCCCTGCTCATCGGGGGCGTCCTGGCAGGGATCACTTCTTGGGGCGAGGGGTGCGCGGAGGCGGGTTACCCGGGTGTGTACACCCGGCTGACCACCTTCTCGGACCTGGTGACCACGCAGGTCAACTCGTGACCCGGAAGACTCCCCGAGCACCCCTCGGGTAACTGCCAGGGGGGCGTTGCGAGCCACCACGAGCGGCCCGCAACGCCTCCCTCTCCATGGCCCGGCTACTTGTCGGCGGTAAGCTTCCCGGCCGCGCCCCAGCTGTCCGCGGGCACCTCGTGGATCCACACCTGCACGGTCTCCGCCGGGATCCGGTACGCGTCGACGAAGGCGTCGGTGACCCGCTTGACGAGGTCCCGCTTGAGCTCGACGTCGCGCGGGCCCTGCTGGATGGTGACGATCGGCATGACTGACTCCCGTGTGCGGGGCGGTTGTTGCCGCCTGCTGTCCTGGTGGGTCCAGTCCACCGCCTGCCGCCCTCGGGTCCAAGGAGCAGTCCGCGACCGCAGCGATCAGCTTTCCTGATCACCGCAGGCCAGCAGCAGCGTCTCCAGGTGCGGGGTGGGGTCCGCGGCGGGTACGGCGAGACCCGTGACGAGGGCGAGACCGGGCGCGCGGAAGGGGACGTACGCCACTCGGGGCGTGTGCAGCACGCGCGCGTGGGAGGCGTAGACGACCGTCCACAGGGGCCGGGCGCCGATGGTGGCGAGGGTGTCGTGCAGCGAGCCGCCGGCCGGTCCCGGCGACGGCTCGAACCCCGCCGCGTGGCAGGCGCCGACGACCAGATCGACCAGGGCCGGGTTGGTGCGGCGCGGGGTGAGGGCGAGGGGCAGTCCGGCCAGGTCCGCGAGGTCGATCTCGGCCCGGGCCGCGAGCGGGTGCCCGGCCGGGAGGGCGGCCACCAGCGGGTCGGGCCACAGCGGCAGCACCCGTACGCCGGGCGGGGGTTCGGCCGACCGGACGAACGCGGCGTCCAGCCCGCCCGCCGCGACCCGGGCCAGCCGTTCGCCGGCCGGCAGCGAGAACAGCTCCACCGGCACGTCCGGCGCCCGCTGGGCGAACGCGGCGAGCACCCGGTCCAGATGCGCGCCGAGGCCGGTGCTGGTGCCGAGGCGCAGCCCGGCGGGCGCCGCCACGGCCGCCCGCGCCTTCTCCGCCGCCGCGAGCACCGCCCGCGCCTCGGGCAGCAGCCGCTCCCCCGCCCCGGTCAACCGCACACGACGCGGCGAACGGTCGAACAGCTCGGCGCCCAACTCCCGCTCCAGCCGCTGGATCTGCTGGCTGACCGCCGACTGCACGATGTGCAGCCGGTCGGCCGCGCGCCCGAAGTGCAACTCCTCGGCGACCGCGACGAAGTAGCTGAGCTGGCGCAGTTCCATGGGCCGACTGTAGACGGAGCCCCGGCGGGCGCTCACCGCCGTACGACGTCCCCGAACCGGATGTCGTACGCGGCACCCGGGTGCATGGTCCGCAGCATCCGCTCCCCCTCCGCGGTCACCTCCGCCCGCTGAGCCCTGGTCGGCTCGGCGAAGGTCTCGATGACGAGGGTGCCGCCGTCGAGCTTCCACAGGCCGGCCAGGAAGCCGTCGACGAGGAGGGTGCGGTAGGCCTGGTTGCCCTGCCGGCTGCGGCCCCGGTACGCGGGTGGGACGACGCGGGTGCGGTCGGCGTGGGCGAGGAGGAGGTTGTCGTACTCGGGCAGGAAGCGGGGCGGGGCCGGGGTGTCCGGGTCGGGGCGCGGGGCGTCGGGCAGGTCGAAGAGTTCGGCTCCGCCGGTGTCCCGGAAGCCGGCCAGTTCGGGGCGCAGCCGCTCGAAGGCGTCCCGGAGGCGGGTCAGTCCGGCCCAGGTCTGCATGTCCCTGACGGAGGCCGGGCCGAAGGCGGCGAGGTAGCGCAGGACGACGGATTCCGGTGCCGGGGCCCGGCCCGCCGGGCGGCCCAGCCAGCGCTCGGCGGTGGTGAGGGCGACCTGCCCGCTCTCGTCCCACAGGCCGCGCGGGGTGACCTGGACGAGCGGGAGGGTGCAGCGGGCGGCGACGGCCAGGGCCCGCGGGTCGGCGTCCGGCCACTCGGCGCCGAGCGCCTGCCGCAACTGCGCCATGGTGCGCGGCTCGGCCTCGACCAGCTCGCGGGTGAGGGCGGCCAGCCGGTTCAGGTCGACGCCGCCCAGCCCCTTGCGGAAGTTCGTCAGGTCCCGGTCACGGGCCGGCTGGACGAAAGGGCGCAGGGCGAGGCAGTCGTCGGCGGTGTGGGTGTGGACGGTGGAGCGCAGGGTGACGAGCCGGGCGACCTCGCGGCCGGCCATGAGCGCGGACAGGTGCTCCGGCGCGAAGCCGTCCAGGCGGGCGGCGAGGGCGTAGTAGGGCGGTCTGACGTTCTGCGCCTGGAGGCCGAGCAGGTGGCGCACGGCGTCCAGGGCGGACCGCGAGGAGCGGCGCAGCAGCAGCTGCCGGTCGAGGGTGGCACGGTTCAGGGCACGTGTGTCCAGTAGGGGGGCGCTCGCCGGACTGCCCTGGTACGCGCTGCTCTTCGTCATGCCCGCACGCTAACGCCGCTTGCGGACACCTCCTGTCCGCGACCACGGCCGAACCCCTCGAACCGGGTTGGAGCTTACGTCCCACCTTGCCCGGAGGGGATGCCCGCGGCCCGCGCCATGTCGTAGAAATGGGTCAGGGAGCGCGGGGAAGGGGCTGGCATGACCGAGGCGTTGGTGCTGGGTGGCGGCGGGGTGGGCGGGATCGCCTGGCTCACCGGCTTGCTGGCGGGGCTCGCCGACGGCGGGCAGGACGTGACCGGGGCCGATCTGCTCGTGGGGACTTCCGCCGGCTCGACCGTGGCGGCCCAGGTGGGCAGCGGGCTGAGCCTGGAGGAGTTGTACGCCCGGCAGGTGGACCCCGCGCTGCAGGCCGCCGAGATCATGGCCGAGATGGACCTGGAGAAGTTCGCCGCGGAGATCGGCACCGCCATCGGATCGACCGCGGACGTACCGGAGGTGCGGCGCGCGGTCGGACGGATGGCGCTCGGGGCGCGGACGGTCTCCGAGCGGGAGCGGCGCGCGGTGATCGAGTCCCGGCTGCCGTCCCACGGGTGGCCGGAGCGGGCGCTGAAGGTCGTCGCGGTCGACGCGGAGAGCGGTGAGCCGCGCGTCTTCGACGGGACCTCGGGCGTACCCCTGGTGGACGCCGTCGCGGCGAGCTGTGCCGTACCGGGCGTGTGGCCGCCGGTGACGATCGGCGCGCGCCGGTACGTGGACGGCGGGGTGCGGTCCATCGCCAACGTCGATCTCGCCGCGGGCGCGGACCGGGTGCTGGTGCTGGTGCCGCTGGGCACCACCGAGCCGTTCCCCAGCGAGCAGCCGCTGGAGCCTTCCGTGGCGGAGCTGCGCGCCCGGGGCGCCGAAGTCGTGCTCGTCGCGCCCGACGAGGCGTCGGCGGCGGCGATCGGCGACAACGCCCTGGATCCGGCCACCCGCCGGCCGGCCGCCGAGGCGGGCCGCACCCAGGGACGGGCGCTCACGCTCCCGTGGGGACGGGGCTGAGCGTACGACGCGCTCAGGACGCGCCCACCTGGACAGGGCACGCGGCACGCAGGCCGGTTCGGGGCGTGCCGGTACGCCGACGGAAGCCGGGGCGGCTTTCGGGGCGTGCCGGCACACCGCCGGGATCCGGGTCGGCAGCCCCCGCCCGTGCGGGCCCCTCGACGGGC